>NZ_JBVHMF010000026.1:0-118083 GCF_055558595.1 Streptomyces sp. NPDC025721 | reverse complement strand
CCTCCCCCTCCCCACCCACCCCACCCCCCCCCCCCCCCCCCCCCCCCCCCCCCCCCCCCCCCCCCCCCCCCCCCCCCCCCCCCCCCCCCCCCCGCCGTGCGTAGCGGACACATTGCGCCGCCGCACGGCTGATTCTTGGTGTGGACATGACTAAATCCTGGGACTAGGGTGCGACTTGGTCTAGACCTGGATCGGTGTGGTCTTGTGCCGCACGGGCAGGTCCGGGCCGCGTACGACCGTAGACATCCGCGGAACTCCCCCACGTTCTCAAGGAGTACGCCATGCGCAAGAAGATCAGTGCGGCCGTGATCGGGCTCGGCGTCGCCGGTTCGTTCGTGCTCGCCACCGGAAGCGCCAGCAGTCACGGCTACATCAGCACCCCGCCCAGCCGCCAGGCGCTGTGCGCCGCCGGGACCGTCACGAACTGCGGCGACATCCAGTACGAGCCGCAGAGCGTCGAGGGCCCCAAGGGCTTCCCGGCCGGTGGTCCCGCCGACGGCAAGATCTGCAGCGGCGCCAACAGCCGCTTCGCCCAGCTCGACGACCCGCGCAACGGCGGCTGGCCCGCCACGCACGTGACGGGCGGTCAGAGCTACACCTTCACCTGGAAGTTGACCGCCCGGCACTCGACGACCGACTTCTCGTACTACCTGACCAAGGCCGGGTACGACCCGAAGAAGCCGCTCACCCGGGCGATGCTCAACACCAC
This sequence comes from Streptomyces sp. NPDC025721, assembly GCF_055558595.1. Lineage (NCBI taxonomy): Bacteria > Bacillati > Actinomycetota > Actinomycetes > Kitasatosporales > Streptomycetaceae > Streptomyces > Streptomyces sp. NPDC025721. Next base: position 117,374 of record NZ_JBVHMF010000026.1, on the reverse strand, counting down.
GCCCTTCCTGAAGATCCCCTACAACGGCTCCCAGCCGCCCGCCACCGTCGTCCACCAGGGCACGATCCCCAGCGGGCTGAGCGGCAAGCAGCTCATCGTCGGCGTCTGGACCATCGCGGACACCGCGAACGCCTTCTACTCCTGCGCCGACGTGCAGTTCTGACGCACCGTCCGGGGCCGCCGCCGTCCGGCTCCGCTGACGGTGCGTCACCGTAACGCCCGGCGTGGGCAGCCGCACCCGCGCCGCCGCGTAGGGCAGTGTCGAAGCCGGAACCGGGCCGTTCGGACGCCCGGACGGCGCGCGACACGACGACGGAGGCGGCAGCGGGATGCGGACACGACGGGGACGGCGACTGACGCGGGGCCTCGGCCCGAGGCGGGCGCGCGGCGGAGTGTTCGCCGCGGCGGCCCTCACGGCTGCGGCGGCGCTCGCCGGAACGGGAGCGGGCGCGGCTACGGCGACGGCGGCGCCCGGCGACGGGGTACGGGACTCGGCCTTCGCCCCGGTGCCGGACGCTTCCGCTGCCGCGCCCGCGCCCGGCGGCCCCGACCTGCCGGGGTGGCGCAGCCGCCGCGCGGCCGGGCCCGAGCGGGACGAGGAACTGCGCGCCGTGGCGGCCCGCGACTCGCTCGACGCGTGGTCGGTCGGCTACCGCGAGGAGCCGTCGGGCGTGAACGTCCCCGTCGCCGAGCGGTTCGACGGCGCCCGGTGGAACGCCACCGGCCCGCTCGCCCACCGGCCGTCCGGCGGCGCGGCGGCGAACGGCAAGCTCGACGCCGTACTGCCGCTGTCCGCCCGTGACGTCTGGGCCGTCGGCTCCTGGAACGACGCCGCGGCGTTCCAGGACCGCTCGCTGGCCGAGCACTTCGACGGCCGCCGCTGGCAGGACGTCCCGCTGCCCGCGGAGGCCGCCGACCGGTCGGCGTACCCGTCGGCGCTCGCGGGCACCGGCCCGGACGACCTCTGGACGGTCGGCGTCACCGCGCAGGACCGGATCGGCGCGCCGCGCCCGCTGGCGTACCACTGGAACGGGCGCGCCTGGTCGTCGGTCGCCACCCCGGAGCCGGGCGGCGACGCGCTGCTGTCGGGGGCGGCGGCCGACGGCGACGGTCGTGTCTGGGCCGTCGGCGTCGTCTACGACGCGCGGGGCGAGGGCCGCCCGCTCGTCGAGCGCTGGGACGGCGCGGCCTGGCGGATCGTGCCGACGCCGCACACCGCCGGCCGCGGCGAGTCGCTGGAGAGCGTCGCCGTGCTCGGCCCCGACGACGTGTGGGCGGTCGGTGGGAGCAGCACGCCGGACGGCACGAACTCCCCGCTGACCCTGCACTGGGACGGGCGTACGTGGACGGAGGTCGCGGCGCCCGCCGTCCACGCGGACCTGCACGGCGTCACCGCGTACGGCGAGCACGGCCTGATCGCCGTCGGCGAGCAACAGGGCCTGGCCACACCGGCGTTCACCATGCGCTGGGACGGCGCGGCCTGGCACGCCGAGCCCGCGGCGACAGACGCGGCGGGCCAGGGTGCCTCGCTCTTCGGCGTGGCCGCCGTGCCGCACCCGCTGCCCGGCACACCCACCGCGTGGGCGGTGGGCTCGACCCTTCCCCAGTTCCAGCCGACCTGGCGGCCGATCGTCCAGGGCTACGGCGGGGTGCCGGTGCGCTGAGCGGCAGGGGCCGCCTCCGGCGCGGGACGGCCCCCTTGCTGGCCGGCTCCTCAGGTACGGCCCGTGGTCCAGGCGCCGGTTGATCGAGGCCCGGGTGTGATTGAGGTCCGAGGTGGTCGAGGTCCGAGGTGGTCGAAGCCTGGGCTGGTCGCGGCCCGGGTGTGTTCGAGGCCCGAGCTCGGGCTGGTCGAGGTCCGAGGCGGTCGGGGTCCGCGTTAATGGAGTGGTCCGGCGGGCGGCCTGCGGCGATGATGCCGGGATGGAACGTGACTTCGACGCGCTGGTGGCGGAGGCCGACTCGGTGTCGGTCGACGGGTGGGACTTCTCCTGGCTGGACGGGCGGGCCACCGAGCAGCGGCCGTCGTGGGGGTATCAGCGGCGGATGGGCGAGCGTCTCGGCCGGGCGTCGGCCGCGCTCGACATCCAGACCGGCGGCGGCGAAGTGCTCGCCGGGGTGCCCGCGCTGCCGCCGCTGATGGCCGCGACCGAGTCGTGGCCGCCGAATGTGGCCAAGGCGACCGCGCTGCTGCACCCGCGCGGCGCGGTCGTCGTCGCGGACACGGACGAGCCCCCGCTGCCCTTCGCCGACGAGGCGTTCGACCTGGTGACCAGCCGCCACCCCGTGACGGTGTGGTGGGACGAGATCGCGCGCGTCCTGCGCCCCGGCGGCACGTACTTCTCCCAGCAGGTCGGCCCGGCCAGCGCGTTCGAACTCGTGGAGTTCTTCCTCGGAGAGCAGCCCGACGCGGTGCGCGGCGCGCGCCACCCCGACCTGGCGCGTGCGGGCGCCGCCGCGGCCGGACTCGAGGTGGTCGACCTGCGCGCCGAGTCGCTGCGGATGGAATTCCACGACATCGGCGCGGTCGTCTACTACCTGCGCAAGGTCATCTGGATGGTCCCCGGCTTCACGGTCGCCGAGCACCGCGACACCCTGCGCGCCCTGCACGAACACATCACGTCCGAGGGGTCGTTCACGGCCACGGTGACCCGCTTCCTCATCGAGGCGCGGAAGGCGGCCTGACGCCGGGACCCCCCCGCGACGCCCGCCGCGGTTACGCGCGGGGCCGGTCGGTGTGGAAGGTGCCGAACGCCCCGTCGTGGTGGACAAGCGGCGAGTCCGCGCCGGGACCGCCCGCGTCCTCCACATGGCCGACCACGAGGAAGTGGTCGCCGACGTCGTGGACGTGCACGGTACGGGCGGTCAGCCAGGCCGGCACCCCGGACAGCAGCGGCAGCCCGCCCGTGTCCGGTGTCCAGTCCACCCCGGCGAACCGGTCCACTCCACTGCGCGCGAAGCCCCGCGCCAGGTCCTCCTGGTCGGACCCGAGCAGATGCACGGCGAAACGGTCGGCCGACCTGACGGCGCCCGCCGTGGACGCCGTGGTGGACAAGTAGAAGGACACCAGGGCCGGTTCGAGGGATGCCGAGGTGAAGGACGTCGCGGTGAATCCCGCGGGACCCGGCACGGTCACGACGGTCACCGCCGTCGCCTGCCGCCGCAGCGTACGCCGCAGCAGATCGGCCGGACGTACCGCTCCGGCGGCGGAACGGGTGTGATCCACGGGTGAGTTGGTGGCAGCGGCGAGCGACGGGGTCGCGGTCATGACGGGCGGTCCTTCCGGGTCGGATGCCAGGGGAGTGGCCGGACCCCTTACGGGGCCCGGCACATGGCGGGGCGTCAGGGCGCGGCGACCGGGGTCACCGTGAGGATCGGCGGGAGCGAGGGAGCGATACGCAGCCGCTCCAGCCACTGGACGACGAGGGCGGCGACACTGCGGTGCTGGATGTCGTTGAGCACGTCGTGCCTGCCGTCCGTCACCGTGGCCAGGGTCGCCGCGGGCAGCCGCGCGGCCAGGGAGTGTGCGACGGACGGCGCGGAGACCGGGTCGGCCGCGCCGTGCAGCACGAGGGCCGGGAACGGGAGCCCGGCTGTGAGCGCCGCGTCGGCGGCCTCGGCCAGCGCGCCGGGGACGGGGGCGGCGAGGGCGCCGGCGACGAACAGCGGATCGGCGTCCAGCCGCCCCCGGTGCGTCGGGCACGCCGTGCGTACGGCCAGCTCGTCGTCCCACCCGGCCGCCGCGCCCGGTTCCGGCGCCCCGGCGAGCAGCAGCGCGTCCGGTGCGACGCCCGTACGCCCCGCGGCTGCCAGCGCGTGCAGGGCCCCGCTGTCGGAACCGGCCAGCACCAGCGGCCTGGCCGCGCCCGCCGCGATCGCTTCGACGGCGCCCGCGACCGGCTCGGGATCGCCGTCCTCGGGCACGTCGAGGACGTGGACGACATACGCGTCGGCCGCCAGCCGCCGGCCGAACCGCTCGTACACGCCCGGATGTTCACCGCGCCCGGGGAGCAGGACGACGGTGCCGCGGTGCGCCAGGCCCGCGGCCGGGTACCAGTCCGCGACCGGCGCGGCCTCCTCCGGCGGGCTCGGGACTCGCGGGTGCACCGGGTCTCCGGTGGCCTCGGCGAGGCCGACCGGGGCGCTCATCGGGCACCGCTCACGGCGGCGACCGCGGGAGCGGAGCCGGACACGCCCGTCGCGTCCGCGTCGCGCCGGGCCACCTCGGCCCGGACCAGCGGCAGCAGGTCACGGCCGTAGTCGATCACGTCGTCCAGCGGGTCGTAGCCGCGGATCAGCAGCGTGGTGACGCCGATGTCCACGTAGTCCAGCAGCGCCTGGGCGACGGTCTCCGGCGTGCCGACCAGGGCGGTCGAATTGCCCGCCGCCCCGGTCGCCTTGGCGGTGGGGGTCCACAGCGCGCGGTCGTGCAGCTCACCCTTGGCCGCGGCGGCGAGCAGCCGCTGCGAGCCGGTGTTCTGCGGCTGGGCGTCCGGGCCGACCGGCAGGGTCGTGCGGCGGCTGCCGACGAACGAGCCGGCCGCGCCGCGGGAGTTGATGGTGTCCAGGATGCGGTGCGCGCGGTCCCACGCTTCCTCCTCGGTACGGCCGAGGATCGGCCGGAAGGAGACGCTGATCCGCGGCGGCTCGGTGCGGCCCGCCGCCTCGGCCGCGGCCCGCACGGACGCGATCTGCTCCGCCGTCTCCGCCAGCGGTTCGCCCCACAGCGCGAAGACGTCGGCGTGCTTGCCGCCGACCCGGTAGGCCGCCTCGGACGAGCCGCCGAAGTACAGCGGGATGCGGGGCTCGGTGACCGGGCGCACCTCGGAGAGGTAGTCCTCGTAGTGGTAGAAGCGGCCCTCGTGGCTGACCGGTTCCGTGCTGGTCCAGGCGGACTTGAGGATGTCGAGGTATTCGTCGGTCCGCGCGTAGCGGTCGTCCTTGCCGAGGTGGTCGCCGTCCCTGCGCTGCTCGGCGTCGTGCCCGCCGGTGATGATGTGCACCGCAGTGCGCCCGCCGGAGAACTGGTCGAGGGTGGCGAAGGTCCTGGCCGCAAGGGTCGGGGCGACGAAGCCGGGGCGGTGCGCCACCAGCAGGCCCAACCGCTCGGTGTGCGCGGCGACATGGGCGGCGACCTGCGTACCGTCGGGGCTGCCGGAGCCGTAGCCGATCAGGACGCGGTCGAAGCCCGCCTCCTCGTGGGCGAGGGCGAACCGCCGCGTGTAGTCGGGGTCGACGACCGGCCCGGACGGAGGACGGACCTCGGAGACGTCGCGGGTGCCGATCATGCCGATGAACTCAACAGGCATGGCTGCTGGGGCCTTTCGTGAGAGGGAGCGGAAGAGAAGGCGAAAAGGGGGTCAGCGGGCGGACCCGCCGAGATCGAGGGCGGCGCGCCCGGTGCCGAGCAGCACCGAGTCGTCCTGCGGGGTATGGACGCGGGAGCACAGCACGTCCCGCAGATGGCGTTGCAGCGGGTTGTCGTTGGTCAGGCCGTTGTTGCCGATCAGCGCGACGGCCTGCTCGACCGAACCGATCGCGGCCCGGGTGCCGAGCACCTTCGCGCCGCCCGCCTCCGCGGCGGCGAGCGGATCGCCGCTGTCGACGGCCTCGGCCAGCGCAGCCACCAGCCTCTCCGCACCGGCCAGTTGGACCTCGATCTCGCCGACCGCGCTCTGGAAGCGCGGCAGCGTGGCCAATGGAGCGCCGAGCGCGCTGGGCACGCGCTCGTGCAGGAAACCGGTCAGCCACCGCAGGGCGGCGCGCGCCACGCCGAGGTAGAGCGCGGTCAGGCCCAGCGAGTTCCAGGCACCGCCCACGACGTCCCGGCCGCCGTCCTGGCCGGGCTCCGCGAGCCCGGCGGTGCGGCCGAGCGGCACACGGACCGAGTCGAACAGCACGTCGTCGCTGCGGCTGGCGCGCAGCCCCAAGTGGTTCCAGGTGGGCCGCACTTCGATGCCCGGCGAGTCGGTGCGCACCAGGAACGAACCGGTCCGCACCGGCTCCTCGTCGGTGCGCGCCCACACCATCATCCAGCGCAGCGCCACCGCGCCGGTCGAGAAGATCTTGTGCCCGGTCAGCTCCCAGTGGTCCTCGCGCCGCCGCGCGGTGGCCGCCGGAAGCCCGCCGCGTACCGGACTGCCCAGATCGGGCTCCACCCGCAGTGCGTTCACCAGCGCCGGGCGCCGCGCGGACTCGGCCAGCAGCTCGCCGTAGGTGTCCTGCGGCCAGTGCGGGGCGCGGGCCTGCGCCGCGTGCGCGAACAGCGTCATCGACGTGACCAGCGCGACCGCCGGATCACCGCCGCCGAGCGCCCGCAGGATGCGTACGGTGTCGGCGAGACCGGCCTCCGCGCCGCCGTGGCCGCGGTCGACGGTCGCGGTGAGCAGTCCGGCGGCGTGCACGGCGGCCACGCCCTCGTGCGGGAAGCTCGCGTCCCGGTCGTGCTCACCGGCCCGCGCGGCCAGCGCCGCCGCGACCTCGGGCAGCCGGTCGTAGTCGGGTGCGGGCAGGCCGGTGGCGGCGGCGTCCGCGGGCGCGGCGGAGCCGGTGCCGGACGAGGACGCGAGGTCGGTGGTCACGGTGTGGCCTTCCTGTGGTGGGGCCGTTCGAAGTGGGGGTCGCCGGGCTCGGGTGGTCCGAGGCGGCCGTACGGGCCGGGCGCGTACGTGTCAGCGGCGGTCGGTCCCGCGGCGGCCGTCGAGGGTGTCGCGTGCGCCGTACGGCCCGCGCGCGGATCGTCGGCGAAGGCGGGCGGCCGGCGGACGGTCACCTCGGGCGGCGGCCCTCCGGTCCACAACTCGACCTCGACCAGGGCGTGTTGGCCGGTGCAGCCCTGGGAGAGCCGGGAGCTGGGGATGTCGGCGGTCAGCACGTTCGGATTGCCGTGCGCGCACAGCGGCGGCTCGTGACCGGGCACCGGGTCGAACCACGCGCCGGTCGGCAGCCGTACGACACCGGGCCGTACCCGGTCGGTGAGCACCGCGCCCGCCAGGCAGGCGCCCCGGTCGTTGAAGATCCGCACCAGATCGCCGTCGCGGACCGAACGGGCCGCCGCGTCCGCCGGATGGATCCGCAGCGCCTCGCGCCCGGCGACCTTGGCGTCCAGGCTCGCGGCCCCGGTGTCGAGCTGACTGTGCAGCCGGTTGGCGGGCTGGTTCGCGATCAGCAGCAGCGGCAGCCGGTCCGCGGCCGGGGCGCCCGGCCACTCGTCGGGTTCGAGCCAGGCCGGGTGGCCGGGGCAGTCGGGCAGCCCGAGGGCGGCCACCGTCGCGCTGGTCAGCTCGATCCGGCCGCTGGGGGTGGCCAGGGGCGCGCCCAGCGGGTCGGCCCTGAAGCTGGCGAAGAGCGTGCGCTCGGCGGGCTGCGGCGGCAGTTCCCACTCGCCCGCCGACCAGAAGTCCGCGAAGGCGGGCGGCTCGCCGGCCCCGGTGGCCGCCAACTCCTCGGCCCACCGGGTGTACAGGTGCTCCAGCCATCCCGCCGGGTCCCGTCCCTCGGTGAACCGCTCGCCGAATCCGAGGCGTTCGGCCAGACCGGCCAGGATCGCGTGGTCGTCGCGGGCCTCGCCGACCGGCTCGACCGCGCGGTGCATGGCGATCAGATGCGTGTCGCGCCGCCCGCCGCCGATGTCCTCGCGCTCCAGGGACGTGGTGGCGGGGAACACCAGGTCGGCGTGGCGGGCGGTCGCCGTCCAGTGCGTCTCGTGCACCAGCACGGTGTCCGGCCGCCCGAAGGCGCGCCGCAGCCTGCCCAGGTCCTGATGGTGGTGGAAGGGGTTGCCGCCGGCCCAGTGCACCAGCCGGATGTCCGGGTAGCGGCGGCGCGTGCCGTCGTAGTCGTACTCCTCGCCGGGACGCAGCAGCAGGTCCGCGATCCGGGCGCAGGGGATGAACTCCGCGACGGGATTCGGCCCTTGGGGCAGATACGGCAGCCGGACCTGCGGACCGGTGTCGCCCACGTCGCCCATCGAGCCGTAGCCGTGGCCGAATCCGCCGCCCGGCAGTCCGATCTGGCCGAGCAGCGCGGCCAGCGCGAGCGCCGCCCACACCGGCTGCTCGCCGTGCTGGATGCGCTGCAACGACCAGGTGACGGTGACCAGGGTGCGCTGCCGCGCGGCGCTGCGGGCCAGGTCGCGGATTCGGTCGGCCGGGATGCCGGTGAGCGCCGCGGCCCACCGCGCGTCCTTCACCGTGCCGTCGTCGGCGCCGCGCAGATAGCGCAGGAAGGTGTCGGCCCCGGCGCAGTAGCGGGCGACGAACTCCCGGTCGTACAGGCCCTCGTCGACCAGGGTGTGGGCGAGCGCCAGCATCAGCGCGGTGTCGGTCGCCGGGCGGATCGGGTACCAGTCGGCGTCCAGGCCGTCCGGCAGGTCGTCGCGCAGCGGGCTGACCAGCGCGACCCGGGCACCGGCCGCGGCCAGCGCCGACAGATGGCCGGGCGTGCCGTGCCGGGTCACCCCGCCGGGGGTGACATGCACGTTCTTCGCGGGGATTCCGCCGAAGGCGATGATCAGTTCGGTGTGCCCGGTGATCGTCGGCCAGGTGGACGAGGACCGCAGCACCGACTCCGCGTCGCCGACCAGATACGGCAGCAGCACCAGCGAGGTGCCCAGGCTGTACGAGTTGCGCGAGCCCGTGTAGCCGCCGAACTGCGCCAGGAACCGGTGGAGTTGGCTCTGCGCGTGGTGGAAGCGCCCCGCGCTCGCCCAGCCGTACGAGCCGCCGAACACCGCCGTGTTGCCGAACTCGTCGCGGACCCGAGCCAGTTCGGCGGCGGCCAGGTCAAGCGCCTCGTCCCAGCCGAGTTCCACGAAGGGCTCGTCGCCGCGCCCGGAGGTGGGACCGGGGCCGTGCTCCAGCCAGCCGCGCCGGGCGGCGGGCCGCCGGATCCGGGTGGCGTGCCGGAGCGATCCCGGCACACCGCGCAGCAGCGGTGACGGCGAGGGGTCGGCGGGGTGCGGGACGGCGGTGACCGTGCCGTCCGCGTTCCGCCGTACCCCGAACGCCCCCCAGTGGGAGGTCGTCGGGGTGACCGCCCCGGCCCTCCTCCCCACCGAGGGCGCGCTCCCGGTCCCGGCGGTCATACGGCAGCCGCTCCGGTCAGCGCGGCGCCGTCGGTCTGCTCGCGGACCAGCCGCACCAGGGCGCCGTAGTCGCGGGCGTCCTCCAGCGGGCTGAAGCCGCGGATCAGGAGGGTGGACACGCCCAGGCCCACGTAGTCCAGCAGCGACTCGGCGACCTGCTCGTAACTGCCCACCAGCGCCGTGGAGTTGCCCGCGGCCCCGGTGACCTTGGCGACCGCCGTCCACAGCCGCTTGTCGTGCACGTCGCCCTTGGCGGCGTATTCGAGCAGCCTGCGCGAGCCCTCCTGTGCGGTGTGGTCGAGGTTGAACGCCTTGCGCACCTCGCCCGCCTTCTCCTTCGTCAGCCGCAGGACGTCCTCGGCGCGGCGCCACGCCTCGGCCTCCGTGGCGGCCGGTATCGGGCGCAGGCTGACGCTGAACCGCGGGTCGCGGCCGTACGGCGACGCCGCCGCGCGGACCTGCCGGATGCGCTCGGCGATCCCCGCGAGCGGCTCGCCCCAGAAGGCGTACACATCCGCGTGCTTGCCGCCGACCCGCACCGCGTCACCGGACGCGCCGCCGAAGTACACCGGGATCGGATCGGCCGGGCGGACCGACGAGTAGCCGCCGCGCACGGTGTAGAACTCGCCCTCGTAGTCGAAGGGTTCGGCCGACTCCCACTCCTTGCGCACCACGTCGAGGAACTCGTCGGTGCGCCGGTAGCGGGTCGGCTTGTCGCTGAGGTCGCCGTCCCGCGCCTGGTCGGCGTCGTCGCCTCCGGTGATGACGTGCAGCGCGACCCGGCCAGGGTGGAAGGCGTCGAGCGTGGCGTACTTGCGGGCCGTGAGCGTCGGGGCGACGAAACCGGGACGGTGGGCGAGCAGCACACCGAGCCGGGTCGTACGGTTCAGGATCTGGTCGGCGACGGTGAAGCCGTCGGGGCTCGCGGAGGAGTGCGCGACCAGCACACGGTCGAAGCCGGACTCCTCGTGCGCCAGGGCCAGTTCGGTCAGGTAGCCGGGGTCGACGACAGGCCCGGACGCGGCGCCGGTCTCACTGAACTGCTGGGTGCTGGCGATGCCGATGAATTCGATGGGCACGGGGTCTCTCCCGAAGATCGTGGGGTTGCTGGTGGTGTGCGCGGGTCAGCGGGCGGCGGCGACCGGGTGGTGACAGGCGGCGGCCCGCTCGCCCGAGTGCGGAGAACTGCCCGGTTGCGCACGGCAGTCGGCGTCCGCCAGCGGGCAGCGGTGGGCGAAGACGCAGGCGCCGGGGTCGGCCGCCCAGACCGGCACCTCACCGGGCGGCCCCGGCCGCTCGCGCCGCTTCGACGGATCGCGGTCCACGCGGGGCGCGGACGCGGTGAGCAGCGCGGTGTACGGGTGCAGCGGGCGGGCCAGCACATCGGCGGTCGGGCCCTGTTCGACCAGTCGCCCCCGGTACAGCACCGCGATCCGGTCGGCGATCCCGGCCAGCGAGCTGAGGTCGTGCGAGATGACGACGACGGCCACGCCCAGGTCGCGGCGCAACTCGTCCAGCAGCCGCAGCACATGGTTGCGGTTCGAGGCGTCCAGCGCGCTGACCGGCTCGTCCGCCAGCAGCAACGCGGGCCGCGTGACGATCGCCCGCGCCAAGGACACGCGCTGACGCTGGCCGCCGGAGAGCTGGGCCGGAATCCGGCCGCCCAGGGTGCCCGCGTCGAGCCCCACCCGGTGCAGCGCCTCCGCCACCCCGCCGCGCCGCTCGCCGCGCTCCACCCCGGCGACCGCCAACGGCTCGCCCACCAGGTCGTTCACCGTCAGATCCGGGTCCAGCGACCGCAGCGGGTCCTGGAACATGTACTGCACCAGCCCGGACCGCCGGTGGTCGCGCAACTCCCGTCCGCGCAGCGCGCCGACCTCGACGCCCGCCACGCCGATCCGCCCGGCCACCACCGGCGCCAGCCCGACCACGGCCCGCGCCAGCGTCGTCTTACCCGACCCGGTCTCGCCGATCACCCCGAGGATCTGACCGGCCGTCACCTCCAGGTCCACACCGCTCAGCACGGGGGCGCTGTGGCTGTGGCCGGGGCGCCGCTGGTAGGTGACACCGAGCCCTTCGACCTGGAGCGCGGGCGCGGACGCCCGCGTCTCGCGTTCGGCGGCGGGCACCGCGGACGGCGCGACCGGCCGCTCGATGTCCGCCGTGGGCGGGGAGACGTCGGAGACCGGCGCCGTGCGGGCCGCGGGGGTGGTGGTCATGCGGGCACCTCCTGGAGGGGCGGCGGGGACAGGGCGAGTTCCGCGGCGCGCACGCAGCGGACACGGCGGCCGTCGGCGGTCGCGGTGAGCGGCACCGGCCGCGTACGGCAGCGGTCCTCGGCGAAGGCGCAGCGGTCGGCGAACCGGCAGCCGACCGGGGCCTCGCCCGCCTCGGGCGGACGGCCGGGGATGACGGCCAGCTCGCGGCGGTTCCAGTCGCCGAGGGAGGCGACGCGCAGCAGCGCGGCGGTGTAGGGGTGCGCGGGGCGGTGGACGACGTCCTGGGTGGGGCCGTCCTCGACGATCTCGCCCGCGTAGAAGACCAGCACCCGGTCGGTGACCTCGGCGACGACGGCCAGGTCGTGGGTGACCAGCAGCAGGGCGAGACCGCGCTCGTCGCGCAACTGGGCCAGCAGATCGAGGACTTCGGCCTGCACGACGGTGTCGAGCGCCGTCGTCGCCTCGTCCGCGACGAGCAGCCGCGGATCGCAGGCGACCGCGATGGCGATCAGGACGCGTTGCAGCATGCCGCCCGACAGCTCGTGCGGGTACCGGTGGTAGACGTCGGCGGGATCGCGCAGGCCGACCGAGGCGAAGAGTTCCACGGCCCGCTCGTGCGCCCGCGCCCGCTTCAGACCGAGGCGTACGCGCAGCGGCTCCGCGAGCTGGCGGCCCACGGTCAGCGCCGGGTTGAGATACGAGGCCGGGTCCTGGAAGACCGCGCCCAGCTCCACCCCGCGCAGCCGCTCCCACTGCCGCTTGTCGAGCGCGGTCAGATCGGTACCGGACGACGAGGCGGCGCCCGACGACTTCCTGGCCGAGGACTTCGCGGCGGACGCCTTGCCGAACGTCCGGCTTGTGGGCCACGAGCTTGCGGGCGACGCCTTTCCGGCCGCCGACCCACCCGCCGCCGACCCACCCGCGGCCGAGGCACCGGCCGTCGCCGTACCGACCGCTTCCGTACCGTCGGGATCCGCACCGGCCAGCACCGCGCTGCCCGCCGACACCTCGCAGCCGGGCGGCAGCACGCCGAGCAGCGAGCGGCAGGTCAGCGTCTTGCCGCTGCCCGACTCGCCGACGACGCCGACGGCCTCGCCCGCGTGGACGGTGAAGGACACGTCGCGGACGGCCTCGGCGCGACCGCCGGAGACGGTGATGTGCAGCCCGTCCACGGTGAGTACGGGTCCGGTCGCACCGACGGTGCGGGCGCGGCCCGGCTCAGACAGCGACGACACGGTCATCGGCCTTCCTCCCCTGGGGTTCGCGGGCGGCTCGCGGCTCGGCCCCGACATCGGCGCCGCTGTCCCGTACGGCGTCCGCGAGCAGATTGAGCGCGCCGACGGTGATCATGATCAGGACGCCGGGCAGGGCGGGCGCCCACGGCTGCTGGGCGAGATAGCCCAGGTCGCTGGCGAGCATGCCGCCCCAGGTCGGGGCGGGCGGCTGGACGCCGACGCCGAGGAAGGTCAGCGAGGCGACGGTCAGCAGCGCCGTCGCCAGCGCGTGGGCCGTGGTCACGGCGATCGTCGGCAGCACCTTCGCGGCGATGTGGGTCCGCAGGATCCGGCCGCGCGAGGCGCCCATCAGCTCCGCGGCCTCCACGTACTGGGCCTGCTTCAGGCCCAGCGCGGCGGCGCGGGACACCCGGAAGAACAGCGGGGCCAGCAGCACGCCGAGCGCGAGCATCGCCTGGTTGAGGCCGTTGCCGAAGACGCCGATCGCGGCGATGGCGAAGAGCGTGAACGGCAGCGTCATCAGCGCGTCCACCGCCCGCAGCGCGGCCCACTCGAAGCCGCGGCCGAGCCACAGCGACGCGAGGCCCGGCACGACGCCGAGGACCATCGCCGCGCCGACCGACTCGACCGCGCCGAGCACGGAGCGGCCGGTGCCCGCCAGCAGCCTGCTCAGGACGTCCCTGCCGAGGTAGTCCGTCCCCAACAGGTGCGATCCGCTCGGCCCTTGGAGCACCCGCGCGGTGTCCTGCGCGAGCGGGTCCTGCGGGGCGATCACCCCGCCGAGCACCGCGAGCAGGGCGACGACGGCGAGTACGGCCAGTGCGAAACGGGCGGCGGGCACCCGTCCGGTGCGGCGCAGCGTCCTCATGAGGCACCGCCACGTGACGCGCCGTCAGCGAGCGCGGCGTCTCCCGATGCCGCGTTCGCCTTCGAACGGCCCCTGCGGGCGGCCGGGTTGAGCGCCAGCAGACCGGCGTTGATCGCGATGTTGGCGAGCAGGACCACCGCCACCGTGACCAGCAGCGTGCCCTGGATGACCGGCACATCGTGCTGCTGGGCCGCCTGGAGGGAGAGCTGCGCGATACCGGGCAGGTTGAAGATCCGCTCGGTGACGACCGCGCCGCCGATCAGCATCGGCACGCTCATGCCGAGGACGGTGAGCGCGGGTCCCGCCGCGTTGCGCAGCACGTGCCCGAAGAGCACCCGCCGGGCCGACAGACCGCGCATCATCGCGCCCGTCACGTAATTCGCCCGCAACTCCCCGACCAGCGAGGCCCGTAGCTGCCGGGCCACGTTCGCGGCGGCGTCCAGGCTGAGCGCGAAGGCGGGCAGCGCCGCGAAGCGCAGCCACTGCGCCGGATCGTCGCCGAAGGCGGTGTAGCCGCCGGACGGCAGCCACCCGAGCTTCACCGACACCACCGCGATCAGACCGATCGCGACGACGAAGGCCGGCAGCGTACCGAGCACCGAGCAGGCCGCCGTGATCGCGCGGTCCAGCCGCCCGCCGTTGCTGTACGCGGCGGCGATCCCGCCCGCCGCGCCGAGCAGCACGGCGATCACCAGGGCGAGACCGGCGATCGACAGGTCCACCGGCAGCGCCCGGAAGACGCTGTCGGAGACCGGGAGCGTGGTGAACCAGGAGCGCCCGAGATCGCCGGTCAGGGCGTGGCCGAGCCAGCTCACGTACTGCACCGGCAGCGGCCGGTCCAGGCCGAAGGCGTGGTTCATCCGGTCGATGTCGGCGGGCGTGGCGGTCTCGCCGAGCACCGCCGCGCCGGGGTTGGCGTTCGACAGCGCGCCGAGCCCGAAGGTCAGCAGCGACGACAGCAGGAACACGGTGGCGGTGGTGAGCACCGCGGAACCGATCGGCCGCGGCGCGATCAGCGCCCGGCGGGCCCGTGCCGACCGCCGCCGGGGCAGCGCGGCGGCGAGCGCCGTCATCCGACGGTCACCCCTTCGAAGCGCTGCACCACCGTGGTCTCGGGCAGCGCCGACACCCCGCGGGCCCTGGCGAGGATGCGCGGCACCGTGAACAGGAAGACGTTGGGCGTGGTGCGCACCGCGGTGGCGCTCGCGGCCTGGAGGACCTTCGGGTAGTCGGGGGAGTCGAGCGGAGTGCGGGTCACCTTGTCGATGGCGGCGGCCAGCTCCGGCGGGGTGGTGCGGCCCGGATTCATCAACCCCTGCTCACCGAAGAGCACTTGGAACGCCTGCACGGCGGAGTCGCGGCCTGCGAACTGGTCGACGGCCAACTGCCGGTCGTGCTGGATGTAGATGATCTGGGTGAACTGCGCCTCGGGGATGACCTCGATCTTCGCGTTGATCCCGACCTTCTTGAGCTGCGCCTGGATCTGCTCGGGCTCGCCCTGCGCGGCGCCCGTGGTCAGCGTGAGGTCCAGGCCGCCCGCGTGCCCGGCCTCCGCGAGCAACCGCTTGGCCTTCTCCGGGTCGTACGGGAAGAGATTCGCGCTGGCCGGGTCGTACCCCGCGTAACCCTTCGGGAAGGGCTGGTAGCTGACCTCGCCGTGGCCGAACGCCTGGGTCTTCAGCAGCGCCTCACGGTCGATCGCGTACTTCAGCGCCTCGACCACCTTGGGGTCGTCGAACGGCGCCTTGCTGCTGTTCACATCCAGGGTGGCGACCACCATCGAGGGAATGACCTGCACTTCGAGCCCGGCCGCCTTGGCCGCCTCGACCTGGCTGCCCGGGATCTGCGCCACGTTGTACTGCCCCGACTGGAGCGCCGCGACGACCGTGGAGGCGTCGGGCAGCGGGTACAGCTCGAAGTTGTTCAGCTTGATCGAGGCCGCGTCCCAGTACGTGGGGTTGCGCCGCAGGACGGCCTTGGCGTTCTGGGTGTACGAGGTCAGCGTGAAGGGTCCCGAGCCGGCCGGTTTGGAGGCGATGCCCGCGGCGTCCGAGGTGAAGGCGGCCGGATTGACGACCATCCCGGTCTTGCCCGCCAGCAGGTTGGGGAGCTGGTAGTCCGCGTGCGTCAGGTCGATCACGACGGTCGTGGCGTTCGGCGCGGACACCGCCTTGACCGAGGTGAGCTGCGGTGCGACCAGCGACTTGGGGTCGGTACGGCCGCGGTCGAGGCTCTTCTTGACGGCGGTGGCGTCCAGTGCGGAGCCGTCCGAGAAGGTCAGTCCGGGACGCAGGGTGAAGGTCACCTGCGTGCCCAGGGCGTTGTACTTCCACGCGCTGGCGAGCGCAGGTACGGCCGCGCCGTGCGGGTCGAGCTTCGTGAGGCCCGCGTAGACCAGGGAGAGCGAGTGCACGTCCCATCCGGCGGAGGAGAAGACCGGGTCCCACGAAGTGGGCAGCGCCCAGCCCCACTTGAGGACGGAGGAGCCCGCGCTGCTCCCCGAGGTACCGCTGCCACTGCCGCAGGCCGCGAGCGCCAGGGCGGCGCCCGCGCCGAGGCCGAGCCCGAGGAAGGAACGTCTGCTCGGGGAGGAGGGAAGGGAACTGGTCACGGCGGCACGATTCATGACGAGGCGTCACCTTTCGAGGGTGCGTTTCGAGGGGGTGCCCTCGACGGTGAGGGCGGCGCGACGGGGCGGCGTACAGCGTGCCGTTCCGCTCGGCGACGGCCAGGAGACCGGCGCGCCGAGGACGGAGGCGGCACGGATCGCGGTGCGGCGCCATGGCGGCGGCACTGTGCGGTGGGCGTGACAGGGGAGTGCCGCGCCGGGGGCGGGTGCCTCAGGCGGTTACGGCGGGGGTCATGGCGTGGACGTCACGGGACGACGGGGCCACGGAAAGACGAGCGGGAGGACGCGTGGGCGGGGCGCACGGGCCTGGACACAGGCCGGCCGATCGGGGGCCTGGGGCCTGGGGTCTGCGGGGCGGTCAGGCGCCGCGCGAGGGCCACGGGCGTACGGTCAGCGACAGAGAGCGCTGCTGGTACGCAGGAAGTCCACGTAGCGGCACACCACACCGGGGTGCGTCGTAAGCATGTGCCCATCCTGACTGCCGGGGTGAGCCGATGTCAATGGACACCAAAAGGTGTCTCATTCGGTGGAACGGTGACCGCGCGCGGAAGACCCGCTGGTCAACGCGGCAGCGGGGGTACGGATACGGGGGCCGGGTATGCCGCGGCCTCGGCCGGGTGGAGCCACAGCGGGCCGTTCCCGGTGGCCACCGGGACGGCCGACGCGGGCGGCGCGACCCCCGGCGCCAGCAGTTCCCACTCCGGCCCGGTCAGGCTGCGGTGGTACGCCAACAGGGCCTCGGCGGACGGCTGTTCGGCCGACACGGACACCCCGGGGGCGACCGCGAGCGCCGCCTCCAGATAGCTCGCCGCCGGGCGCCTGCCGGGCACCACGCGACGCCCGAGCGGCCCGGTCAGCACGACGGTGGGCAGCGCGTACCGCAGCTCTCCCGACGGGGTCTCCTTGGCGGTGCCCGGATGCGGCCCCGCCGCTGTGACGGTCAGCACATCGGCCAGCGGGGCGCGCGTCTCGCGGTGGTCGGCCGTCACAGCGGCGAGCACCCGGGGGGACGCGGCGTCGGCGGCCAGGCGTACGGGGTCGAGACCGGGCACGCCGTCGGCGGCGGCCAGCGCCAGGTCCAGTGTGTCGGCGGGCTCGCCGGTCACGAACATCGTCTCGCGCAGCCGCCGCAGCACCCGGTCGGCCACCTGCCCGCCCTGCGCCTCGGCCGCCTTGGCGACCAGCGAGGCGGGCCAGCTCGTCGCCGCCACCCGGCTCAGCCGCACCGCGTGCGGAGCCCCGGTGTGCCCGCTGATCTCCCGGACGAAGCCCTCGTACCACCGGGTCTCGGCCGCCGGATCGGGCGCCGGGTCGTCGCCGGTGTCGAAGAGGATGCCGAACACCCGCCGCCATGACGCCTGTTCGCCGAGCGCGGCCCGCAGCGCGCGGAAGACGGGCTCGGAGCCCCACGCCCACGGACAGAGCGGATCGGTGTACTCGGTGACCTGGAGGCGGTCGGTGCCACCGGGCGGCGGGGGACCGGTCATGCCACGCCCGCCAGGCGGTCCTCGCCCGCCGAAGGGGCGGCCGGAGCGGCGATCGGAGCGGTGTCCGGCGCGGCGGCCTGTGCGCCGCCGGCCGCGGCCGACCCGGACGGCAGCAGCGCGGCGATCGTCACCCCGGCCAGCACGGCGGCGGCGCCCTCCTCGATCGTGCGCCACACACTCGGCAGGCCCGTGGCGGGCGTCGGATAGGCCAGCTCGGCCAACGGCTCGCCGCGCAGCGTGATCACCTCGCCGTCCACGGCGCGCACCACGTCGAGCAGCGTGATCTCGGCGGCGGGTCTGGTCAGCCAGTAGCCGCCCTCACAGCCGCGCTGGCTGCGCACCAGCCCCGCCCGCCGCAGCTCGCCGACCACGGACTTCAGGAATCGGAACGGAATCTCCTGCGAGGAGGCGATGGCCTCGCAGGTCAGCGGGCGGTCGATGTCGCAGGCCAGCTCCATGAGGGCCCGCGCGGCGTAGTCCGCCTTCGCGGAGATATGCATGGCTCCAGTATGGCGCGCCGGACGGCGGAAGTCGGCACCGCGGGCGGCTCCACCGGCCACGGAAGGGTGCGTCTGTGCAGGTGAGCCGTAATGGACACCTCTTGACATCTTTTCCGGACGCCCTCTAGCGTCGTCTGCCATGAGCGATCAGCCGACCATCGCCGGTGAGGGATTCCATCCGCATCTCCCGGCCGGTTCCGACCCTTCGCACGGCTCGCTGCGCAGCCGACTGCACCACATCAAGGCCGACGGCCTCGACGGCGACACCGCGCAGACCGGCGGCATGCGGCGGTTCGCGGCGATCAGCGGAGGGACCGTCGGGTCCGAGCGGCTGTGGATGGGCCAGACCCATGTCGCCCCCGCCACTGCCTCCTCCGACCACCACCACGGCGAGTCGGAGACCGCGATCTATGTCGTCAGCGGACGGCCGGAGTTCGTCTTCGTGGACGACTCCGGCGGCGAGCCCGAGGAGGTACGGCTGCGCGCCGCGCCCGGCGACTACATCTTCGTACCCCCCTTCGTGCCGCACCGCGAGGAAAACCCGGACGACTCCGAGGAGGCCGTGGTCGTCATCGCCCGCAGCACCCAGGAGGCGATCGTGGTGAACCTCCCGAGCCTGTACGCGCTTCCGGGTGACGGCTCCTGACGAGCCGTCACCCGGAAGGTCACGCGAAGCGGTCACCGAGACCGGTCACGGAGACCGGTCACCGGGGCCGGTGCCGTCACGCGTGCCCGAGACCGGCGGCCGAGGTCAGTCGTTGACCAGGTCGAACTCCTCCCAGGGACCGATCGCCGTACGGTTGGCGATCAGGGCGGCGGCGCCCGCGTTCTCCGCCGTCACGTACTGATGGTTGGAGTGGGCGCGCAGCGTCACCGCGCCGTCCGGGTCGTGGATCAGGTCGAAGGTCTCGGCGGCGCCGATGGTACTGCTGCTCGCGATCAGCGCACCGGCCCCGGAGTTGGGGGTGGTCACGTACTTGTTGTTGGCGTGCGCCCGCAGCGCGACCGTCCCTGAACCGAGGTCGATCGCGTCGAAGGTCTCCCAGGGGCCGATCGCCGTACGGTTGGCGATGAGCGCCGCCGCGCCCGCGCTTTCCGCCGTCACGTACTGGCTGTTGGCGTGCGCCTTGAGGCTGACCGTGGTGCTCTGGCCCGGATTCCCCGTCCCGCCGCCGTTGCCCGCGGGGATGGTGGTCTGGCCGGTGAGGCGGATGTCGCGGGAGGAGGAGCCGACGTAGACGGCGTTGGTGCCGGCCGCGTTGGTCCAGGAGGTGGTCCAGTACTGGAAGCTGCGGGCGTCCAGGGTGACCGTGACGTGCTGGCTCTGGCCGGGGTTGAGGCTGACCCGCTGGAAGCCGCGCAGGTTCTTGGGCGGTTCGCCGGTGGTGGCGGGCTGTCCGACGTAGACCTGGGCGACCTCGGCGCCCGCTCGTGTGCCGGTGTTGGTGACGTCGAAGCCGACGGCCACGTTGCCGTTCGCGTCGGGCGCGCCGACCGTCAGGCCCGAGTAGCCGAAGGTCGTGTAGGACAGGCCGAAGCCGAACGGGTAGGCCGGGGTCTTGTTCTGCGAGTCGTACCAGCGGTAGCCGACGTTGATGCCCTCGCTGTACTGCACGGTGTTGTTCTGGCCGGGCCATTGGGCCGGGGTGTGGGCGGGGACGTCCGCGAGGGAGGCGGGGAAGGTCACCGGCAGCTTGCCGGAGAAGTTGACGTCGCCGTAGAGGAGCCGGGCGATGGCGTTGCCGTCCTCCTGGCCCGGATACCAGTTCTCGATGATGCCCCGGACGGAGTTGGCCCACGGCATGGCGATCGCCGAGCCGCTGTTGACGACCACGATGGTGTTGGGGTTGGCCGCCGCGACATCGGTGACGAGCTGGTTCTGGTCGCCGGACAGCGAGACGTCGTTGATGTCGGCGCCTTCACCCTCGCCCTTGTTCACGAAGACGATCGCGGTGTCCGCGTTGCGCGCCGCCGTGACGGCCTCGCCGTGCAGGTCCTGGTTGGGGATCTGCCAGCCCAGTTCCAGCTCGCTGCCGCCGCCGTCCTGGAAGTAGTCGATCTCGACGCTGACCGGCTGGCCCGCGGTGAGCGTCACCGTGCCCGTCTTCGTGGTGGTCGGCTGATTCGCCCAGTTGTTGATGATCTGCTGGCCGTTGACGAACAGCCTGCTGCCGTCGTCACTGGTCAGGGCGAAGGTGTACGTGCCGGTGGTCGGCGGGGTCAGCGTGCCGGTCCACTTCGCCGACCAGCCGGTCGCCGGGACACCGGACGCCGGAGAGGCGCCGCCCCACAGGAAGTTCAGCGTCGGGTCGACCCGCGAGAGGACCGGCGTGCCGCCCATCGACGTCCCGTTGTAGAACTGCCCGTACAGGCCGTGGCCGCTGCCCGAAGAGGGCGTCAGATACGGGCTGTCGACGATCTCGCCGCTCGGGGAGGCGTACCCCTGGGCGTAGTTGACGCTCGCGCCGCTGCCCGCGCGGGTGACCAGCGCCGAGTACGGGGTCACGACCGAGGACGAGCCGACGTGCGTGCTGCCGCCGCCCGCCGTCATGGCGTTGGGACCCGCGTCGTCGCCGATCACGGCGATCTTCTTGTTCGCGGAGCCCAGCGGCAGCGCGGCGGAGGCGTTCTTCAGCAGGACGCTGCCCTCCTCGGCGACCTGCCGGGCCGTGGTCCGGTGCGCGTCCGTGCTGACCGGCGTGGTGATGGTGCCGGTCTGCGTGGTGTCGAAGAGCCCGGAGGCGAACATCGCGGTGAGGATGCGGCGGACGTGCCCGTCGAGCGTGGCCTGCGAGACCTGGCCGGAGGCCACCGCGTTGGTGAGCGCCGTGCCGTAGAAGTCGCTGCCGTTCATCTCCATGTCCAGGCCGTTGTTGGCCGAGGCGACCGTGGAGTGGGTGCCGCCCCAGTCGGAGGTGACGAAGCCGGTGAAGCCGAGGTCGCCCTCCAGCACCTGCTGGATCAACCGGGCGTTCTCGCAGGCGAAGGTGCCCGCGACCGAGGCGTAGGAACACATCACCGAGTACGCCTGGCCCTGCTTGACGGCGGCCTCGAAGGCGGGCAGGTAGATCTCCCGCTGGGTACGGTCGGACATGATGACGTTGTCCGAGGCGTTGTTGCGGTTGGTCTCCTGGTTGTAGTCCGCGTAGTGCTTGACCTGGGCCATCGGGCCCTGGCTCTGGATGCCCTGGATGTCGGCTGCGCCCAACTGGCCTGTCAGATACGGGTCTTCGCCCAGTGACTCGAAGGCGCGGCCCCAGCGCGGGTCGCGCACGATGTTGATCGTCGGGCCGAGCACCACATTGGCGCCCTTGCCCCACTCCTCGTTGCCGATCACCTGGCCGTAGCTCTTGGCCAGGTCGCGGTCCCAGGAGGCCGCGGCGGCCACCGGGGCCGGGAGCTGTGTGACGCCGCCCGCGCCGTCCGCGACGCCCGCCGGGCCGTCCTGGAGGCGTAACTGGGGTATGCCGAGACGGGTGTTGGCGTCCACGCAGGCGCCCCATGAGCACTGCGCGCCGCCGTGCATCATCGTGATCTTCTCGGCGTTGGTCATCTGCGCCAGCAGAGCGTCGGCGCGCTGCGCGGGGGTGTCGGCCGCGCTCATCCACGGCCGGGCGTCGACCGCCGACGCGGACTGCGCGGGCAGGGGTCCGGCGGTCAGCGCGGCCAGCGCGGCGACCGCGATGGCGAGCACGCTGGAGAGCAGGGGGCGTCGTCTCATCGCCACTCCGTTCGGGTTCGGCGGGCGGTGTGGGGTGCCGCCCGTGCCAGGGGGGATGGAGCCCAAGAGTGCTCACCGAGGATTGTGCTCAACTTGCGCACAGGTCAAGGGTTATTGCAGATTCGACGCCGCCATATTGCGTGAAGTCGGCCGCTACGACCGCCTGTTGCGTCCGCGACTGACCTGATTAGGTGCGATCCCGAACACCCGGAGTCGGCCCGAGACGGCGCGCGCGAGCGGCCCGAGACGGCACGCGCCGAGCGGCCCGAGACGGCACGCGCCGAGCGGCCCGGGCGCGCACGCGCCGAGCGGCCCGGACCCGTACGGCCCGCTCCCGGACATGCGGAAGGGCCGCCGCCCTGAACAGGGCGGCGGCCCCTCGCACTCGGTGGTGCCCGTAGGCGCGCCTGTGGGGCGACGCGCCTACGGGGTCTCAGGCGCCATGACAGCCTTCGTCATGGGGTTACGGGTACGACGTCACCGTGGACGGTACGGTCGAGGTGCCCGACGTGCCCGGCCCGGTGTTGTTGATGACGTGGGCGTATTGGCCCATGCCGCCGAGCGAGACGACCAACAGGTCGTGGAACTTCACGCCCGCCGTGGTCGGTGCCTCGAAGCCGTGGTCCTGGATGATCGACGGATCGGCCGTGTAGTTGCAGTAGCTGCCGAGACCCCAGCCCTCGTGGGTGGTGACGTTGTCGTCCACCTTGTAGGCCGCGAACCCGCGGATACTGCCGTTCTGGACCGCCGCCTGGTTCGGGGCGTCGTAGGCCTTCTCGTTCTGGAAGAAGATCGTCCTGCCGTTCTGACCGGACCACTCCACGTCGTACTTCTTGAAGTGCTCCACGAACAGGCCGGTCGCCAGCACGTTGTTGCCGTTGACCTTCAGACCGATGTCGGCCGGGTTGACGTTCCAGCCGGTCGGCGCGCTGCCGTGGTCGGCACGCCAGATCCAGGTGTGGTCGATGATGACGTCATTGCTGTTGATCTCGAACGCGGTCTGGGCCTGAGCGGCGCGCGCGCCGCCGACCCGGGCGAACACGTCCTGGACCGTGGTCGGGTTGGCCGAGTGGTTCGCGGACGAACCGGGCGCGCCGACCTGGAGGAGCTGCGGCGAGTTGCCCGCACCGGCGTCGATCAGGAAGCTCGCCAGCCGGACGCCGTCCACGTCGGCGACCTTCACCGCGTCCACGCCGTTGTCCGGGACGACCGTGGCGTAGCCGAGGCCGAGGACGACGGTGTTGGCGCGCGTGACGTTGATCGGCTGGTCCACGTGGTAGATGCCCGGAGTGAGCAGCAGGTTCAGCCCCTGCGCGAGCGCCGCGTTGATGGTCGCCGCGGAGTCGCCGGGGTGCGCCACGTAGAACTGCGTCAGCGGGATCGACGTACCCGGCGTGTTGGGCCAGGAGGTGCCGCTCGCGTTCTGCCGCAGGCTCGGCACGAACACCGAGTAGTTGTTGCCGTCCAGGTACATGTACGGCTTCTCACGCGACTCCGGCGTCGTGGCCAGCGTCGTGTAGACCGGGTTCGGGAAGCCCTGCGCCGGAGCGCCCTTCACACCCGAGAACACCATGTTCCACACGCCGTTGGTCCAGCCGCCGATGGAGCTGTCGCGGGTGTACCACTGCTGCTGCGAGTACGGGCCCACGGTGCCGTCGATCTTGCTGTCGGCGATGTAGCCGCCACTCGCCCAGCCGTAACCGGCCGGTGCCAGGTTCAGACCGCCCTGGACGTGGATCCGGCGGAACGGCGCGGCCTGCGCGACGGCCCAGCGGTCGTCGCCGCTGACCGGCTTGATGGCCAGGTTCTCCACCGAGCGCCAGAAGTTCTGCGTCGCGTTGCCGTTGAACCAGCCCGCGTCGACGGTGATGTCACCGTTGATCTGGACGTCGTCCGGGTTCTTGCCCAGGCCGGAGACCGAGGTGTAGAAGCCGACCTGGTCGTTGATGCCGTTGTACGTACCCGGCTTGAAGAAGACCTGGTAGCGGGCGTCACCGAACTGGTTGGACTCCTGCTGGGCGAAGATCTGGTCGAGCTGGCCCTGGAGGTTGGGCGTGGACGGGTCGAAGACCTTGACGTTGGGGCCGAGGTCGCCGCCGCCCTGGATCGGGCCGGTGCCGCCACCGCCGCTGCCCGCGGTGCCGAACACCTGGAACTCCCACAGGGAGTAGCCGTATCCGGTGGCGCGGACCGTGCCGTACACCCGGACGTAGCGCCCGGTGCCGGTCACGGTGAGCGTCTGGTTGCCGCCCGTTCCGGTGGTGGTGGAGTAGATGTCGGTCCAGTTCGTGCCGTCGGCCGAGGTCTGGATCTTGAAGGACTTGGCGTACGCCGCCTCCCAGTTGAGCGCGACCGAGCTGATGGTCGCGGACGCGCCCAGGTCGACCTGGAGCCACTGCGGGTCGCTGGCCGCGCTGGACCAGCGGGTGCCGGCGTTGCCGTCGACCGCGGCCGAGGCGGGCGTGCCCGCGTTCTCGGTCGAGGACGCGGTGGCGGTCTTGCCCTGCGAGAGCAGCGTCCCGGTGGCCGGCGGGTTGCCCCCGCCGCCCGTGCTGCCGTAGACCTGGAACTCCCAGAGCGAGTAACCGTAACCGGTCGCGCGCGCCGTACCGTACATACGGACATAACGCCCGGAAGCGTTTACGGCGACTGTCTGGACACCACCGGTCGCGGTGGTGGTGGAGTAGGCGTCGGTCCAGTTCGTGCCGTCGGCCGAGACCTGGATCTTGAACGCCTTGGCGTACGCCGCCTCCCAGTTGAGGGTGACGGAGCTGATGGTCGCCGTGGTGCCGAGGTCGACCTGGAGCCACTGCGGGTCGGAGGCGGCGCTGGACCAGCGGGTGCCGGCGTTGCCGTCGACCGCGGCCGAGGCGGGCGTGCCCGCGTTCTCGGTCGACGACGCCGTCGCGGTCTTGCCCTGGGAGAGCAGTGTGTCCGCCGCGCGGGCGGAGTGCGAGGGTACGAAGAGGAGCAACGAGGCGATCAGGGCCGTGATGATCGCCGCGGCGGTGTTACGCCGATTCGCCGGTGCTGATGGTCTCAGCGCCGTCGAGCCGGAGGGGGGAGCGAGCATGAGCAACTCTCCTGGTTCCACACGTGGGGGGGCAGGGGTCGGTGATCGTCCGGCCGAACTGCGGTGGCCGGACGACAGGATGCTGCTGAAACGGTGAAGTCCGGGCGGGCGCCCACCTGTTGAGGTGAGAGCGCTCTCCCGGGTGCACACCGCGATGGTTCTCCCTGTGTTTCATCCATGTCAAGAGTTGTGCACAGAGTGCGTCCTCCCGAATGGGGAAGCTCCAGAAATCCGGGCAAAGCCGTCGTAGCTGGTGACACAAGTTGAACGCACTGCGGTGACCAGCGGGTATGTCAGGACGTCTCCGCGCGGCAGGCCGCTTGACGCGCCGTCGCACCTCGCCCGCACCCCGGTCCGACCCGGAAACGCTTCCGTATACCTTCAGAGCATGAAGCCGCAGTGGACTGCGGTGGTATGTGCGGCGGATGGCGAAAAGGGCCGTTCCCGGCGCGCGCGAGGCGCACCGCGAACGGCCCTGGGGCAGAGCGTCGGATCAGACCGCGGTGGTCGAACGGTGACGGCCGCGGCGGGCGTAGTAGAGCGCCCCGCCGCCGACGAGCAGTACGCCCGCGGTGATGCCCAGCGGCAGGACCGGGGAGGTGCCCCCGGTCTCCGCGAGGGTCTGCGTGGAGGCGTCGTTGTGACCGCCGGACGAGCCGCCCGAGTGCGAACCGCCGTTGGAGCCACCGGAGTTCGCGCCGCCGGAGTTCGCGCCGCCCGAGGAGGAGCCGCCGGAGGTGCCGTGGCCGCCCCCGCCGTGGGTGTCGATGTCCTTGACCGACTTCACGGAGCCGTCGGCGTTCAGCAGCACCTGCTTGTTGTTCGGGTGCTTGAAGTCGAACGCGCCGGTCAGCGAGTTGGCGCGGCTGTCGAAGGACGCGTCACCGACCCGGCCGGTCTTCCAGTTGTCCTCGATGAACCTGGTGATCGACGCCTGCTCGGTGCGGGTGTGGTCGACCGAATTCACCTTGCTGTACGGGGAGATGACCAGCAGCGGCTGCCGGGTGCCGGGGCCGCAGCGGTCCGCGTAGCCACCGGCCGACGCGGGACCCGCCTGGCACGCCGGGCTGTCGACGGCCTTGCCGTTGGAGCCGACCGTGCTGTCCTTCGAGCCGTTCTGCGGCTTGGCGTACGCGTGGTCGTACCAGCCGTCGGAGTCGTCGTACGCGACGACGACCGCGGTGTCCTTCCAGGAGGACGACGCCTGGACCGCGTTGATCTCCTTGACGAGGAAGTTCTGCTCGTCGGTCGGGTCGGAGTAGGCGGCGTGGCCGTCCTGGTACTCGGCGGCCTTGAGGAAGCTGACGGCGGGCAGGCTGCCGGCCTTGAGCGCGGAGTCGAAGTCGGTCAGGTCGTAGTTGTGGTTCGCCTGGCCGTTGTGCCCGATCTCGGCGGTGTTCTTCGGCGCGAGGTGGTGCGGGTTCGACGTCGACGCGTAGTACTGGAACGGCGAGTGGTGCGGGCTGTAGTCAACCGAGGACGCGCCGGCGATGTTGGCGTGCGTGGAGTTGGCGCAGCTCGCGTAGTCGCCGCTCTTGCCGTCCCACGCGGTGGAGGGACGGAAGCCGCCCTGGAACCAGCCCCAGGTGACCTTCTTGGAGTTCAGCAGGTCGCCGACGTTCTTGCCGCGCATGACCGCCAGCGCGTTGGTGCCGGTGTGGCTGTTGTCCGAGCAGTCGTCGAACGCCGGGTCGGGGTCGTTGATGACCGTGCCGACGCCCTTGGCGTCGGGGGAGACCACCGTGTACGCGTCCGGCTTCGCCGTCTGCTTCGGGTGCTCGGTGCCCGAGGCCGGGTCGACCGAGATGACACCGTGCGTCTGACCGGAGATCAGATTGAGCGCGCCCGGCGTGGACGGACCGTACGTGGAACTGTACGAGTTGTCGCCCAGCGAGTAGTGCTGCGCGTAGTTCCACAGACCCGTGACGGTGTTGCCGTCGTAGTAGTCCATCACCAGACCGGGCTCGCCGAACAGGCCGCCAGAACACTTGCTGGTCTCGGTGTTCTGGACGTACGCGTCGGCCTTGCCGCCGTTGGCCGCGTACTGCTCGGGCCCGTAGTTGTGGTTCTGGTCGCAGGTCACGGCCTGGTCGGGGGAGAGCCGCTTGGGCGCGTACTGGTTCGGGTTGGTCTTGAGCAGACCGGCGTGCGCGAGGGTGTCGATGTTCTTCGGCGTGTTCCCGGCCGCCGTGAACTTCGTGCCGTCGGTGTTCGCCGCGGCCGGGTAGCTGCCGAAGTAGTGGTCGAAGGAGACGTTCTCCTGGAAGATCACCACCAGGTGCTTGATCGGCGTCTCGGTGCCGCCACCGCCGTTGTGCGACGGGGAGTCGGCCAGGGCCGGCGCCGCCGTCCCGCCCATCAGCACGAGCGCCGCAGCTCCGGCGAACGCCCCCCACCGGGCGGCCCGTACGCGCGGGCCAGCCCCTCTGCTCTTGCCAGAACCGCTTGTGGTGCTCATACTTTCTCAGCCTCCGCTAAGTGCCGCGTCGCGCGTGCCGCTGTCATTCGTGCACGGTGTCGAACGCGATCGTCATGGCGGTCCGCGACATGACAAAGGCACAGCGGTGGAGGCCGGGTGAACAGCGGGTCAGTAAAATCTTAGGAAGCCTTGACCCCGCTTTTACACTCTGAGCTGCGGTTTCAGGCGAGCAGCCCGCTGCCGAGCCAGTCGGACCGGTCGCGCACTCCCGGCAGGACGAAGAAATAGCCGCCGCCGAACGGGGTGATGTAGTCCACCAGCGGCTCACCCGCGAGGCGCTTTTGCACCGTCGCGAACTGCCGCTCGATGTCCTGCTGATAACAGACGAAGATCAGCCCCATGTCGAGGTTGCCATTGCTGTCCATACCCCGGTCGTAGTTGTAACCACGGCGCAGAATACGGGACTTGTCGGTGCGCGCGGTGCGCGGATTGGCGACCCGGATATGGCTGTCCAACGGGATCACATCGCCGGTCGGATCCTGTGCGAATCGCGGTGTGTCGAATTCCCTGGTCCCGTCCAGCGGTGCGCCGGTGTCCCGGCTGCGGCCGAACATCCGCTCCTGCTCGGTGATCGAGACCCGGTCCCAGAACTCCACCAGCATCCGGATCGTCCGCACCACCTGGTACGTGCCTCCGGTCGTCCAGGCGGGCTCGCCGCCGCCCCCGGCGCCCCGCACCCAGAGCAGCTCGTTCGCGGTGGCCGGATCGCTGATGTCCGGATTGGAGGTGCCGTCCTTGAAACCCATGTGGTTGCGCGGTGTGCCGCTGGGCCGCGGCGGGCTGGTGAAACCGTCCAGCCGCCAGCGCACCTGCATCCCGCCGCGGGTGTGCCGGGCGATGTCGCGCAGCGCGTGCAGCGCCGTGTCCGGGTGCGGCGCGGAGAGCTGGAGGCTCAGGTCCCCGTGGCACCAGTCGGGTTGGAGGTCGTCGTCCTCGAACGCGGGCATCGTGCTCAGCCGCAGCGGCTTGCGGTCCTGGAGCCCGAACCGCTCGTCGAAGAGCGACGCGCCCACCCCGACGGTGACGGTCAGACCGTCGCCCGGCACCTTCGGGCCCAGCGTGCCGCTGTCCGACGGCGAGTCCGTGATGCCGAGCGCCGCGGGTGTGCCGCCGCCGGTCAGGAACCTCGCCCGGTCGGTGACGATGTGCAGCAACTCGGTCAGTTCACGCCGGTCGGCGGCGGTGACGTCGAAGGACAGGAAGAGCGAGGACTGCTGCACCGGCCGCGTGACGCCCGCCTGGTGCGGGCCGTGGAAATCGGCGTTCGCGCGTGCCGCCGGGGCCGGGGCCGGGCCGGCGGCGGAAGCGGTCGCGCCCGTCAGCGCGGCGGCGCCACCGGCCACCGCGCCGACGGCGCCCACACCGAGCGCCGCGCCGCGCAGAAAGCCGCGCCGCCGCAGGTCGCCCGCGCCCGCCACGGGCCCGTGCGTGTCCGTCATGCCGTCCTCCGTACATCGAAGATCGTCGCCACCGGGGCGAGTTGTTCGAGCAGATCGCCGAAGTCGGCGTTGATCCGCTGGCGCTGATCGTGTGTCAGCTTGTCGAGCGGCGTCCACGTCCCACCGTGGTGCGCGGCGTCCAGGTCGCGCTCCGCGCGCTTGAGCGACGCGTCGAGCTCGGCGGTCCGCGGGTCGCGCGGGGCGAGCAGGGCGTGCAGCCGGCCGAGCAGTTCCTTCGTGCCGTCGAGATTCGCGCGGGCCGTGGCCAGATTCGTACCGCTGCCGTAGTCCGTACGGCCGGTCAGCTCGAACTGCTCGGCGTTCTCCACGATCTCGTGCGCGCGCAGTCCCAGGTCGGCCGGGTCCATCCGCTCCTGCGACCAGCCGTCGCGCAGCGTCGCCACGTCCTTGACCAGCGCGGCGGCCGGGCCGCGCAGCGAGTCGGCGGAGGCGCCGTGCCACAGCCCGTACTCGATCCGGTGGAAGCCGGTGAAGTCCGCGGAGGCGACCGAGCCAGGCGTGAGCGAGGCCGTGCCGTTGATCGCGCCGTCCGCATCGCCGAAGGTGCCGTACGCGGCGCCCATCCGCTCGTAGACCAGGTGCGCGCTCAGCCAGTCGCGGCGGGCCGCGGCCAGATCGCCGCCGTCGACGTCCGACCTGAGGGCGCCGACGCCGCGGGCGAGGTCGTCGATCCGGGCGCCGACCCACCGCTGGTACGCCAGCGTCGGCGGGATCAGATCGTGCTGGGTGACCGGCACCGCGGCCGGGCCCCGGGGAGCCCTGCCCGGTACGACGACGGTCGGCCCGGTGACCGCGTCGGTGTCCTCCTGGAGGCACTTGAACGCGTACGAGCCGCTGCCCAGGTCCACCGCCATCGGCCGGGTGATGCCCGGCGCCAGGCCCTCCACCTCGCCGTAGACCTTCCCGCTGCGCGGGTCGGTCAGATAGACCTCGGTGGCGCTCGCACCGGTGTTGCGCAGGTCGAAGACCTGCGTGCCCGGCTTCGGCGTGATCCAGCCCCGGCCGCAGCCGCCCGTGGACGCGTCCACCGCCGTGTGCCGCAGACCGTCCGACGCGGTGGCGGGAGCGGCGTGCTTGTCGGTGTGACCGCCACCGCCGCCGACGGTGAGCACCGCCGCGGTGACCGCTCCCGCGACGGCGAGCCCGGCCGCGGCCACCTGCCACATCGGCACGCGGCGGAGTCGGTTCGGTGGCGGCGGAGCTATGCCGTCTGGTTCGGCGGACACACCGGACCTCCAGATGTCGGTGCAGTGGAACGGGGCGCCGTTCATGCTAAGCACCTCACGACCGCGCACCCACCTGCGCCAAGGTCAGGAATCCACAATTCCCCGGCAGTTCACCCTTGGGTCACATAAGGGCACCCTTACCGGGGCTTTCGGCCGGGTCCCGGCCGGTGAAGTGCCGTGTCGCGCCCGGAGCACCGTAGCGCTTTAGCCGCACCGTCACGCGTAGCGCCTCAGCAGCTCAGCAGGCCCGCGTTGACCTTGGCGGTCAGGATGCGGTGCAGGCTGTCGTCGACCGCGGCGCGCAGCGTCGCGTCCTTCGGGAGCCGGTCGATGACGGCGGCGGTCATCGGCGCGATGTCGCTCGGCCGGACCGTCAGCAGCATGTTGCCGCCCGCGGCGAAGAAGTCCAGCGCGCGCTGCGCGGGGGTACGGTCGCTGACGGCGACGGCCGCGCCGATGTCGTCGGAGATGACCGCGCCCTTGAAGCCGAGCTGGGTGCGCAGCAGGTCGTGCAGGACGATGCGCGAGAAGACCGCCTGGTTGTCGGGGTCGATCTTCGTATAGGTCGCCGACGAGACCATGATGAACGGCGTGCCCGCCTGGATGGCGCTGCGGAACGGCTGGAGGTAGGAGTCGTTACGGGTGGTCACCGTGTCCGTGACGCCCGCCGTCAGGTCGGTGTTGCCGCGGACCCGGCCGAGGCCGGGAAAGTGCTTGGCCGTGGGAACGACCCCGGACTGCCGCATGCCGAGCAGAAACGCGTCGCTGTGCGTGGCGACGGTCGCGGGATCGTTTCCGTACTCCCGGTGCAGCTCGCCGATCGGCGCGTTGACGCCCACCAGATCCGCCGGGACCGTGTCCGCGACCGGGGCCAGGTTCATGTTCACCCCGGCCGCCTTGAGCTGGCCCGCCCACGTCGCCGCCTCCTGCCGGAGCCGCGACGCGGACCACTGACCCTGCGTGACCGCGTTCGGCATGCTGGAGAAGCCGGGGCCGTTGAGCACCTGGACCTCGCCGCCCTCCTGGTCGGTGGAGACCAGCAGCCGCAGATTCGAGCCCTTGACGGAGGTGGCGAGCGTCCGCACCCGGTCGGTGACCCCCTTGACCGCCTGCGTGCCCGCCGAGGTGTGGCCCATCAGGATGACCGCGCCCACCTTGCCCTGCGTGATCGCCGACGCCTCGGAGCCGGTCATCCCGGTGGACGTCACGGCCGACATGAAGAGCTGCCCGACGCGCTGGGCGGTCGACATCGCGCCCGCCGTCCGGTCCACGCAGCTCGCCTGCGCCTTGGTCGTGCTCGCCGCGGGCGGCGGTACGGGAGTGGCGTGCGTCGTGCTGGGCGACGGTGACGCCGACGGGCGGGCCGACGTGGCCGTGGTCGTCGGCGCCGCGCTGGGCGACGCCGACGTCGTACCGGGCGCCACGGACGTGGCCGACGTGTCACCGCTCCCGCCCCCGTTGGAACAGGCCGCGACAGTGACCAGCAGCCCCACCGCGAGCCCCACCCCACGCCGTCGCGAGCGGGACGTTCGGCTGGCGGCACCAGGAGCAGTCGGCAGACGCACGGGAAGACCTCACACCTTTTCGATCACACGGAAACGGAACGTATGCACTCATCCCCTTCCCCCTGAGGCGCCAGTTGTCTCATGTGACCTGGAGAAACCCCCGCGATGGGTGTGACACGCCCCGGCAAGGTCCTTACCCGGGGGGAGGCGTCGGAGCGGCCGTCAGCCGTCGGCCGGGTCCGGGGCGGTGGGAGGCGTCGAGCCGGACGTTCCGGTGCCGGATTCGACCTCGGCCAGGCGGCGGAGGAGGAAACGGCGTTCCGGCGGGGTGGGGGAGAGGGCGATGGCCTCGCGGTAGGCGTCGGCGGCGGCGTCGGAGCGGCCGAGGCGGCGCAGCAGGTCGGCGCGGGTGGCGGGGAGCAGGTGGTAGCCGTCGAGTCGGCCGCTCGCGGTGAGGGCGTCGACCAGGGCGAGGCCCGCGGCGGGCCCGCGGGCCATGGCGACGGCGACCGCGCGGTTGAGCTCGACCACGGGGCCCGGCGTCATGCGCGCCAGTTCGCCGTAGAGGAGCGCGATCTGCGGCCAGTCGGTGGCGGCGGCCTCGGCGGCGCTCGCGTGGCAGGCGGCGATGGCGGCCTGGACCTGGTACGGCCCCGGGCGGCGGGCGAGCAGGGCGTCCTCCACGACGGCGAGCCCCTCGGCGATCTCGTCCCGGTCCCAGGCCGTACGGTCCTGCTCGTCGAGCGGCACCAGGTCACCGGCCGCGTCGGTACGGGCGGCGGCGCGCGCGTCGTGCAGCAGCATCAGCGCGAGCAGTCCGCGCGCCTCCGGCTCGTACGGCAGCAGCGCGGCCAGCAGCCGGGCCAGCCGGATCGCCTCGGCCGTGACGCGCCGCTGGTCGGCGCTGTCCGCCGTGTCGGCGCCGGGCGCGTAACCGGCGTTGAACAGCAGGTAGAGCACGGCGAGTACGGCGGAGGTCCGCTCCGGGAGCAGGTCGCGCGGCGGCACGCGGAAGGGGATGCCCGCGTGCCGGATCTTGCTCTTGGCGCGGGTGAGCCGCTGTCCCATCGTGCCCTCGGGCACCAGGAAAGCCCGCGCGATCTCCGCCGTGCTCAGCCCGGTCAGGGTGCGCAGGGTCAGCGCGACGCGGGACGGCAGCGGCAGCGCGGGGTGGCAGCAGGTGAAGATCAGCCGCAGCCGGTCGTCCGGTACGGGATCGTCGTCGTTCCCGGGCGGCGGGAGGGCGTCGTCCACCGGGGTCAGCACGGCCGCCTCCCGCAGCTTGCGTTTCTCGTTCGCCGCCCTGCGCAGCCGGTCCAGGGCGCGGTTGCGGGCGGTGGTGGTCAGCCAGGCGCCGGGCCTGCGCGGCACGCCGTCGACCGGCCAGCGCTCCAGCGCCCGCGCGAAGGCGTCCTGCGCGCACTCCTCCGCGAGGTCCCAGTCGCCGGTCATGCCGATCACCGCGGCCACGACCCGGCCCCACTCCTCGGACCAGGCCGCGGCGACGGCGTCCTTGACGGGGTCGGGGCGGCGCGGCCCCGACGGGGGACGCGCCTGTCCGCGCCCGGAGTCCCCGTGCGCCCCGGTCACCGCCCAGGACTCCGCGTCCCGACCCGTCATCGCCTCACTCCGCCCCGCCACCTCGTCAGCCCGCGGCTCGCGTCACTCCGTCCAGAACGGCCGCACCTCGACCATCCCGTACCGCGCCACCGGATGCTTCGCGGCGATCGCGATCGCCTCGTCCAGATCGGCGCAGTCGATGATGTCGAAGCCGCAGATCTGCTCCTTCGTCTCGGCGAAGGGCCCGTCCGTGATCAGCGGCGCGCCGTCCTTGAACCGTACGGTGGTCGCGTCCTGCGCCGGACGGATGCGGCTGCCCAGCAGCCGGGTGCCGTTGCGGGTCGTCTCCGCGACCCACGGCATCGCGTCCATCTCCTCCTCGGGCGCGTCGGCCAGCGATCCGTCGTCGCAGATGAGCAGCAGATACTTCATGGTCCTTCTCCTTCTCCGGTCACTCCGGAGGTCGCGATGCCTCCGGCGGCCACGGGCCTCTTCCTCCCGTGCGTCCACCCCTACGACGATCGGGATCCGCCGGAAACTACACCGGGCGGAAAGACTTCGGCACGAGCCGCGTCCGCGTCACGCCGCCGCCGTCCAGCCGAGCGCCGAGCGCCGGTGCGGGAACAGCGCCACCGCCACCGCGACCAGCGCCGCACCGGCGATGAGCAGCGGCAGCGCCCGGTGCCCGTGCCCGATCAGCGCGGCACCGGCCAGGGCCCCGAGGAACATCGCCGCCGCCGAGAGCAGCCTGCGCCCCGCCTTGCTCGTCTCGCCGCCCGCCAGGCGGCTGTCCGAGGCCACCCCGGTGATGGTCAGGGTCAGCACCGTGGTCGTCAGGTCGGGCACGGCCAGCCGCCGTACCACCGCGTTCTGCCCGCCCATCGCGAAGCCCAGCAGCACGACCAGGCACCAGCGGCTCCACCCGGCGGCCGGCAGGTCGACCAGCTCGCCGACCACGTAACAGACCAGGACGAGCAGCGCCTGCCCGGCCGTCACCGCGAGCAGCAGCCGCGCCCGGTGCCGCACGACACGGTTGGCCAGCCGCCCCGCGGCCAGCGCGCCCACGGCGAAGGAGAGCAGCGACAGGACGGAGGCGGTCAGCGAGAAGCCGCTGGAACCGGCGAGCGAGAAGGCCATGAAGACGACGTTGCCCGTCATGTTCGCGACGAAGACCCGGCCCAGCGCCAGATAGCTGAAGGCGTCGACCAGCCCGGTCACGACGGTGAGCCCGAGCAGCAGCGGCGGCAGCGGCCCGTGCCGCCCGCCGAAGTCGGGTACGAGCGTGTCGCGGGCCTCGCGGAGCGTGGAGTTCACGGCGGCCGTCCTCCGATCATGCGTTCCCTGGGCGACCCATGGTCCCGCCCCGCAGCCCGTCAGACCCCCCGCCGCGCGGGACCTTCCGGCGTAAGCGGGCCGTTGCCCGTACGAACGCCGTGCCGCGCCGGTACGAAGATCGGTCCGCGCCCGTATGAAAGTCGGTCCGCGCCGGTCCGAAAGCCAGGCCGCGCGGGTCCGAAAGCCAGGCGTCGCCGGTACGAAGATCGGTCCGCGCCCGTACCGACAAGCGGACCGCCCACAGCCGTGCCGGCGCCCGCTCCCGCGCCCGAACGGGCACGTCAGCCGTGCCGCGCGTGGCATACGGGGGACGCGCGGGCTGTCGGCGCCGTACGGGCCCGCGCCGGTGTGAGACTGGCCCGCGACGTGGCGATCCTGGAGCGCGCGAGCAGCGGCGCGGCATGACGGCACGTCAAGGGGGCAGCCGCGCAAGGGTCGGGCCGTCGGCCCGGCTCGGACCGGGCTGTCGGACCGGCTCACGTCGAGCCGTCGGTACGGCTCATGAAGGAGGGACCCATGGCGTCAGCGCCGGAAGCCGCGTCCGGCGGCACGATCACCACCGACGTCCCCGCGCGCCTCGACCGGCTGCCGTGGTCGCGCTGGCACTGGATGATCGTGATCGGCCTCGGCACCGTGTGGATCCTCGACGGCCTCGAGGTGACCACCGTCGGCAACATCGCCGGGCGGATCTCCGAACAGGGCAGCGGGCTGTCGATCACATCCGCCCAGATCACGGGCATCGCCGCCGCGCTCTACGTGGCGGGCTCCTGCGCGGGCGCGCTGTTCTTCGGCTGGCTGACCGACCGCTTCGGCCGCAAGAAGCTCTTCATGGTCACCCTCGCGGTCTACCTCACCGCGACCGCGATGACCGCGCTGTCCTTCCAGCCCTGGTGGTTCTTCACCTTCCGCTTCCTGACCGGCTTCGGCATCGGCGGCGAGTACGCGGCGATCAACTCGGCCATCGACGAACTGATCCCGTCCCGATTCCGCGGCCGGGTCGACCTGATCATCAACGGCAGTTACTGGCTCGGCGCCATCGGCGGCTCGCTGCTGTCAATCGTCGCGCTGAACACCGACATCTTCCCCAAGGACGTCGGCTGGCGGCTCACCTTCGCCCTCGGCGTCGTCCTCGGTCTGGTGATCCTGGTGGTACGGCGGCACGTGCCGGAGAGCCCGCGCTGGCAGTTCATCCACGGCTACGGCGACGAGGCGGACCAACTGGTCGGCACGGTCGAGCGGGAGATCGAGGAGGAGAAGGGCGAGCGGCTGCCGCGCGCCAAGAACTCGATCACCATCCACCAGCGCAAGAGCATCGGATTCGGGCTGATCGCCAAGACCGTCTTCCACAAGTACCCCAAGCGCGCGGTGCTCGGCCTGTCGCTCTTCATCGGCCAGGCGTTCCTCTACAACGCCATCACCTTCGGGTTCGGCTCCATCCTCACCACCTTCTTCGGCGTCTCGACCGGCAAGACCGGCTACTACTTCGCGGTCATCGCGGCGGGCAACTTCCTCGGCCCGCTGCTGCTCGGCAAGCTCTTCGACACCGTCGGCCGCCGGATCATGATCTCCTCGACGTATCTGATCTCCGGCATCCTGCTGTTCGGCACGGCGTGGCTCTTCCACCGCGGCTCGCTGGACGCCACGACGATGACCGCGTGCTGGTGCGTCGTGCTGTTCTTCGCCTCCGCCGGTGCCAGCAGCGCGTATCTGACCGTCTCGGAGATCTTCCCGATGGAGACCCGCGCGATGGCCATCGCCTTCTTCTACGCGATCGGTACGGCCGCCGGCGGCATCAGCGGTCCGCTGGTCTTCGCCGACCTCACCAAGTCCGGTGTCGTGGACGACACCGTCCTGGCCTTCGTGATCGGCGCGTCCCTGATGTGCGCGGCGGGCCTGGTCGCGGCGGTGCTCGCGGTCAAGGCCGAGGGCCGCTCGCTCGAGGACATCGCCACCCCGCTGTCGTCCGCCGAACCGGCGTCCGCCTCCGCCTAGCGGCGGGCCCCGCGGGGCGAATCGAGTGGACGCGGCCGGATTCCGGTCGCGTCCACTGTCTTGTCCAGGGCCCGGAGCCGGTGCTACGTTCACCGCCAATCGAACGAATCGAATCAGTTCGACAGTCGAGGGACTCGGAGTCGGTCATGACGGTGACGATCGCGGATGTGGCGCGGCACGCGGGCGTTTCGCGCAGCACGGTGTCGTACGTCCTGAGCGGCAACCGGACCATCTCGCCCGAGACCATCAGGCGCGTCGAACTGAGCATCGAGACGCTGGGGTTCAGGCCGCACGCCGGGGCGCGGTCCATCCGCACCCGCCGCACCGGTGTGATCGCGATGGCCCTGCCGATGGTCTACGGCCCGCACAACCAGGTGCAGATGCCGTACGTCTGGGCCGCCCTCACCGCGGCCCAGGACAGCGGGCTCAAGGTGCTGATGCTGACCGACGACGACGGTGAGGCGGCCATCAGGGACGCGGTCGCCAGCGCGCTCGTCGACGGCGTGATGCTGATGGAGGTGCAGCGGCAGGACCCCAGGATCCCGCTGCTCACCGAGCTGAAGTGCCCCGCGGTGCTGGTCGGCACGCCGGACGACCCGCACGGACTGCCGCGCGTCGACTTCGACTTCGCGCTGGCCGCGCGGGCCTGCGCGGAGCATCTGCACGAGTCGGGCCACACCCGGGTCGGCTACCTCGGGCAGGCGCCCGAGGCGTTCGGCCGTGACGTGGCCTACGCGGTGCACGCCCGCGAGTCGGTGCTGGCCGCGCTGGAGAGCGGGGGCAGGACCGCGGTCTGGGCCGCGTGCGAGCCCGCTCCCGGCGGGGTGGTCCGCGCGCTGGACGACCTGCTGACCCGCGAGCCCGAACTGACCGCGCTGATCGTCTACAACGAGCGCGTGCTGCCGCTGGTGATGGACCGGCTCGCCGGTATGGGGTGCGCGGTCCCGCGCGACATCTCCGTCATCGCGATCTGTCCCGACGACGAGGCCGAGCGGTGCACCCCGCCGCTGACCTCGGTGTCGCTGCCCGCCGAGGAACTGGCCAGGGCGGCCGTACGCAGCCTGGCCCGGCGGATCAAGGGCGAGGAGCTGCCCGCGAGCACGCTGCTCGCCCCGACGCTGAAGGTGCGCGGCAGTACGGGTCCAGCCCGCTGAGGCGCGTCCACCGGCGCTTACCGCCTCCGCTCTGACCGGGGCGTCACCCCTCTGACTCGGTGTCACCGCACCGACCCGGTGTCACACCGCACCACCCTCTGCGTTTCCTTGCCCACACTCCCTCACGCACGGCGCGGACCGGTGGGCGGTCCCGTGCCCGCGGCGCCACTGTCGAATCAATTCGAAAGGCACGTCGATGAGCCGCTCCCTCCCCTTCCCCCGCCTCTCCCGCACCGCCGCCCGACCCGGCACGCTGGCGGCGCTGGCCGCCGCCGGGGTGCTCGTGCTGGCCGCCTGCGGCACCGGCTCCGGCAGTTCGGGCTCCGGCTCCGACACGCTGACGGAGATCGACTACTACGACGCGGCACCGCAGAACACCCAACTGCCGCGGATACTCGACGAGTGCGCCGCCAAGTCCGG
Source organism: Streptomyces sp. NPDC025721 (assembly GCF_055558595.1). NCBI lineage: Bacteria > Bacillati > Actinomycetota > Actinomycetes > Kitasatosporales > Streptomycetaceae > Streptomyces > Streptomyces sp. NPDC025721. The sequence continues at coordinate 79,426 of NZ_JBVHMF010000026.1, read as the reverse complement.
CGTGCACATCAAGCACCAGCAGGTGCCGCGCGCCCAGTTCATGCCGAAACTGCTCCAGCAGGCATCGGCCCGCACCCTCCCCGACCTGGCGCTGATCGACAACCCCGACCTCCAGCAACTGGCCGCCACCGGGGGCCTGGTGTCGCTGTCGAAGGCCGGACTGACCACCGAGGGCCTGTACCCGTCGATCGTCGCCGCGGGGCAGTACGACGGCCAGACGTACGGGATCGCGCCGGGCGTCAACGGCCTGGCGCTCTACTACAACAAGGACCTGTTCACCCGGGCGGGGCTCACGCCGCCGAAGACCTGGGACGAACTGACCGCCGCGGCGAAGAAGTTGACCAAGGGCTCCCGCTACGGCGTCGCGTTCAGCGCGGTCGGCACCGAGGAGGGCAGCTTCCAGTTCGAGCCCTTCTTCTGGACCGCGGGCGCCAGCCTGAAGGCACTGGACTCGCCGCAGGCCGTCAAGGCGCTCACGCTGTGGAAGGACCTGGTCGGTACGGGCTCGGCCTCCAAGTCGGTGGTCACCTGGACGCAGGCGGACGTCAACGACCAGTTCCTCGCCGGGAACGCGGCGATGATGGTGAACGGCCCCTGGCAGCTCCCCACGCTCAACGCGGCCAAGGACCTGCGCTTCGGCGTGGTGCCCATACCGGTGCCCGATCCCTCCGCGAAGCCGGTCGTGCCGCTGGGGGGCGAGGTCTGGACGGTCGGGCACAGCAACGCGGCGCGCGAGGCCAAGGCCGTCTCCGTGGTGAAGTGCCTGCTCGGCCAGGAGGAGAGCCTGAAGTGGTCCAAGGACGCGGGCTACATCCCCAGCAACCAGCAGGCCGCCGCGCAACTGGCGACCAGTCAGCCGCAGTTGTCGGCCTTCGTGGCGGAGGTCGGCACCGCGCGGGCCAGGACCACGGAACTGGGCACCGACTACCCCAAGGTCAGCCAGGCGCTCGCCGACGCGATCCAGGCCGCGCTCGCGGGCGGCACCAGCCCGCAGTCCGCGCTCGCCCAGGCGCAGCGCTCCGCGCGGAACTAGGCGGGGCCGACCGATGTCCACCACTGTCCGCAACGCCCCGGTGGCACGGGCGAAGCCCGTCGCCGCCCGGCAGGACGGCCACGGCCGCCGCCCCCGGCGCCGCACCGGCCGCTGGGCGGCCTTCGCCTTCATCGCCCCCGCCTGGCTCTACGTCCTCGGCTTCTATCTGTACCCGCTGGCCGGCAACGTCCGGATGGGCTTCCAGAACTACACCGTCTCCTCCTTCTACACCGGCGTCGCGCCGTACGTCGGCTGGGACAACTACACGGCCGTCCTCCACGACAGCCACTTCTCCCGCACCGTCGTCAACACCGTGCTGTTCACGGCCGGTTCGCTGGCCTTCCAGTTCGCCATCGGCTTGGCCCTCGCGGTCTTCTTCAACCGGTCCTTCCCGCTGGGCGGCCCGCTGCGCTCACTGCTGCTGATCCCCTGGCTGCTCCCGCTGGTGGTCTCGGGCACCGCCTGGCGCTGGATCCTCGACACCGACTCGGGCGTGCTCAACCACGCACTGCTGAGCCTGGGTCTGACGGGCCATCCGATCCCGTGGCTCGCCAGCACCCACGACTCGCTGATCGCCGTGACGCTGGTCAACATCTGGGTCGGCATCCCCTTCAACATGGTGATCCTCTACGGCGGACTCCAGAGCATTCCGGGGGAGCTGTACGAGGCCGCGTCGCTGGACGGCGCGAACGCCTGGCGCCGCTTCCGGCACATCACGCTCCCGCTGCTGCGGCCGGTCACCGCCGTGGTGCTGACGCTGGGGCTGATCTACACCATCAAGGTCTTCGACGTGATCATGATCCTCACCCAGGGCGGCCCCGCCGGGTCCTCGCAGACGCTGACCACCTACGCGTACAACCTCTCCTTCCAGCAACTGCTGTTCGGGCGGGGCGCGGCGGTGGGCAACCTGCTCATCGTGGTCGCGGTGGTCTTCGCCGCGGTCTATCTGCGCAGCACCCGTGAGCAGCGGCAGGCGGGACGGTGAGCGCCCCCGCCACCGGCGCGCGCCGGTTCACCCGCCCGCTGAACACCGTGATCGCGCTGCTGATCCTCGCGGTGATGCTCTTCCCGCTGTACTGGATGCTCAACGCGTCGCTGCTGCCCTCGACCGATCTGGTGAAGAGCTCCCCGACCTGGTTCCCGCTGCACGGCACGCTCCAGGGCTACCGCAGGGCGCTGTCCAGCCAGGGCGGCCACCTCCTGGTCAGCCTCGGGGTGTCGGCCGGGACCGTGCTGGTGGTGCTGCTGATCGCGGTGCCCGCCGCGTACGGTATGGCCCAACTGCGGGCGCCCGGCGGCCGGATGCTCACCTTCGCCTTCCTGGTGGCGCAGATGATCCCCGGCGTGGTGATGGCCAACTCGTTCTACACGATGGCCAACAAGCTCCAGTTGCTGAATTCGCCGCTGGCGCTGATCCTGGCCGACTCCACACTGTGCGTGCCCTTCGCGGCACTCATCCTGAGCACCGCCATGCGCGGTGTGCCCGCGGAACTGAGCGAGGCGGCGGAACTCGACGGCGCGTCACGGCTGCGCACCCTGCTGTCGGTGATCCTGCCGGTCAGCAGGAACGCCGTGGTCACCGCGAGCCTGTTCTCCTTCCTCTTCGCGTGGGCCGACTTCCTGTTCGCCGTCACCCTCACCACCCAGGACGACCGGGCGCCCGTCACCGTCGGCATCTACCGCTTCATCGGCGCCCATCTCAGCGACTGGAACAGCGTGATGGCCACCGGGATCATCGCCTCGCTCCCGGCCGCGGTGCTGCTCGTCATCGCCCAGCGCTACGTGGCGGCGGGCGTGACCAGCGGCGCCGTCAAGGACTGACCCCCAACAGCCCTGCCCCGCCCGGCCCCGCGACCCCGACCGGCCGCGACCCCGGCCGCCCGCGACCCCGACCACCGAGGAGAGACCTTGCCGTCCGCGTTCACCCGCTCCCCGAACCGCCTGCGGTGGCGTCACGGCCACCACGTGCTGGAGATCCAGCCGTGGGGACCCGACAGCGTCCGCGTGCGGGCCGGTGTCCACCGCGTCACCGACGGCCTGCCCGGCGCGCTGGAGACCGCGCCCGCACCCTCCGCGTGCGTGATCGACGTCCACGACACGCACGCCACCTTGACCAACGGCCTGCTGCGGATCACCGTCGCCGCCTCCGACGGACTGCTCACGGCCGTACGCGCCGACACCGGCGCGGAGTTGCTGCGCGAGGAGCCGCCGCACTTCTGGTGGCCGGGAGCGCGGCACTTCGAGTCGGCGGGCGGCGGCAAGTACCGGATCGAGCAGCGCTTCGCCGCGTACGACGACGAACGGATCCACGGCCTCGGCCAGCACGGCCACGGCCGCTTCGACCAGAAGGGCACGGTCCTCGAACTCCAGCAGCGCAACGGCGAGGTGACCGTCCCCTTCGCCGTGTCCAGCCGGGGCTACGGCTTCCTGTGGAACAGCCCGGCGGTCGGCCGGGTGGAATTCGCCGCCAACGGCACCCGCTGGGTCGCCGACCGCGCCCAGCAGCTCGACTACTGGCTCACCGCGGGCCGCACCCCCGCCGACGTCCTCGGCCACTACGCCGCCGCCACCGGACACGCCCCCGCCTTCCCGCGCTGGGCCTCCGGACTGTGGCAGAGCAAGCTCCGCTACCGCGACCAGGACGAACTCCTCGCCGTCGCCCGCGAATACGCCCGCCGCGGCCTGCCCCTGTCGGTGATCGTCGTCGACTACCTGCACTGGCGCAATCTCGGCGACTGGGACTTCGACCGCCGCGACTGGCCGGACCCGCGCGCCATGGTCGAGGAACTGCGCGCGCTCGGCGTCGAGTTGGCCGTCTCCGTCTGGCCGTCGGTCAGCCCGCTGTCCACCGGCTACGCGGCGCTGCGGGACGCGGGCCAGCTCGTCGCCACGTACAACGGCGTGACCTCGCACGGCGACTGGCCGGACACCGAGGACGCGGCCGAGGGCATCGGCGTCGCCTTCTACGACGCCACCGACCCCGCCGCCCGCGCCGCCCTGTGGGACCGGCTCCAGGAGCACTACTACAAGCTCGGCGTCCGCGCCTTCTGGTTGGACGCCTGCGAACCGGAGATGCGCCCCGGACACCCGCACAATCTCAGCTACGCGGCGGGCCCCGGCAGCGAGGTCGCCAACCTCTACCCCCGCGAACACGCCCGCGGTGTGTACGAGCACCTTGCCGAGCAGGGCGAGACGGAGATCCTGTCGCTGGTCAGATCCGCGTGGGCGGGCTCGCAGCGGTACGGCGTCGCGCTCTGGTCCGGCGACATCCCCGCGACCTTCGACGCGCTCGCCGACTCCATCAGGGCCGGGCTCAACGTCGCCATGAGCGGCATCCCGTGGTGGACCACCGACATCGGGGGCTTCCACGGCGGCGACCCGGACGACGAGGACTACCGCGAGCTGATGGTCCGCTGGTTCCAATTCGCCGTGTTCTGCCCGCTGTTGCGGCTGCACGGCCACCGCGAGCCGCGCGTCTTCCACGGCCCGATCGGCACCGGCGGCGGGCCCAACGAGATCTGGTCCTACGGCGCGGTCGCCGAGCGCGCGATGACCGGCGCGCTGGCCCTGCGCGAGCGGCTGCGTCCCTACCTGCACGCCCAGTTGGACGCGGGCCGCGAGGACGGGCTGCCGCTGCTCCGCCCGCTGCTGCTCGCATTCCCCGACGACGCCACCGCCTGGTCGGTGGACGACCAATTCCTGTGCGGACACGACCTGTTGGTGGCCCCGGTCACACGCCCCGGCGCCCGTGAGCGCCGCGTCTACCTCCCCGCGGGCGCCGACTGGACCCACCTCGAAGGCGCCGGGGCCCCGGAGCACCCCACAACGCCGACACCGACGCGGTACGCGGGCGGCCGGTGGGTCACCGTCCCCGCCCCGCTCGACGCCGTACCGCTGTTCGTGCGCGACCGCGCCGAACCGCTCGGCCCACCTGCTGACGTACCCCCCACCCCACCTGTCAAGGAGGACAGATGAACCCGTCCACGGTACGACCCCGGTGGCGTGCCACCGCACTGGCGGCGGCGGCGCTGGGCGCCGCCGTCCTGGCCTGCGCCACCCTCGGCCCGTCCCCGGCGGCCGCGGCCGACACCACCGTCTCCGTCGACCTCGGCAACCAGGGCGCGGTGCCCAACCAGGCCGGCTCCGGCTTCCTCTACGGCCTCAGCCAGGACGGCTCGGGGCCCGCCGACAGCCTGCTCCAACCGCTCAGGCCCACCCTCTTCCGCGGCGGCGGCGCCCGGATCGCGGGCGGCGGCTGGCTGGGCGACGGCTACACCGCGGGCTCCGGCTACCGGATACGCGTCGACTCCGCGCTGTCCCAGGCCCGCCGCGTCACCGCCGCGCCCTACCGCGCCACCTACCACCTGCTGGTCTCCGACGTCTGGGGCGCCGACACCACCCAGCCGTCGAACACCGTCTACCCCTGCGACAACGGCGACTGCTCCAACTGGGCGGCCTTCATCGACCGGCTCGTCGCCGACGTCCAGGCGTCCGGGGTGCCCGTCAGCTACGACATCTGGAACGAGCCGGACGGCACCGGCTTCTGGCAGCGCGGTGTCAACAGCGCGCAGTACTACCAGATGTGGGACACGGCGGTGCGCGAGATCCGCCGCCTGGTGCCCTCCGCGCAGATCGTCGGCCCCTCCTACAGCGGCTACAACCACGGCTGGCTCGACGACTTCCTCGGCCGTACCAAGGCCGACAACACCCTGCCGACCGTCGTCAACTGGCACTTCGGCAACGACCCCGCGGCCGACGCCGCCGACGCCCGCGCCCTGCTGTCCGCGCACGGCATCGCCCCGCTCCCGCTGACCATCAACGAGTACCTGTTCTCGCAGCAGCAGAACGCCGCCTACACCGCCTGGTTCCTCGACCGGCTCTCCGCCTCGGGCGTCGCGTCCGCCGCGCACGCGATCTGGACCGACTGCTGCGGGGCCGGGACGCTCGACTCCCTGCTCGTCGGCGGCCAGCCGACCGGCCAGTGGTGGGTCTACCAGGCGTACGCGCGGATCGGCGGCCACCTGCTGGGCACCACGGGCAGCGGCGGTATCGCCGTCGCCGCGGGCGCGGACACCACCGCCCACCAGGTCCTCGCGCTGATCGGCAACAACTCGGGCCAGGGCGGCACCACCACGGTCACCTTCCAGAATCTGTCCGCCGCCTCCTGGCTGCGCGGCGGCAACGGCAAGGTGCACGCCAAGATCCAGCGCATCCCCGACCAGTCCCCGCTCGGCGCGCCCGCCACCGTCCTGGACTCCGACCTCACCCCAGACGGCAACACCCTGCGCGTCCCCGTCACCCTCACCAGCGGCACCGACGCCTACACGGTCACCCTGACCGCGGGCACCGGCTCCACCGGACCCGTCGACCCGGTGACGACCGTCGTGGACGGCACCGCCACCAACTCCGGCGACGCCAACTACTTCCAGTACGGCGCCAACTGGGGCGTCGCCAACGGCATCACCGACATGTACCAGCAGACCGCCAACTGGACGTTCACCGCGGGCGCCTCGGCGACCTTCCACTTCCACGGGAGCACCGTCGCCCTGCACGCCGTCCGCGACACCGACCAGGGCATCATGTCGCTCTCGGTCGACGGCGGTTCACCCGTCAGCGTCGACAACTACGCGGCCGCCCGCAACGCCTCGGGCACCGTGTGGACCAGCCCCGCGCTCCCGTCCGGCAGCCACACCCTGACCATCACCAACACCGGTGCGCGCAACGCGCACAGCACCGGGAACAACATCGCCGTCGACCGCGCGGACGTCTCGTAGTCCCGGACGCCCCCGCGACGCACACCGGCCCGTCCGCGACCCCCGGCCTTCCGGCCACGGGGCCGCGGACGGGCACCGGTCACACGGCCTCGCCGCCCACCGGCTGCCGAAGGACCAGTCGCAACGCGTAAGCGGGCTCCGTCTCCTGGCGCGCCCAGCCGACCGAGGCGACCGTGTAGGCGGGCCCCTCGCGCAGCCAGTCCGTGGCGGCCTGGAAGAGCTCGGCGGCGTCGCCACCGGCGAGGATCAGCACCCCGTCGTCCTCCACCGTCACCCACATGTCGACATGGCTGTTCACGAACGCGCCCGCCCGGTCGCGCAGTTCGTCCGACACCGACTGGCTGTCACTGGCAATGGTCATGGACCGCACCCCTTCGTCATCCGTCATCCGGATCCCTCATCCCGCAATCGTCAACTACCCCTCGCATTCCCCGTTCACTGTCCGTCACACACTTCACGTGTCGCGCAATCGACGGGGGAGCGGTACGGGCAGGCGTGAACGGCTGAGGGGCCTCCCGGTCCGGGAGGCCCCTCAGCCGTTCGTCGTGCCCGCTGCCTGCTTCCGGCTGCCTACTTCTGCGTCATCAGGCCCGCGCGCAGGCCGGCGATGGTGCGGCTCAGCAGCCGCGACACGTGCATCTGCGAGTAGCCCAGCTCCTCGCCGATCTGCGCCTGCGTCATCTCCTCGCCGAAGCGCATCTGGAGGATCTGCCGGTCGCGCTCGGGGAGCTTGGCGATCAGCGGGGCCAGGCTCTGGAAGTTCTCGATGAGGTCCATCGCGTAGTCGCACTCGCCGAAGGTGTCGGCCAGCGTGCGGCCCTCGCCGTCACCGCCGCTCTCACCGTCGTTGTACGGCGTGTCCAGCGAGCCCGCGGTGTAGCCGTTGGCGGCGACCAGGCCCTCGATGACCTCTTCCTCGGTCAGGTCGAGGTGCGCGGCCAGCTCGGCCACCGTCGGGTCGCGGTCCAGCACCAGCGCGAGCGCTTCCTTGGCCTTGCTCAGCTCGACGCGCAGCTCCTGGAGGCGGCGCGGTACGTGCACGGCCCAGGAGGTGTCGCGGAAGAACCGCTTCATCTCGCCGACGATGTACGGGATGGCGAAGGTGGTGAACTCGTTCTCCCGCGACAGGTCGAACCGGTCGATGGCCTTGATCAGGCCGATCGTGCCGACCTGGACGATCTCCTCCATGTCGGTGGCCGGCCGGTTGCGGTAGCGCCCGGCGGCGAAGTGCACCAACGAGAGGTTCATCTCGATCAGCGTGTTGCGGGCGTACTGGTATTCACGGGTGCCCTCCTCGACGGCCTGGAGCCGGTCGAAGAAGAGCTTCGACAGCGCCCGCGCGTCCTTGGGGGCTACCGCCGTGGCGTCGTCGATCCGCGGAAGTTCACCAATCAAGCCGCCCTCGGATCGCGGTGATGCCTCAAGCGTCGCCGTTTCGTACGCGCTGTCCGACTGCTGAACCTGTGTGGTCACGTCATCGCCTCGCCTCGGTAAGACTGTCCACAAGCCGCTTGCCCGCTGTCGAACGTCCTATGCCAACTTTTTTTCGAGCAATTTTTCCGGGCCCCGAACGCGTCCGAGCGGCGGCCTGTTTCGCGTCCTTGTCCGTGTTCTGCCGGGTCCCGTCGCGCGTCCCGTCTCCGGCCGCGCGCCGCGACTACTGCCCCGCACGGTAACGCAATCCGTCCATGAGCAGGTCCAGCAGGCGTCCCGCCTGCGCCCTGCGCTCCGGACCGGCCGCAGACAGCGCCACCCCGCCGAGCCCGACGAGCACGTCTTCGGGGTCGGCGTCCGCCCGCAGCGTCCCGGCCTCCGCGCCCGCCCGCAGCAGGGTGCCGACCGCGCCGAGCAGCGCCTCACGGCTGTGCGCGAAGGGGTCGCCGCCGGACGCGATCACGGCGCGCAGCGCGTCGGCCATGCCGCGCTTGGTCGTCATGTAGTCGATGAAGTGGTCCATCCAGGCGCGCGCCGCCACGTCGGGGGGAGCGGCGGTGAGCAGCCGGGGCGCGGCGTCGCACAGCCGGGTCAGCTCGTTGCGGTACGCGGCCTCGACCAGCGCCTCGCGGGTCGGGAAGTTCCGGTAGAGCGTGCCGATGCCGACCCCCGCGTCCTTGGCGATCGCCTCGAGCGTCACCTCGGGCCCGTCGTGGGCGAACGCGCGCACGGCGGCGGCCAGCAGCCGGTCGCGATTGCGCTGCGCGTCGGCGCGCAGGGGGCGGGGTGAGGTGCCCGGCACGGTGTCTCTCCTCGGTGGGACGCGGATCGTCGGGGTACGGGGGCCCGGCGAATTTGCAAGCGGAGGTTCCTCCACTTACGGTGGATCTGAGCGGAGGTTCCTCCGGTTTTTATCGTACCGGCAGTGCCATGCCCTCCGCGCTACCGAGGAGACGCACGGATCATGACGTCAAACCCCCTCATCACCACCCCCTTCACCAGGGAGTCCACCGCCGCCGACGTGCTGGCGGGCATCGATCTGACCGGCCGCCGCGCCGTCGTGACCGGTGGCGCGTCCGGCATCGGTGTCGAGACCGCCCGCGCCCTGGCCGCCGCCGGGGCCGAGGTGACGCTGGCCGTACGGGACGCGGAGGCAGGCCGGCGGACCGCCGAGGACATCACGAGGACCACCGGGAACGAGCAGGTGCGGGTCGCTCCGCTCGACCTGGCCGACCAGGCGTCCGTCGCCGCCTTCGTCGCGGACTGGCAGGGCCCGCTGCACATGCTGGTCAACAACGCCGGAATCATGGCCTCGCCCGAGATGCGCACCCCGCAGGGCTGGGAGATGCAGTTCGCCACCAACCACCTGGGCCACTTCGCCCTGGCCACCGGCCTGCGCCCGGCGCTCGCCGCGGCGGGCGGCGCCCGCGTGGTCGCGGTCAGCTCCAGCGCCCATCTGCGCTCGCCCGTCGTCTTCGACGACATCCACTTCCGCGAGCGGCCGTACGAGCCCTGGTCCGCGTACGGCCAGTCCAAGACCGCCAACGTGCTGTTCGCCGTCGAGGCCACCAAGCGCTGGGCGAGCGACGGCATCACCGTCAACGCGCTGATGCCGGGCGGGATCAGGACCAAGCTCCAGCGCTATGTGTCCGACGAGGAGCTGAACCGGCTGCGCGCCGAGCGCGGCCCCGACCTCCCCCGGTGGAAGACCCCGGAGCAGGGCGCGGCGACCTCGGTGCTGGTCGCGGCCTCTCCGCTGCTCGACGGCGTCGGCGGCCGGTACTTCGAGGACTGCGACGAGGCGGCGGAGAACCGGCCCGGCGCCCCCGACGGCGTCGCGGCCTACGCCCTCGACCCGGAGGCGGCGCGGCGGCTGTGGGAGGTGTCCGTGGCGACCCTGGCCGCCGGATAGCGCGGCGGGGACATCTCCGGTGGCAACGGCTACGGACATCTCCGGGAACGCACGGAGACTTCCGTATATACGGTGGCGCCGCGGTACGTCACGCACCGCGGCGCCCGGCCGATGGCCGCTCACCCGCGCTTCTGACCGCCTTCGCGCCCGGTTCGGTCGGGGTCGGTGGTGCACCCGCCTTTACGGCAGTTCACGTCGGAGCATGACATCGTGGATCACCTCCTCTCGTCCGGCTCGGTCCCCGGCAGGTCGCCGGGGACGCAGTCCAGCAGGAGTTTGTCGACGCGCCTGCCCTGCCACAGCGCGGCGCTGCGCAGCCGCCCGGCGTCACGGAAACCGGCCTTGAGGTAGGCGTGCACCGCGGCGGTGTGCGGAGCGAGTACCTCCAGCCACACCGCGCTCAGCGACGCGATGGTGAAAGCCCAGTCGAGGGTGAGTGCGGTGGCCTCGGCGGCGTAGCCCAGGCCGCGGTGCTCCGGGGCGATGACAAGGGTGTACTCGGCGCTGTTGGCCGACTGGTCGACGCTCAGCGCGGTGGTCCCGACCGGAATGCCACTGTCCGTGGTGATCACTTCGAAGAGTTGGTAGTGGGTGGAGGTATGGCCACTGTGGAAACGAGCCTGGAAGACTTCCCAGGACACCGGCCAGCGGGCCCCGAATCCGACGACGGTCGCCGGATCGGTCTCCCACCGGTGGTAGTCCTGCATCATCTCTTCCCTCGCCAGTGCCAGCGCCAACCGTGCCCCGCTGCGCAGCGGAACGGGTGCGGCGGAGCGGCTGTTGGTCATCACGCGCGGTCTCTCCTCCGTGTGCCCTGTCCGGCTCCGGACAGCCGTCCGTAAAGCGTCATTCCACTTTCCGCGTCACCTGGGCAGATCCGCTGTATTGGCCATCGCCCGGTGGGCCGTGTGCTTGCGCCCCCGGCACGCGGGCGGCCCGGCCGGCCCCGGCGCACGTCGGCCGGGCGGCTCGCCGGATCTGGCGGGAAAACGATGCACCTGTTCCGCGCACGCCCGCCTGCGCGTGCCCCTGCGTCGTACGCGGTGCGGGTGACCGGTGTGACGCGTGGTCCAGTGCGATCCGGACGATTTCCCGCAGAACGGCCGCACCGCCGTCCGAGGCCCGCGCGACGCACGCCCGTTCGGGGGAATGCCGGGCCAGGGGCTCGCGTTCGCGGATACGGAGAACGGGCCGGCCACTTGGCTAAGGTGACCGGTGGGACCCGTATTGACCACATCTGTCAGGAGCGGTGAATGAGCGACGGCGACGACTTCAATGCCCGGATCACGGCCGAGTTCCGGGCCAACCACGGGAAGGTCGGCGGCCCCTTCGAGGGCGCGCCGATGGTGCTGCTGCACACCCGCGGCGCCCGTACCGGCATCGAGCGCGTCAACCCGCTGATGTACATGGCCGACGGGGACCGCTATCTGGTGTTCGCCTCGAAGGGCGGCGCCGACACCCACCCCGCCTGGTACCTCAACCTCCTCGCGCACCCCGACATCGACATCGAGATCGGCGACGAGACCATCCCCGTGCACGCCGAGGAGCTCAAGGGCGCCGAGCGCGACGAGAAGTACGCCGAGCAGGCGTCCCGCTTCCCCGGCTTCGCCGACTACCAGAAGAAGACCAGCCGGGTCATCCCGGTGATCGCGCTCAGCCGCCGCTAGGACCGCGCGCGGCGGGTGCGACCTGCCGTCGGACCGCGCGGGCGGCGGAATTACGTCAGGCTCCCGCGCGGTAGGCCGCGTCCAACCGGGGAAGGCAACAGGGGCACACGGTTGTCGACGGCAGGAGGTCTCGGTGAAGGTGGGTCTGTTGACCCGGGAATATCCGCCGGATGTATACGGCGGAGCCGGGGTCCACGTGGAGTTCCTGGCCCGTGAACTGCGCTCATTGGTGGATGTCGCCGTGCACTGCTGGGGCGACGGGGCGGACAGCCCCGACACGGGGGTGACCCGGCACCACGCCCCGTCCACGCTCGACGGCGCCAACGACGCGCTGCGCACCTTCTCCGTCGACCTGGCCATGGCCGCCGGTCTTCAGGGCCGCGACCTCGTCCACTCGCACACCTGGTACGCCAACCTCGCGGGCCATCTGAGCAAGCTGCTCTACGGCATACCGCACGTGCTCACCGCCCACTCGCTGGAGCCGCTGCGGCCCTGGAAGGCGGAGCAGCTCGGCGGCGGCTACGCCCTGTCGAGCTGGGCCGAGCGCACGGCGATGGAGTCGGCCGACGCGGTGGTCGCGGTCTCCGACGGCATGCGCGGCGACATCCTGGGCTGCTATCCGGCGCTCGACCCCGACCGGGTGCACGTCATCCGCAACGGGATCGACACCGCCACCTACCGGCCCGACCCGCGCACCGACGTGCTCAGCCGGATCGGCATCGATCCGCAGCGCCCCTACGTGCTCTTCGTCGGCCGGATCACCCGGCAGAAGGGCGTGCCCCATCTTCTGCGGGCCGCCCGCGAACTCGACCCGTCCGCGCAGCTCGTGCTGTGCGCGGGAGCGCCGGACACCCCCGCGCTCGACCGCGAATTCCGCGCGCTCTTCGACGAGCTGAACGCGGTACGCGACGGCGTGCACTGGATCCCGGCGATGCTGCCACGCCCCGCCGTGGTCCAACTCCTCACCCACGCGGCGGTGTTCGCGTGTCCTTCGGTGTACGAGCCGCTGGGCATCGTGAATCTGGAGGCGATGGGCTGCGGCACACCCGTGGTCGCCTCCGCGGTCGGCGGCATCCCCGAGGTCGTCGAGGACGGCGTCACCGGGCTGCTCGTGCCCTACCGCGAGGAGGACCCCGCCGCGTTCGAGGCGGGACTCGCGCGGGCGCTCAACCGGGTGATCGGCGACCGCGCCGAGGCGGAGCGGATGGGGGCGGCGGGCCGGGACCGCGCGGTGCGCGAATTCGGCTGGGACACCGTGGCACGGCGTACGGCGGAGCTGTACGCGTCGGTGCTGGCGCAGGGCCGGTAGGCGGAGTGAGCCGGTGAACGCCGGAACACGGGACCGGGATCAGGCACGAGAACGGCACGAGGAGCAGATATGAGCGGCAGAGACGACAAGGGGGGGTCTCGATGCGTGGAGGACCTTCGGTACTGGGCATAGTGCTGGCCGGTGGCGCGGGAAAGCGGCTGATGCCGCTGACCGCCGACCGGGCCAAACCAGCGGTGACCTTCGGCGGCACGTACCGCCTGGTCGATTTCGTCCTGTCGAACCTGGTGAACGCGGACATCCTGCGGATCTGCGTGCTGACGCAGTACAAGTCCCACTCGCTCGACCGCCATGTGACCACCACCTGGCGGATGTCCAGCCTGCTGGGCAACTACGTGACGCCGGTACCGGCACAGCAGCGGCTCGGCCCGCGCTGGTACCTCGGCAGCGCGGACGCGATCCTTCAGTCCCTCAATCTCGTGCACGACGAACAGCCGGACTACATCGCGGTGTTCGGCGCCGACCACGTGTACCGGATGGACCCCCGGCAGATGCTGGCGCAGCACATCGAGCACGGCGCGGGCGTCACCGTCGCGGGAATCAAGGTGCCCAGAGCCGACGCGGCGGGCTTCGGCGTGATCTCGCCCGCCGCCGACGGCATACAAGTGGAACGCTTCCTGGAGAAACCCCTCGACCCGCCGGGGCTGCCCGGCGACCCCCAGCATGTCTTCGCCTCGATGGGCAACTACCTGTTCAGTACGAAGACCCTGATCGACGCCCTGCACGAGGACGCGGAGGACCCGCAGTCCGTGCACGACATGGGCGGCAGCATCCTGCCCCGGCTCACCGACCAGGGCGTCGCCCAGGTCTACGACTTCGACAACAACCACGTGCCGGGCGAGACCGCCCGCGACCACGGCTACTGGCGCGACGTCGGCACGCTGGACGCGTACTACGACGCGCACATGGACCTGATCTCCGACCAGCCCGCCTTCAGCCTGCACAACCGGCGCTGGCCCATCTACACCCACTCCGGGCAGCTCCCGCCCGCCAAGATCGCCGCGGGCGGCATCGTGGGCGAGTCGGTGGTGAGCCCCGGCTGTGAGATCCGCGGGCAGGTCACCCGCTCGGTGCTGTCGCCCGGCGTGGTCGTGGACACCGGCGCCGTCGTCCAGGGCTCGGTACTGCACGACAACGTGCGGGTCGGGCGCGGCGCCATCGTCAGGGGCGCGGTGCTCGACAAGAACGTCGACGTGCCGCCGGGCGCCACCATCGGCGTCAACCCGGACCGCGACCGCGAGCTGTACACGGTCTCCGCGGCGGGGGTGATCGCGCTGGGCAAGGCCCAGTTGGTGCTCTGACACGCACCGCCCGTCCGCGGAACGGCGGCCACCCCTCGCACCGAGGGGTGGCCGCCGTTCCCGTGCGGCCGGGGGGAGCGCCGCCTAGCTGCCGTACACCTCCAACTCGTAGATCCGCGCCGCGGGATCGGTGTTCTGGGTCGGCGTGATCACGCTGAGCCGCACATAACGGGCCGTGGCGCTCACCGCGTTGGTCGTGGAGTCAGCGGTGTTGCCGCGGACCTGGGCGACCGTGGTCCAGGTGCTGCCGTCGGCGGAGACGGCGAGGTCGAAGTCCTTGGTGTTCCAGCTCGGGTCCTCACCGCCCGCCCCGGCGTGCCGGACGGTCAGCGAGGACAGGGCGTGCGAGGCGCCGAGGTCGACCTGGAGGGTCTTGGTGCCCGACACCTTCGAGCACCACTTGTCGCTGTTGCCGCCGGTGTAACTGCCGTTGACCGCCTTGTCGGGCGTCTCGGTGGTGCCGCACGCGTCGGAGCCGGTCGCGGTGCGGCCGAGCGCGAGATCGGCCTGGCCGCCGCCGTACACCTCCAGTTCGTAGAGCCTGGCCGCCACGGTCGAGCCGGCCGCGTCGTTGACCGGCGAGGAGATGGCGACCTTCACATAGCGGGCCTGGCGCGCCGAGACCGGGTGGTAGGTACGGCTGGAGCGCGAGCCCGTGACGGTAGCCGCGGTGGTCCAGTTGGCGCCGTCGGTACTGGTCTGGATGGTGAACGCGGCCGTGTTCCAGCCGGTGTTCTCCCCGCCGAGCCCGGCGTGCTTGAGCACGAACGACGACACGGTCTGCACCGAGCCGAGGTCCACCTGGAGGGACGGATTGGCCACCGTGGAGCACCACTTGCTGTTGTCCTTCAGCGTGCCGTCCACGGCCTTGTCGCCGGATTCCGCGGTCGCGCACGGCGCCGAGGCCGTCACCGGCTTGCCCTTGGCCAGGTCCGTGCCCAGTTCGGGCGCGGCCGGCACCGGGGTCGCTCCGTCGGTGAAGGACGGCGGGACGTCGCCCGCGCCCGTTCCCCAACTCGCGCTCGGCGTACCGCCCATGGTGAAGTTCAGCGTCCCGCCGCCCGCCACGTCCGGGTAGCGCAGGTAATTGTGGCTGGTGGCCGTCCCGTTGACGCTGACGCCCTGCACATAGCCGCCGCTGCCCGAGGAGTTGATGGTGATGTTGCCGCCGGGCCGCTGGAGCAGCACGGACGGGAACTGCGGGCCGTGGATCGCCAGCGTGTCCGCGCCGGGCGTCGCCGGGTACACCCCGAGCGCGGCCCACACGTACCAGGCCGAGGTCGCGCCCAGGTCGTCGTTGCCCGGCAGGCCGCCGGGACCGGTGGTGTACGACTCGGTCATCACCTTGCGCACCGCGTCCGAGGCGCCCGCGGGGTCACGCGCGTAGTTGTACGCCCACGGCACACCGTGCTCCGGCTCGTTGCCGATGTAGTAGTACGGCAGGCTCTGGCCCGCGTTGACCTGTGTGAAGTGGTGGTCGAGGCGCTGCACCGCGGTCTGCCGGCCGCCCATGTCGTTGATCAGGTCGGAGAAGTCGTACGGCACCATCCAGGTGTACTGCGACGCGTTGCCCTCGGTGAAGTTGTTCTGGCTGGCCGGATTCAGCGGCCACGCCCAGCTCCCGTCGGAGTTGCGCGGCTGCGTGTAGCCGGACTCGGTGCTGTACGTGTTGCGCCACCACTGCGCGCGCGTCATGTGCGTGGAGTAACTGGACGTGTTCCCCAGCGCCTTGGCGAACTGCGCGACCGCGAAGTCCGATGCGGAGTACTCGAGGGAGTCCGAGGGCGCGCCGGGCAGATAGTGCAGGTTGGTGTACGTGCCCTGATTGCCGCGGATCGGCGAGCCCTGCATCGTGCCGCCGTTGGACGCCTTCTCCATCAGCGACAGCGCGCTCGCGGTGTCGAAGTCCCTGGCCCCGAAGGCGTAGAGACTGCTGACGATGATCGGACCCGGATCGCCCGTCATCACGAAGTCCTCGTTGGTCTGCTGCGACCACTTCGGCAGCAGACCGCCCTGCTGCCCGTCCAGGACCATCGACTTGGCGATGTCGCTCGCCTCGGTCGGCGCGATCAGCGCGACCAGCGCCGCCCAGGACCGGTAGATGTCCCAGCCCGAGTAGTTCTGGTAGACCGGCCGGGTCGAATTGTGCACCGCCCCGTCGAAGCCCCGGTAGTCGCCGTTGACGTCACTGGAGACGTTGGGGCTCTGGAAGACGTGGTAGAGCGAGGTGTAGAACTTCTTCAGGTCGGCGGTCGCGCCGCCGGTGACCTGCGCCCGGTTGAGGATCTGGTTCCACGAGGTGTCGGCGGCCGTGCGCACCGCGCCGAAGTCCCAGCCGTTGTTCTCCGCCACCACGTTGGCCTGCGCGTTCGCCACGCTCACGTAGCTCAGCCCGACCTTGAACTGCACGGCCGCGTTGCCGGTCGTGTCGAAGGTGACGTACGCGCCGGTGTTGGTGCCGCTCGCGCTGGACGAGCCGTCGGTGACCGTGCCGCCCGACCAGGTGCCGTGCCCGGTCGGGGCGCGGTCGAAGCGGATGTCGAAGTAGATCTGGAAGGTCTTCGTGGAGCCGCAGAAGCCGCCCGCGGTGACGCTGCCGGTCACTTCGGAACCGTTGACGTTCACCGTGCCGCTGCGGTTGCCCGTCGCGCTGCGGCTGGTGTTGATCAGCAGCCGGGACGACGTGGACGAGGGGTAGGTCAGCTTCCCCATGCCGGTACGGGTGGTGGCCGTCAGCTCGACATTGGTCGCGTACTTGTCCAGCCGGTTCTTGTAGTAGCCGGGAGCGGCCGACTCGTTCGCCTTGGTGTAACCGGACGCGTAACTCGTCCAGTTGGTGCCCGGTGAGGTGCTGACCGCGCCGGTGACCGGCATCAGCGGCAGGTCCTCGTTGTTCGGGCAGCCCGCGCCGTCGAAGTGCGTGAGGCTGAAGTCCTCGATCGAGGTGTCGGAGTAGCGGTAGCCGGAGGGCGAGGCCGTCGGGGTGTCGGGGCTGAACTGCACACCGCCGAAGGGCACCACCGCGCCCGGATACGTACTGCCGCCCGCGCCGCCCGGCACGGGGTTGGGAGCCGAGCTGTCGTCGGTGCCGACGAACGGGTCGGCGTACTGCGTCAGCGGCAGCGTCGCGGCGTGCGCGGGGGCCGCGGCCAGGCCGCCGACGCCGAAGGCGGCCAGTAACAGGGCGCTCGCGGCGCCGACGGTTCTGATGCGGAACGGAGTGGGGGGCACGGAGGAGACCACCTTCTCGCGGAGGCGGCGCGCCGTCGTCCTTGCGGGCCGCCTCGGGGCACGGGGGGCTGCGCGAAGTGCATGTGAACGTTACCAAGCAGAACCGAATTGTTGAGGTGTACCTGACTGGATGTCAAGGGTGCGGACCAGGCCGGGACATCGGGTGTTTCTGGCCGTACGAGGCCCGTGCGGAGCCGCCGACGAGGTCCGGGCAAAGCGGCGTGACGATGCGTCGGGTCGAACGCGTGGGGGTCTGACATTTTGTGAACGTTACCAAGCGCGCCACCACGGACGATGGTTGTCCGCGCCGTGGCCTGACATCATCGGCACAAGCCCGTACGGCGGTCGGCCCGAAGCACGCCGAGGAGGAGGCCCGTGAAGCGCCCGACGATGAAGGACGTGGCCCGGACCGCGGGGGTGAGCCCCATGACGGTCTCCCGCGTCGTCTCGGGCGAGCCGGGCGTCTCGCCGGACACCGCCGCCAGGGTTGAGCGGGCGGTCAGGAAGCTCGGTTACCAGCGCAACGACAACGCGCGCAATCTGCGCCAGAAGAACCTCGGCACCTCCACCATCGCGCTCGTCGTCGACGACCTCGCCAACCCCTTCTACGCGCTGATGGCCCGCTCGGTCGAGGACGAGGCGCACCGCCGCGGCTACGTCGTGCTCGTCGGCAGCACCAACGACGAACCGCGGCGCGAACGCGAGGTCATCGCCGCCTTCACCGCCCGTCAGGTGGACGGCCTGATCATCGTGCCGACCAGCGGCGGCCACGGTTTCCTCAAGCAGCCCATGGAGGGCGGCACCCAGGTGGTCTGCGTGGACCGGCCCGCCAAGGGCCTCGCCGTGGACACCGTCACCGTCGACAACCGCGCGGGCGCCGAACGCGCGGTCAGCCACCTGCTCGGCCACGGCCACACCCGTATCGCCTACCTGGGCGACCGCTACGGCATCTGGACCCAGCGGGAGCGCCACCTCGGCTACCTCGACGCGCTGGCCGCGCACGGCATACCCGAGGACCCCGACCTCGTCCGGCACGAACTGCGCTCGCACCGCGAGGCGCGCGGCGCGCTCGCCGGGCTGCGCGCCCTGCCGGACCCGCCGACCGCGCTGTTCGCCAGCAACGACCTGATCACCATGGGCGTGCTCGACGGCCTCGACCACCCGGCCCCGGTGGCCATCGTCGGCTTCGACGACCTGCCGCTCGCCGAACGGCTCAGCCCGCCGCTGACCGTGGTCAGCCAGGACCCGGTGGCCATCGGCGGCACGGCGGCCAATCTGCTCTTCGCCCGGATCGGCGGCGACCGCTCCGCACCCCGCTCCGTGGTGCTGCTGACCCGTCTCGTGATCCGCGGCTCCGGCGAATTCCGCGGCCTCCGGCCTCCCCAACCCGCCCCGGATCAGCGGTGATTACCGTCAGCAGCGGAAGTCCACTGTCGCGTCATTGACATGCACACCATTCCCCATCAGGGTGAGAGCGCTCTCAGAACCGCTGCGGAGGAACGGATTCCGCGATGTCCGGCGACGTCTGTCCTCCGCGGTGCCCCAACTGATGAGGAGTACAGAGCGTGTACATCACCAAACGGAAACTGTTCGTACCGCTGGCCGCGGCCACGCTGATCGGCGGCGGACTGACCGCCGCGGGGCTCGCGTCGACCGCCTCGGCCTCGGTGCCGGACACCATTCCGCTCACCTTCACCAACAACTCCGGCCGCGGCGACCAGGTCTACGTCTACGACATCGGCACCAACCTCGCCACCGGAGAACAGGGCTGGGCCGACGCGGACGGCGCCTTCCACGCGTGGCCGGCCGGCGGCAATCCCCCCACCGAGGCGCCCGACGCGTCCATCGCGGGCCCCGCCGACGGCCAGTCGCTCACCCTGAAGCTCCCCAAGTTCTCCGGCCGGGTGTACTTCTCCTACGGCCAGAAGCTGGTCTTCAAGCTGACCACCGGCGGCCTCGTCCAGCCCGCCGTGCAGAATCCGGACGACCCGAACCACGACATCCTGTTCAACTGGACCGAGTACACGCTCAACGACTCGGGCCTGTGGATCAACAGCACGCAGGTCGACATGTTCTCCGCCCCCTACGCGGTCGGCGTGAAGACCGCGGACGGGACGACGAAGACCACGGGACACCTCAAGCCCGGCGGCTACAACGGGTTCTTCGACGGCCTCAAGGCACGGCCCGGCGGCTGGGCGGGCCTGGTCGAGACCGCGCCCGACGGGAGCGTCCTGCGCGCGCTCGCGCCCGGCCACGGCATCGAGTCCGGCGCGCTGCCCGCCTCGGTGATGGACGACTACATCAACCGGGTCTGGGACAAGTACAGTTCCTCGACCCTGACGGTCACGCCCTTCGGCGACCAGCCGGACACCAAGTACTTCGGCCGGGTCTCCGGTGACGTCATGAACTTCACCGACTCCTCGGGCGCGGTCGTCACCAGCTTCCAGAAGCCGGACTCCGACAGCGTCTTCGGCTGCTACAAGCTGCTGGACGCGCCGAATGACCAGGTGCGCGGCCCCATCTCCCGTACGCTGTGCGCCGGTTACAACCGCACGACGCTGCTGACCAACTCCGAGCAGCCCGACGCGGACGCGTCCGGCTTCTACCAGGACGCGGACACCAACCAGTACGCCCGCGAGATCCACGAGCAGATGGCCGACGGGAGCGCGTACGCCTTCGCCTTCGACGACGTCGGCAACCACGAGTCGCTGGTCCACGACGGCGACCCGCAGGAGGCGTCGATCACGCTCGACCCGTTCGACTGAGCCGCGTCAGCGGCCCGGTGGGGTGACGACGACGGCCGCGGCGGCGGGTGCTGTCGCCGCGGCGTTGTCGTCGTTGTTCCCGTTCCAGTCGGTCACGGTGTCGCCGACGATGTGGCCCGCGAGACCGACCGCCAGGAAGACCCCGACGAGGACCTTCGCCGCGGTGCTCATCAGCAGCGGCCGGGTGGCGGAGGCGAGGGCGCCGGGAACGGCTCCGGGCACCGCCCCGTAGGTGTCGCCCGGCACGGCGCCCGGCATGCCCGGCCGCACCGCGCCCGGTACGGCCCCAGGCGCGTCGCCGTCGCCGAAGAGCCGCTTGGGGTAGGCGGAGGTCAGCAGGAGTACGTAGGCGCTGAACCGCATGCTGTAGCGCAGCGTCGCGGCGCTCGCCTCGAACAGCGGCCGGGGCATGCGGCCGAGCACCAGCGTGATCAGCCAGATGATGAAGGCGAGCGCGTACCAGCCGGAGGTCACCAGGCCCTGCACGATGCCGGCCGGGATCATCAAGATGATGCGGAAGAACACCGCGAGCCGGTTCAGCGGCCCCGGCCGCAGCTCGATCCGCACCGGATAGTGCTCGGCGGGCCGCAGCGCGAACGGCGGATACCGGTCGACCAGCAGCATCGCGCTGGCGTGCACACGCGTCTCGTACGCCAGGAACGCGCCGAGGTAGCGGGCCACGCCCTCGGGTAGGTGCCCGGTGAACAGTGCGGCGAACCAGCCGACGATGACGGTGAAGAACGCGCCGACGCCGAGCACGAACACGACGATGAACTGCGGGATCAGCAGCAACCAGCGCAGCAGCACCGTCAGCCGCCGCTGGCGGCCCGGGTCCGGCATGTCCAGTTCCGGCAGCCACTCCACCGGCTCGGCCCCCTCGGGCCTCGCCCACATCGGTTGCGTCATGCCCGGCGCTCCGTCCTGGGACGTCCACGAAGACGCCCTCGTGGACGAACCTCGCAGTACGGGGCACCCCTCGCATGTCCAGCAGGGCGGCCGGGTGACGCCCGGACGGGCCGCACCGCCGTGCGGGCGCTCCCGCGTGCGGTGACCATGGAGCGCGAAGGGGGGCTTCCGTGTAGGCCCGCACGTGCCGGGCAGGCGCGGGAACAGGGGCGCTGCGCGTGACCCGCGGGTGCCGCCGCAGCGATGACGACGACCGAGAGGTGCGAGCCATGCCCAGGGGATCGAGTGCCAAGCGCGAGCGCCAGTACGAGCACATCAAGGAGAGCGTCGAGGACCGCGGCGGGTCCGAGAAGCGGGCGAAGGAGATCGCGGCGCGCACCGTCAACAAGGCGCGCGCACGCTCCGGCGAGGCGCGCACCGCGAGCCGCAGCTCCACCCACGACATGTCGTCGGGCCGCCGCGGCGGCCTGCGCTCGCACTCCGGCGCGCAGGGCCCGACGAAGGAACAGCTCTACAACGAGGCCAGGCAGCGGAACATCAAGGGCCGCTCGTCGATGACGAAGGCGGAGCTGTCCAAGGCGCTCGGCCGCTGACGCCCGCCCGCTGACGGCCGCCGGGCGTCGGACGACTCGGGTCCAGGTCCAGGTCCAGGTCCCGGTCCAGGTCCGGGCTCAGGCTCGGGCTCAGTTGAAGGTGTCCGGGTCGGGGCCCGTGCGCTCACCGCGGTCGAGTGCGGTGATGGCGGCCATGTCGGCCTCGGGCAGCTCGAAGTCGAAGAGCCGGAAGTTCTCCTCGACGCGGGCGCGGGTCACCGACTTCGGGAAGACGATGTCGCCGCGCTGGATGTGCCAGCGGAGCGTGACCTGGGCGGGTGTGCGGCCCAGCCGTTCCGCGGCGGCCACCAGCACCGGGTCCTTGAGCACGTTGCCCTTGGCGATCGGGGACCACGCCTCGGTCGCGATCTCGTGCTCGGCGTTGAAGGCCCGTACGTCGTCCTGCACCAGGTACGGGTGCACCTCGATCTGGTTGACCGCGGGGACGACCGTGCACTTCTGGAGCAGGCGGCTGATGTGCGGCGGCTGGAAGTTGGACACCCCGATGGCCTTGGCGCGGCCCGAGGCGTAGATCTCCTCCAGCGCCCGCCAGGTCTCGGTGAAGTCGCCCACCGCGGGCCTCGGCCAGTGGATCAGGAAGAGGTCCAGATACGGCGTGTCCAGGTCGTCGAGCGAGCGGGCGAAGGCCGTGAGGGCGTCGCCGTACGCGTGGTAGGAGTTGTCGAGCTTGCTGGTGACGAAGACCTCCTCGCGCGGCAGGCCCGATGCGCCGACGGCCTGGCCGACTTCCTTCTCGTTGCCGTACATCTCGGCGGTGTCGATGTGGCGGTAGCCGATCTCCAGGGCGGTGGTGACCGCCTCCCGGGTGTCCTTCGGCGGGATCTGGAACGTCCCGAAGCCGAGCTGGGGGATGGCGACGCCGTTGTTGAGCGTGAGAGCGGGCACAGCAGACATGTGCGCGACTTCCTTGCGTGTCTCGGCGGATGATTCCCGGTGGAGCCGCCTGACCTGCGGCGACGAGCCCGGAGTGACAGGGCGGCCTTCACCCACCGTAACTTCTGCCGACGTATCCGGCCTGCCGACGGCAGACCCCGGCGCGCGGACCCTGAGCGGGTCATGAGGGGCGCCCAGCCGATACGACCGGACGACGGGGGGGATGCCGCCGGCCGTATCGGCTTGTGAGGCGGGGGGGTGCCTCAAAGGTTCGGGTGCCCGGGTCCCGCACCGCCAAACACCCCGAATCCGGGAGCGGGCCGAATTCGCTTCGGAGAGCGCTCTCTCGGGAGGGGTGTAACCCGTTACGCTGTGCCTGTTCCGTGCCACGCCGCCCCGCGTGAAGGAGACGTCCCTTGTCCGACCCGAGCTTCGCGCCGCGTCCTACGCTGGAGGCCGTCGCCGCGCGGGCCGGGGTGTCGCGTGCCACCGCCTCACGGGTGGTCAACGGGGGAGCGGGAGTACGGGGACCGCTGGTGGAGCGGGTGCGCAAGGCCGTGGACGAGTTGGGGTATGTGCCGAATCAGGCGGCGCGTACGTTGGTGACGCGGCGCAATGACGCCATCGCGGTGGTGGTGGCCGAGCCGGAGACGCGGTTCTTCACCGACCCGTTCTTCGCGCAGCAGGTGCGCGGGATCAGCAAGGAACTCACCGCGCGGGACAACCAGTTGGTGCTGCTGCTGACCGAGGGGGCCGCGGATTACGAGCGGGTCGGCCGCTATCTGGCGGGCGGACACGTCGACGGCGCGCTGATCTTCTCGCTGCACACCGACGGTTCGCTGCCCGTGCTCTCCAGCAGGGGAGACGTGCCGATCGTCATCGGCGGCCGTCCCACCTGGTCCGATCAGGAGTCCGGCCGCCGCGCCCTGTACGTGGACTGCGACAACCGGGGTGGCGCGCGGGACGCGGTACGGCACCTGCTGGGCATCGGCCGCCGCCGGATCGCCCACATCGCGGGGCCGCTCGACCAACTGGCGTCGGTGGACCGGCTGGACGGGTTCCGTGACGTGCTGCCGGAGACCGACCCGCGGATGATCGCCGAGGGCGACTTCACCCCGGAAGGCGGCGCCCGCGCCATGGCCGAACTCCTCCAGCGCTGCCCCGACCTGGACGCCGTCTTCGCCGCCTCCGACGTCATGGCCTCCGGCGCCCTGCGCGTCCTGCGCATCTCAGGACACCGCGTCCCCGACGACATCGCCGTCGTCGGCTTCGACGACATGGTCTCCGTCGCCGAATGGACCGACCCGCCCCTGACCACCGTCCGCCAGGACATCGAGGAAATGGGCCGCCTCATGGCCCGCCTCCTCCTGCGCGCCCTGGAGCCCGCGCTGGCCGCCGAGGCCGTTCCGGCGCTGTCGTCCATCGTCACCCCGACCCGGCTGGTCGTCCGCGCCTCCGCCTGAGGCCGCCGGACCGGCAGGACCGGACCGGCCGGACCGGATCGGCCGGACAGGATCAGACGGGCCGGACCAGTCGGGCCCGCTCGGCCGGATCAGACGCGTCGGACGGACTGGTCCCGCTCGGCCGGGGCGGGATTCGACGGACCGTCACCACTCCACCGCGCGGGCCGAATTGTGGCACTCCTCCCGTATTCGTCGTGCGACGGCTCTTGACGAGGGGTCGCCGGAGCGGGCACGCTCCTTCTGGTGGCCTGAGAGCGCTCTCAGACGGAGCGGCCCCCCGACTCTCGGTGCACCGAACCCGCCCGTTCCGCCCGACCGTCGCGTATCCGCGACCCACCCGCTATGGGAGCGCTTCCAGATGACCGCTGTCGACGACCACGCCACTGCCGAGGAGCTGCGGTTCCCGGCCGGATTCCGGTGGGGGACGGCCACGGCCGCGTATCAGATCGAAGGAGGCGCGACGGAGGACGGGCGGACACCGTCGATCTGGGACACCTTCAGCAGCACGCCGGGGCGGGTGCGCAACGGGGACACCGGCGACATCGCCGCCGACCACCGGCACCGGATGCCCGAGGACGTCGAGCTGATGCGCGAACTCGGCGTCACGGACTACCGGTTCTCGGTGTCCTGGCCCCGCGTCCAGCCGACCGGCCGGGGCCCCGCGGTGCAGCGCGGCCTGGACTTCTACCGGCAGCTCACCGACCGGCTGCTGGAGGCGGGAATCCGGCCGGTGGTCACGCTCTACCACTGGGATCTGCCGCAGGAGCTGGAGGACGCGGGCGGCTGGCCCGAGCGCGACACGGCGGCGCGGTTCGCGGACTACGCGGAGCTCGTCGGCGAGGCGCTGGGGGACCGCATCCCGCTGTGGACGACCCTCAACGAGCCCTGGTGCAGCGCCTTTCTGGGCTACGGCTCCGGCGCGCACGCGCCCGGCAGGACCGACCCGGCCGCCGCACTGCGCGCCGCGCACCACCTCAACCTCGGGCACGGCATGGCCGTCGGCGCCCTGCGCGCACTGCTCCCCGACACGGCCGCGGTCTCGCTGGTGCTCAACCTGGCGGCGGTGCGCGGCCGTTCCGACTCCGCGGCCGACCGGGACGCGGTGCGCAGGATCGAGGCGCTGGCCAACCGGATCTTCCTCGACCCGGTCTTCCACGCGCGCTACCCGCGCGACCTGATGGAGGACACGGCGGCGCTCACCGACTGGTCGTTCGTACGGGACGGCGACCTCGCCGAGATCTCCCGGCCGATCGATGTACTCGGCCTCAACTACTACAGCCCCACCGTGGTCGCCGCCGCGGCGGCCTCGCCCTCCGCTGTGCCCGGCCGCCCCTCCCCGGCGGAGCCCTCGCCGTGGCCGGGCACCGACGGCGTCGTCCGCTTCCTGCCCGCGGAGGGCCCGCGCACCGCGATGGGCTGGCCGGTCGACGCCGAGGGCCTGACCGGACTGCTGCGCCGCCTGGGCAGGGAACTGCCCCGCGTGCCGCTGATGATCACCGAGAACGGCGCCGCGTACCACGACTACGCCGACCCGTCGGGCGCCGTCCACGACCCCGAGCGGATCGCCTACCTGGCCGGCCATCTGGCCGCCGTGCTGGAGGCGGTGCGCTCGGGCGTGGACGTCCGCGGCTACTTCCTCTGGTCGCTGCTCGACAACTTCGAGTGGTCCTACGGCTACAGCAAGCGCTTCGGCATCGTGCACGTCGACTTCGCCAGCCAGCGCCGCACCCTCAAGGACAGCGCCCGGTGGTACGCCGACCTGATCGCGGCCAACCGCGCCGCGCCCGGCGCGCCGGGACCGCGCCACCCGCACCGCCGCCGTGCCGGAGTCCGCGCGGTGTGAGGCGGGCGGGGCGTGTCGCGGTCCGGCCGTGCGCGCCGGGCCCGGTCAGCGCGCGGCTGGCCCGGCCGGGTCGACGCGGTGCCGCTGTACGTGCTCGTACGCCATCGTCGTCTGCACATCGGCGATCTCGCGGCGCTCGGTGAGCCGGTCGATGACGAAGGCGTAGACGCCGTTCACGTCGGGGACCGCGATGTGGATCAGGAAGTCGTGCGGGCCCGAGGTGACGAACAGGCCGATCACCTCGGGCAGCGTGGCGGCCCACTCGCGGAAGCCCTCGATGACCGGCCGGGCGGGCGGCCTGACCCGTACCGCGATCAGCGCCTGCACCGGGCGGCCGATCGCTTCGAGGTCCAGGGTCGCGTGGTAGCCGGTGATCACCCCGCGGTCGCGCAGCTGCTTGACGCGTTCGAGCGAGGTGGAGGGGGAGACGCCGGTCTTGGCGGCGAGATCGCGGTTGGTCTGCCGTGCGTCGTGCTGCAATTCCCCCAGCAGAGCCTGGTCCAGCGCATCAAATTCCACGAGAGTCCCTATCTGCCTGATGAAGTTCGGTAGCTCTGAGAGAAGACGGCACGTGTGCCTAGTCTAGGCGTCGGATTCCCGATCGGATGGAGGGCGCCGCATGGACGTGCGCACGGACCTGTCGACCCGGCAGGCGAAACTCAAATGGGTCATCGTCGTGGACGAGGAGCTGCCCGCCGGGCGGCTGGTGAACGCCGCCGCCTGCATGGCCGCCTCGGTCGGCAAGGAACTGCCCGACCTGGTGGGGCGCGGCGGCGAGGACGCCTCGGGCGCCGTGCACCCCGGCCTGCCCTGGGCGGGCTGCTCCGTCCTCGCCGCCGACGCCGGCACGCTGCGTGAGCTGCGCGGCAAGGCGGCGGCCAAGGACGGTGTCCTGGTGGTCGACATGCCCGAGGCGGCCCAGACCTCACGGGTCTACGACCAGTATCTGGACCAGCTCGCGGGCACCAAGGGCGAGGACGTGGCGTACAGCGCGATCAGCCTGGTGGGCCCGCGCAACGCGGTGGACCGGCTGGTCGGCAGGCTCCCGCTGCTGCGCTGAGCGCGAGTACGGGCCGCGGGCGCGTACGCACCGGCCGCCGCGTATCCGCCGGTAGGTGTCCGCGCGTGCGTCCCGTAGCCGCGGTGTGTGTCCCGTACCCGCCGCGTGCGTCCCGTACCCGCCGGTACGTACTCGTCCCGGCGCTCCCGACGCGCCCGTCGGCGTCAGTCGAGCGATGATCGAGGGATGAGGCGTACCGGTCGCGAGATGGGCGTCCCCGAGCTGGAGCCCGAGGTGTTCGACCGTGCCATCGTGTCCGTGGCCCTGACGTCGGGGCCCGAGCACCGGCTGGTGTACTACAACGACGCCTTCCACGACCTGTTCGGACCGCGCCCGCTCGGCGTCCCGGCGGGCGAGGTGTTCGACGAGCCGCACGAGTCGCCTTACCTCGACCTGCTCGACGTCGTCTACACCGACAAGGCGCCGCGCCAGGTGACCACCCCGCGCACCACGCGGGGCAGCACGCCCGGCGCGCCCGGGCGGCGGCATTTCGTCTACAGCCTCTCGCCCGTGGTGTCCCGGCACGGCCCCGGCGTGCTGACCGTCGCGATCGACACCACCGCGCACATCGAGGCCGCCGAGCGGGCCGAGGAACTGTCGGAGGAGCGCCACCAGGCGTTGCAGCGCTACGAGGCGCTGATGTCGGCCGTCTCGCAGATCGTCTGGCTGATGCGGCCAGACGGCGCGATCACCGAGCTGGTCGGCGGCTTCGAGGAGTTCACGGGGCTGCCGTGGCGGTCCAGGATCGACGAGGTGTGGCTGGAGTCGGTGCACCCGCACGACCGCGCCGGGCTCCTCCAGACCTTCCAGGAGGCGGCGACCGGGCCGGCCACGATGTTCGTGTGCACCTTCCGGATGCGTACGGCGACCGGCGCGTACCGGCGCGTGCAGTCGCGGGCGGTGCCGGTCGTGCGCGACGGCGAGACCGTCGAGTGGATCGGCACCACCTCCGACGTCGAGGACCAGTGGCGCAACCGGCTGCGCGAGCGGCTGCTGGCCCGGGTCGCCACCGTCACCGCCGCGCAGGACGTGGCCCAGGCGTTCGCCGCGACGGCCTCGGCGGTCGTACCGGAGCTGACCGACGCCTGCGTGGTGTTCCTGCTGCCCGCCGTGGGGCTGCCTCCCGGTCCCGGCGGGGCGGCCACCGCCACCCGGATCGCCGAGACGGCCAGGGCGGGACTGCCCGACCTGCCGCCGCTGAACGACCAGCCGTACCAGGTCGGCCCGGTCGTCCAGCAGGTGATCGAGAGCCGCAGGCCCCGGCTGGTGACCTTCCCCAGCGGCGAACCGCCGCCCGGCATCGTCCCCGACGCGTCCACCGCCTGGCTGCGCAAGGTCAGGGCCACCAGCCTCACCATCGTGCCGATCGTCATCGACGCGGCCGTGGTCGCCTTCGCCGTCGCGGCGGCCTGCGCCGACAGCCCGCCGCCGGGCCCCGCCGACCTCGCGCTGCTCGGCGAGATCCTGCACGAGGTGCGCGACCCGCTGCGGCAGGCGCTGGAGCTCCAGCGCACCCGGCACACCGCCCTCACCCTCCAGCGGGCCCTGCTCACCCCCACCCCGCGCGTGCCGGGCGCCGAACTGGCCGCGCACTACCAGCCCGCCAGCAAGACCGCCGAGATCGGCGGCGACTGGTACGACGCGCTGCTGCTCCCCGACGGCTCCGTCGCCCTCACCATCGGCGACATCGCGGGCCACGACCTGGAGGCGGCCACGTCGATGAGCCAGCTGCGCAGCATGCTCCGCGTCATCGCCTACGACCAGGTCCACCCCGGCACGCCCGCCGACAGCCTCGCCCGGCTCGACCGCGTCGCCGACGGCCTGGGCATCGCGCCGCTGGTCACCGCCGTCCACGCACAGCTCACGCCGGGGCCGGGCGGCGGCTGGCACGCGGCCTGGTCCAACGCGGGCCACCCGCCGCCGCTGCTGCTCCCGGTCTCAGGGGCGCCGCGCTTCCTCCAGGGCGAAGGGCCCGACCTGCCGCTGTGCGTCGACCCGGCGCTGCCGCGCGCCACCTGGCACCACGAACTGCGCCTGGGCGACACGCTGTTGCTCTACACCGACGGGCTGATCGAGGTGCCGGGCACCGACCTCACCGAGGGCATGGCGCATCTGGCCGCGCACGCGGAGGAGGCGCAGTCCGACGGGGTGCCGCTGGCCGCGCTCTGCGCCAGGCTGCTGGCCGCCGCCGACTCGCGGCGCGACGACGCGGCCGTGATCGGCTTCCGGCCGACCGCGCAGGGGCGGGTGTGGGAGGGGATGTGGGGCTGAGGACGGGCCGGGGCATCGGCTGCGGTCACCGGCGGTTCCTCAGAGCCGCACCACCATCACCACGCCCAGCGTCACCATCGTGACGGCGATGACCCCGTCGAGGACCCGCCAGGAGCCGGGCCGGGAGAACGGCCGCCGCAGCAGCCGGGCGCCGAAGCCGAGCGCGCCGAACCACAGGACGCTGCCCGAAGCGGCGCCGACGGCGAACGGCCAGCGGCCACCGCCGTACCCGTTGGCCACCGACCCCAGCAGGAGGACGGTGTCCAGGTACACATGCGGATTGAGCCAGGTCATGGCGAGGCAGGTGAGGACGGCCGCGCGCAGGGTGCCGCCGCTCGCGCCGGCCGGGTCGAGGTGTTCCGGGCGCAGCGCGCGGCGCGCGGCGAGCACGCCGTAGCCGACCAGGAAGGCGCCGCCGACCCAGGCCGCGACCGTGACGGCCGAGGGCCAGGCGTGCACCACCGCGCCGATCCCGCTCACGCCGAGGGTGATCAGTGCCGCGTCCGACAGCGCGCAGATCGCGACGACCGCGGCGACGTGCTCCCGGCGGATGCCCTGCCGGAGGACGAAGGCGTTCTGGGCGCCGATGGCGACGATGAGCGACAGGCCGGTACCGAGACCCGCCAGAGCCGCGAGAAGGGCTGCGTGCATGGAGACGAGGCTAGGAGAGCCCCTGTCATCAATCCAGCTAATGATTCTTAGGTAGCATAAGGGATCGTGATGATCGATCTCCCGCTGGACCAGGTCCGCACGCTGCTCGCCGCCGTCGACGAGGGCACCTTCGAGGCCGCGGCGCAGACCCTGCACGTCACGCCGTCCGCGGTCAGCCAGCGCGTCAAGGCGCTGGAACAGCGCACCGGACGCGTCCTGCTGCTGCGCACCAAGCCGGTACGGCTGACCGAGTCCGGCGAGATCGTCGTCCGTTTCGCACGCCAGCTGACCCGGCTGGAGCGGGACGCCAGCGCCGAACTGGGGCTGTCCGACGAGACCGCCGGTACGACGGCGCTGCCGATCGCGGTCAACGCCGACTCGCTCGCCACCTGGTTCCTGCCCGCCCTCGCCGAGGTCCCGGCGGGGCTGCCGGTCTGCTTCGACCTGCGCTGCGACGACCAGGACCACACCGCCGGGTGGCTGCGGCAGGGGCTGGTGATGGCGGCGGTCACCTCTTCGCCGGAGCCCGTGCAGGGCTGTACGGTCCGCGCGCTCGGCCGCATGCGGTACCGCGCCATGGCCGCGCCCGCCTTCCACACGCGGTGGCTGTCGGGGGCGCCGCTGCGGGAGGCGCTGCCGGACGCGCCGCTGGTGGACTTCGACCGCAAGGACGACCTCCAGGACCGCTTCCTGCGCGCCCTCGCGCCGCGCCGCGCCGCGAACACCCCGGTCGCGGGCCGCGCCGCGAACACCCCGGTCACCCGGCGCGCCCGGCACTACGTCCCCTCCTCCGACTCCTTCGTGACGGCCGTCGCGGCGGGGCTCGGCTGGGGCATGATCCCCGAGGTGCAGGCCGTGGGGCACCGCAGGGACGGGACGCTGGTCGACCTCGCCTTCGAACGGCCCGTCGACGTCCCCCTCTACTGGCAGCAGTGGAAGCTCGACTCCCCGGCGCTGGCCGCCGTCGCCGAGGCCGTGGTGCGGACGGCGGCGGTCGCGCTCAAGGACACCGACGGCGCGCGGGCGGCGGGCTGACGCGGACCGGCCGGGGCGTGTGTGCGCACGCCCCGGCCGGTCACCGCCGGATGCCCACCGGCGAGTCACTCGTACGCGTCGGCTACCCGTACGCGTTGAACTCCGCGATCGACCACCAGGACGTGGCGCTGCCGGTCTGGGTCACCCGGATGTAGCGGGCGGCCTGCGCGGGGAACGACGCCGTGACCAGCGCGGCGGAACCCGTGCCGGTGGCCACCGGGGCGCTCCAGGTGGTGCCGTTGGCCGACAGCGCGACCTGATAGCCGCGGGCGTAGTCGCTCGCGCTGCCCGCCGAGTCCATCGTGATCTGGTCGACGGTGTGCGACGCGCCCATGTCGACGGTCACCGTCTGGCCGTTGGCCATCGGCGTGCCGGTGCTCCAGCGCGTCGACGAGTCCCCGTCCAGCATCCGCGCGGCCACGTCACCGCCGCCGGTCGCCGAGGCGGACGCCGTCCACCCCGTACGCGACAGCAGGGAGTGACCGCCGCCGCCGTTGCCCGCGGGGATGGTGGTCTGGCCGGTGAGGCGGATGTCGCGGGACGACGAACCGACGTAGACGGCGTTGGTGCCGGCCGCGTTGGTCCAGGCGTTCGTCCAGTACTGGAAGCTGCGCGCGTCCAGGGTGACCGAGACGTGCTGGCTCTGGCCGGGGTTGAGGCTGACCCGCTGGAAGCCCCGCAGACTCTTGGGCGGTTCACCCGTCGTGGCGGGCTGTCCGACGTAGACCTGGGCGACCTCGGCGCCCGCTCGTGTGCCGGTGTTGGTGACGTCGAAGCCGACCGCGACGTTGCCGTTCGCGTCGGGTGCGCCGACCGTCAGGCCCGAGTAGCCGAAGGTCGTGTACGACAGGCCGAAGCCGAACGGGTACGCGGGCGTCTTGTTCTGCGAGTCGTACCAGCGGTATCCGACGTTCACGCCCTCGCTGTACTGCACCGTGTTGTTCTGGCCGGGCCACTGCGCGGTGGTGTGCGCCGGGACGTCGGCGATCGAGGCGGGGAAGGTCACCGGCAGCTTGCCGGAGAAATTCGTGTCGCCGTACAGCAGCCGGGCGATGGCCGTGCCGTCCTCCTGGCCCGGATACCAGTTCTCGACGATGCCCCGCACCGCGTTGGCCCACGGCATCGTCACCGCCGAACCGCTGTTGACGACCACGACCGTGTTGGGGTTGGCCGCCGCGACATCGGTGACGAGCTGATTCTGCGCGGAGGACAGGTCGATGGACGACAGGTCGCCGCCCTCGGACTCGAAGTTGCTCACGAAGACCACCGCGAGGTCCGAGGAGCGCGCCGTCGCGACCGCCTGGTCGTGCAGCGACAGGCCCGGAATCTGCCAGCCGAGCGTGGCGTTGCTGCCGCCGCCCGCCTGGTAGTAGTCCACCTCGATGCTCACCGGCTGATTGGCCGTCAGACTGATCGTGCCCGTCCGGGTGGTCGGACCCTGGTCGAACCAGTTGTTGATGATCTGCTGGCCGTTGACGAACAGCCTGCTGCCGTCGTCGCTGTTGAGCGAGAAGGTGTACGTGCCGGTGGTCGGCGGGGTCAGCGTGCCGGTCCACTTCGCCGACCAGTTGGTGGTGTTGACCCCGGGGGCCGGGGACTGGCCGCCCCACACGTTGTCGACGGTCGAGTCCACCCGGCTCGCCACCACCGCGCCCGACAGGTCCTTGCTGTTGTGGTACTCGCCGTACAGGCCGCTGCCGGTGCCCTGCGATGGCTTGAGATACGTACTGCCGACCGGCGACAGCGAACCGTTCGCCGACGCGACGCCCTGCGCGTACGTCACCGTGGTGCCGCTGCCCGCACGGGACTTGAGGCCCTGGTACGGCGTGATCACATGCGGCGCGTTCACGCCCGCGCTGCCGCCGCCCTGCGTCATCGCGCCGGTGCCCGCGTCGTCACCGATCACGGCCATGGACTTGACCGACGAGGCGACCGGCAGCACCGAGGAGCCGTTCTTCAGCAGGACGCTGCCCTCCTCGGCGACCTGCTGCGAGATCGCCGCGTGTGCGGGGGAGGTCACGACCGCGTTCGTGGAGCCGTTGTTGGGGTTGTCGAACAGGCCCTGGCGGAACATCGACAGCAGGATGCGGCGCACATGGTCGTCGATCGTGGCCTGCGAGACCTGGCCGTTGTTCACCGCGTTGGTCAGCGCGGTGCCGTAGTAGTCCTTGCCCGGCATCTCCATGTCCAGGCCGTTGTTGGCCGAGGCGACCGTGGAGTGGGTGCCGCCCCAGTCGGAGGTGATGAAGCCGGTGAAGCCGAGGTCGCCCTTGAGCAGGCCGTTCTGCAACGGGCCGTTCTCGCAGGCGAAGGGGCCGTTGATCGCCGAGTAGGAGCACATCACCGAGTCGGCCTGGCCCTGCTTGACCGACGTCTCGAACGCCGGGGTGTAGATCTCGCGGATGGCGCGGTCGGAGACGATCGCGTTGTCCGAGGCGTTGTTGCGGTTGGTCTCCTGGTTGTAGACCACATAGTGCTTGACCTGGGCCATCGGGCCCTGGCTCTGGATGCCCTGGATGTCGGCGGCGCCCAACTGGCCCGCCAGATACGGGTCTTCGCCCATCGACTCGAAGGCGCGGCCCCAGCGCGGGTCGCGCACGATGTTGATCGTCGGCGCCAGCACCACGTTGGTGCCCTTGCCCCACTGCTCCGAGCCCAGCACCTTGCCGTAGTTCTGCATCAGCGCGGGGTCCCAGCTCGCCGCGCCCGCGACCGGGGCGGCCATCTGCGTCACGTCGTTGAAGCCGTCACCCGCACCGACCGGGCCGTCCTGAAGGTGCAGCGGCGGAATGCCCAGGCGCGTGTTCCCGTCCACGCACCCGACGTACCCGCACGACGCCCCGCCGTGCAGCATCGTCAGCTTCTCCGCCTGCGTCATCGCCGCCAGCAGCTCGTCGGCCCGCTGCGCGGGCGTCTGAGCCGTGTTCATCCACGGCTGCGTGGCGGCCTGCGCGGGACTTCGGCTCGCGGAGACAGCGCTTGCTCCGGTCACAAGTAAGAGCGCTGCCGCTATGGGCAGCGCCGTTCGTATCCAAGGACGTGTTCGACGCATGGGGGGACTCCTGTGTGCGGCTCGACAGCGCGTGGGAGAGCGACGGAACGCACAGCCCGCACGACGCGTGGGGGCGCCGACAGCGGACTGCGCAAGCGACGATCGTCCCCCGCAGACCCCGTGTCAAGACTGACAGAGAGCGCTCTCCCGCCGCCGGTGCGGGGGTTGCGTGACGAGCCGTGCGGGAAAGCGCGCCCGGCGGCCTGGCGAGGTCAGGGAGCGGCGCCCTCGGACGGCTCGCAGGCCAGGCCGTCGTGATCGCGGTCGAGCTTCGGCCGATAGCGCGGATCGCTGCTCGGAATGTCGCTCGCGCCGTGGTCGTGCGCGTCCGTGCAGTCCTTGTACGTGGTCGCGGGCGCACCGGTCGTCTCTGCTCCCGAGCCCGGCACCGCGTGGACACTGGCCCCGGTGATCCGCCCGCCGTCGACGGAGTACGTGCCCTCGAAGGACTTGACGGTGCCGTCGGTCTGGGTGGCGTCCAAGTGGACGGTGACAGTGGTGGGGGTGCTGGCGAGGACGGTCACGACGTCTTCGGAGGTGGACGAGAAGCCGTTGACGAAGGCCGAGTAGGAGGAGCTGACGTTCTTGCCGCCGAGAGCCCACGCCCGGCCGAAGTCGCGGGCGTTGATCGCGGCGAAGTAGTCGCTGACGACCGTCGTCGGGTCCGTGGCGGTGGCGGTGGCCGTCGCTGTCGTGGTCGTGGTCGTCGTGGGAGCGGTCGGGGTGGGCGTGGGTGTCGCAGGCGGCGGATTCGGCGTCGTCACGGTGGTCGTCACCGTCGCTCCGGGCGCGCTCGGAGCGACGGTGACGCCCGCCGACGAGTTGCCGTCCGTGCTGCCGCACGCCGCGGCTGTGGCCGCCGTGACGGCGACCAGCAGCGTGGCGGGCAGGAGTCGTACACGGGCCATGGGACTCACCTCGCGGGTGGCTGTCCCCTTGTCCCAGAGTGCGCCGCCCCGGCCGGTACCGCTCGCCGATCAAGGACGGACGCGCGCCTCAGCGGGTGCGGTCCTCGTCGGGGGCCGGTGGGGTGTCGGGGGTGTCCTCGGCCATGGAGCCGGGGCTGGAGAAGTCGGGGCTGGAGAAGCCGTGGGGGGAGATGCCGACCTCCTGGGGGACGAGGTCGTCGGCGGAGTCGGCCTCGTAGTCGGGGCCCTCGAAGGGCGGGACGACGTAGTCGGGCGGGGTGTAGTCGTGGATCTCGGGCGCGTCGGGGCCCGTGAAGTCGGGACTGGAGAAGTCCGGACTGGAGAAACCGGGGCTGGAGAAGTCCGGCGCGTCCGCGTCCTTACCGCCCGCGTCGCCGCTTCCGCCGCCGTGCTGTTCGTCGCTCATCTCGGTCCCCTCACGGCGGTCCGTACCGCCTGTCCGCGGAACGGAATGAACCCGGCCGCATCACCGTTGCCATGCACACAACGAACAGTACGAGACTGTACGAGCAGGAAGGTGTCCCATGAAGGTCCGTAATTCGCTGCGCTCGCTCAAGAGCCGTCCGGGCGCCCAGATCGTCCGCCGGCGCGGCAAGGTCTATGTGATCAACCGCAAGGACCCCCGCTTCAAGGCCCGTCAGGGCTGACCCCCGCGACCGGGGCGGAATGCCGGGATCCGCCCCAACTCCCCTGTATCGGGCATGAGCCGGTTGAGCGTGTCGTGCACCGAACAGGGTGTGCGACAGTATCCCTTGCCCGGGATCGGGCGGCAGTACAGGGCGCGCCGAACAGGCCCGGTGAGAACCGGACGGCGCGTTCGGAAACCGGCGTGGGGTGCGGGGCGTCCGTGCTGGTGGGGGTACCGGCGGGTCAGGGGGCCCGACCGGAGGTGCGCGCGCGGTGGAGGCGTGGGAATGAGTTCCGAGATCTACTTCAGCAACAACTACCGGGATCTGTGCCAGGAGCACGGCACGGGAGCGGGCTTCCAGTTCGAGTTCTCGTGCCGGCGCTGCCAGGACACCTGGCGCTCGGCCTTCGAGCCGTACACCAGCGGCCGGGTCGCGGGCTGGCTCGGCAAGGGCGTCAGCGCGGCCTACGGCGTGCTCGGCCGTGGCGGCTACGGCATGTCCAGCGCCGCCGACGGCCTGGCGGGCGCGGGCTTCGGCAGCGCGCGCGACAAGTCCTTCCAGCGGGCGATCACCAACGCCGAGGGCCACTTCAACCGCTGCCCGCGCTGCACCGACTACGTCTGCAACCGCTGCTGGAACGCCGCTCAGGGCATCTGCCTGACCTGCGCCCCGGACACCGCCGCCGAGGCCCTCGCCGCCCAGCAGCGCGGCCTCAACGACATGGTCTCCGAGCGGGCCTACACCGTGGGCCAGCAGAGCGGCCAGGCGTTCGACGTGACCGCCGCGCGCCAGCTCGTCTGCCCGCAGTGCGGCACGGAGACGCGGGGCGCCGCCTTCTGCTCCGGCTGCGGCCACCGGCTCGCCCAGCCCGACAACTGCGCCTCGTGCAGCGCCCCGATCCCCGAGGGCGCCGCCTTCTGCCCGGGGTGCGGCACCCGCCGCTGACGACGCGCGCCGCCACCCCCTCGCGTCGGCCGACGCGTGAGGGGGAGCGGCGCCATCAGGTGAGGGCCGCGCCAGGGGCGCTTACGCGTCCCGCGCGCAGCTCGCGCGCCCCGCACCACTGCTGATGAGCGTCAACTGCTCGCGCGTGGCCGGGGCGTGGATCGCGGGCGTGCCGTGGGCGCGCAGCCCCGCGAGGTGGATGTCCAGATGCCGCTGCCACGCCTCCGGCGCGACCGGGCCCGCGGTCTCCACGATGCCGCGCAGCGCCCAGGAGATGGCCATGATGTCGCCGAGCACGATGTCGGGACCGATCCGCCCGAACTCCTGCGCCTGGGCCAGGAGTTCGGTGATCAGGTCGCGCAACTGCTCGACGCAGGCCGCCTTGGAGTGGCCGACCGCCTTGACCGCGTAGCCCCGGTGGGTGCTCAGCGACTGGCCCATGGCCCGCAGATAGACCTCGAGCCCGGTGCCGTCGCCGAGCGCGAGCGCACGGCGCGCCTCGGCGACCAGCTCGCTGAGCATCTGCCCGACGATCTCCTCGACCAGCGCCTCCTTGTTGGGGAAGCGCCGGTAGACCGTACCGACGCCCACCCCCGCGCGCGAGGCGATCAGCTCCACGCTCGCCTCCGTGCCGAATTCGGAGACGACCTCACGCGCGGCCTCGATGACCAACTGCTGGTTGCGTACGGCATCGCGCCGCATCGGCCGGTCCTGTGTGTCGCGCGCTGTCATCCGTCACTCCCGGTGGGTGCGGCCGTTCGTACGCCGGAGCTCACTCCGGCTTGTCACCCACGACCGTACCGCCGGGTACCACCGCCAACTCCGGATGCGCGGGCTCGTCCGCGAAATCCACCAGCCTGGTCTGCTGCCGGGTGACCGGGATCAGCATCGCGGCGAAGGCCGCGATCAGCAGCGCGACACCGAGCATCGCGAAGCCGTTGGTGTACCCCGACTCGCGCGGCAGGCCGTCGGCGGCCGGGTTCGAGGTGACGATGCTGGCCATCAGCGCCGCGCCGATCGAGCCGCCGATGGTGCGGATGTTGGCGTTCATGCCGCTGGCCACGCCGGTCTGCTCCGGCGGCACCGCGGCGACGATCAGGCTCGACATGGCCGAGAAGGCCAGGCCGAAACCGACGCCCATCACGCCGGTGGCGATGTACAGCTCCCAGGTCGCGCCGTGCGCGAAGGCGATCATCGCCAGCGAGACGGTGCCGATCAGCGAGCCGAGCAGGACGACGATCTTGCCGCCGATCCGCTGGGCGAGACGGCTCGCGCCCAGGCCGACGGCGAACATGGTCACCGACATCGGCAGCAGGATCAGGCCGGACTCGGTGATGCTCGATCCGAAGCCGTAGCCGGTGGACTTCGGGGTCTGCACGAATTCGGTGAGGAAGGCGAAGGTCGCGTACATACCGACACCGAAGAGCAGCGCGACCAGGTTGTTGGTCCACACCGCGGGCAGCCGCATCATCTTCATGTCGATCAGCGGTACGGCGGAGCGCAGTTCGACCTGCACCCAGGCGACGGCCAGGACGACGGCGGCGATCAGCAGGCCGATCACCTTGCCGGAGGCCCAGCCCCACACCGACGCCTGGCTCAGCGCGACCAGCAGGGCGACCAGCCAGCCGGAGAGCAGCACGGCGGGCAGCCAACTGATGCGTCCCGGTGTGCGGATCGGGGACTCGGGGACGAAGAAGTGCGCGGCCACGGCCGCGAGGATCGTCATGATCATCGGCAGCCAGAACAGCCAGTGGTAGTCCAGCACGCTGACGATGGGTCCCGCGAGGACGATGCCGAGGCCGGAGCCGACCGCGATCAGCGAGGCGATGGCGCCGACCGCGCCGTTCAGCTTCTCGCGCGGGAACTCGTCGCGGATGATGCCGAAGGCCAGCGGCAGCACACCGCCGCCGATGCCCTGGATCACGCGGGCGATGATCATCACCTGCACGTTGGACGCGAGCGCGGCCAGCAGCGAGCCGACCGCGAGGGCGGACATCGTCGCCACGAAGACGCGTTCCTTGCCGATCATGTCGCCGATGCGGCCCATGATCGGGGTGAATATCGACGCCGACAGAAGGTAGGCGGTCAGCACCCAGGTGACGGTGTTCTGGTTGGTGTGCAGGCTCTCCTGGATCGTCGGCAGGACGGGGGTGACCAGGGACTGCAACAGCGCGTAGGCGGCGACACCCGCCGCCAGGACCGCGAACGTGACC
The DNA here is from genome assembly GCF_055558595.1 of Streptomyces sp. NPDC025721. Classification (NCBI taxonomy): domain Bacteria; kingdom Bacillati; phylum Actinomycetota; class Actinomycetes; order Kitasatosporales; family Streptomycetaceae; genus Streptomyces; species Streptomyces sp. NPDC025721. Next base: position 40,498 of record NZ_JBVHMF010000026.1, on the reverse strand, counting down.
TGGTGGTGCGGTCGCCGGGTCTCGGACGCCATGGAACTCCTCAAGCTTGAACCGGAACGAACATTCCGTTAAGCCAGCAGAATATCGCATCAGGAATGACGCTTCCGTTTCGTGGAGGTGAGGTGTAATGCACACCTCACTTCGTCCCCGCCGGGAATAAACGGCGGGAACGCCGCCCCGAGGGCCCGTCCGCGCCGGCCTGCCGTCGCTTCCCCGATCCACCCGGGCGGCGGGCCGGGCGTTCGCCGCGACACGGCGTCGCGCGGCTTCGCACGGCCTAAGGTGGCCGGATGTTCTCCGATCAGGGGCCGAGCCTCCGCGAGTTGGCGGTGCAGGCGCTCTCCTCCGTCGACCGCGGCTACGACCTGCTCGCGCCGAAGTTCGACCACACACCGTTCCGCACGCCCGATGTCTTCCTCGACGCGGTGGCGGGCGCTCTCGCGCCGCTCGGGCCCTTCGAGGCGGGACTCGACGTCTGCTGCGGTACGGGCGCGGGCGTCGGGACGCTGCGGCCGCTGTGCGGGAAACGCGTCACCGGCGTGGACTTCAGCGCGGGGATGCTGGCCGCCGCGCGCGCCGCGTACACCGGCCGGGACACCGCCGAAGGACCGGAGCCCGAGTGGGTACGCGCCGACGTCCGCGCGCTGCCCTTCGACGCGGAGTTCGACCTCGCCGTCAGCTTCGGCGCCTTCGGGCACTTCCTGCCCGCCGAACGCCCCCGGCTGTTCGCCGAGGTGCGCCGCGCGCTGCGCCCCGGCGGGCTCTTCGCCTTCCCGGTCACCGCGCCGCCGCCCGTCGACTCGGCCCTGTACTGGGCACTGTGGGGCTTCGACGCCGGGATGCGGGTGCGCAATCTGGTCTGGCGCCCGCAATTCGTCATGTACTACCGGACGTTCCCGCTGCGCGGGGTGCTCGACGACCTCGCGGGGGCCGGATTCACCGTGACCCACACGGCACTTGAGGAGTTCGGCCGCCGCCCGGACGGCAGCCCGCGCTGTCGGCTGGTGCTGGCCCGCAGCACCTGACCGGTACGGGGTCCGTACCCGGTCGGTGCCGCGGGCCGGGGCGCGGCCGGGGTCAGGCCGAGCAGCCGCTGTCGGCGATCACGTAGTAACCGGCCGCGGTCTCCTTCAAGGTGTGCGTGACGAAGACATTCCACAGCCCCATGTTCTGGTTGGAGCCGTTGGCGTACGCGTATCCGCCGCTCTGATGCGCGCGGCCCGCCGCCACCTGGGCGTAGTTGGTGGCGGTGAAGCACTGCCCGGAACCGCCGCCGCCCGACCCGGTGGTGGTCGCCGTGACCGCGCCGGACGCGGCGCCGACCGTCCCGGCCGAGTCGACCGCGGCGACGGTGTAGGCGTACGAAGTCCCCGCCGTCAGACCGCTGTCGGTGTACGCGGCCGAGGTGCTGGTGCCGACCTTGGTCCCGGCGCGGTAGACGGTGTACGAGGCGGCCCCGGTCACCGCCGCCCAACTCAGGCTCGCCGTCGTGTCGGTGGTGCCGGTGACCTTCAGCCCGGTGGGCGCGGGCAGCGCGCCCGTGCCCCCGCCGGAACCGGAGTCCAGGCCCCAGAAACGGGCGGTGTAGTAGCTGGAGCAGATCGTGTCGAGGTAGTACGCGCCGGTCGCGCCGCACTGCTCGGTGCCCGAGCCGGGGTCGACGGCCAGACCGTGCCCCATGCCGGCGATCGAGTACATCTGCACCGCGGGCTTGCCGGAAGCGTCGTTGTACGTGGTCAGCGTGGTGTTGCCGGGCAGGCTCTGGGTACTCGACGGGGTCTGGCCGATGCCCCACACATTGGTCCACTGGTCGCGCAGCTCGGTGGCGTTGACCGGGTAGACCGTGTAGTCGGAGGCGCCCTGCCAGATCGCCACCCGCGGCCACGGCCCGGTGTAACCGGGGTAGGAGGCGCGGACCTTGTCGCCCCACTGCGCCGGGGTGAGATTGAGGCTGCCGTACTGGCAACCGGACGCCGCCGTCTGACTGGTGGCGCACTGCGCGGGCAGCCCCGAGTCCACCGCGCCGCCCGCGAAGACGTCCGGGTAGTCCGCCAGCAGGTCGGCGGTCATGCCGCCGCCCGCCGACAGGCCGGTGACGTACACGCGACGGCTGTCCGAGCCGTACTGCGTGACGGCGTGGCCGACCATCGACACGACGGACGCCGCCTCGCCCTTGCCGCGGGTGTCCTTCGCGGGGTCGAACCAACTGAAGCAGGACAGCGAGTTGTTGGCCGAGCTGGTCTGCGGCAGCACGAGCGCGAAGCCCCACAGGTCGGCGTACTTCTGCCAGCCGGAGTTGGCGAAGTAGTCGCTCGCGCTCTGCCCGCAGCCGTGCAGCGCGACCACGACGGGCGCGTTCGCGGGCAGACCGGCGGGTGCGTACTCGTACATCGCCAGATTGCCGGGGTTGGAGCCGAAGGACGAGACCTGGGTGAGACCGGCCGCGGCGGCCGGACCTGCGGTGACGACCGCGCCGAGACAGGCGGTGAGCAGGGCGAGGACACCGAGGAGCGCGGTGGTCACGGCGCGGGCGGTACGGGGGAGGGGCGAACGGGCGCTGCCGGGCGGCGGGTTGGGGGGCATGCGGACTCCTCGGGACGGGGGGCGGCTCACGGTCGGCGGACACCGGCACGTCGGACGACAGCGGTAGGGGGCGTTCCTGATGTGACGGGGACCACGTGTCGGCTGGACGGTAGAACCGCCGCGGCGGCCCCAGACACGTGAAGGACCGCCACCCCTGCGCGGCGGAAGTGGGGGCCGCCGCCATTGCGTCCGCCGCGCCGCGGTGCGCCCGGCGGCGCGGCCGGCCGGCCGCCGCCCGCGCCGCGCGGCCGTACCGGCATGGGCCCTGGAGGGCCCGCGCGACATGGCTGCGGACGCCACCTCGGGACGGGGAAGTATGGTCACCGGCCACGTGTGCGGGCCCCCGCATCGTTTCTAGCGTGGCGGCCATGGAGAGCACTCAGAGCCCCGGCGCCGAGGGGCCGCCCGCTGCGCCGCCCGCCGCAGTCACCCCCGACGACCCGCCCGGCGCGCGGTTCCTGGCCGGGCGGACCGCCCTGGTCACCGGAGCCGCCAGCGGTATCGGACGGGCCTGCGCGGTGGCCCTCGCCGAGGCGGGCGCCGCCGTCTACGTGGTGGACATCGCGGCGGACGCGGCCAAGGAAGTGGCGGCGGAGATCGGCGGCACCTGCTGCGTCACCGACCTCGCCGACCCCGCCGCCGTGGACGCGCTGCCCGACGACGCCGACATCGTCGTCAACAACGCGGGCCTTCAGCACATCGCGCCCGTCCACGAATTCCCCCCGGAGCGCTTCGCGTTGATCCAGCGGGTGATGGTCGAGGCGCCGTTCCGGATCCTGCGCCGCACCCTGCCGCACATGTACGCGGGCGGCTGGGGCCGGGTGGTCAACATCTCGTCGGTGCACGGCCTGCGCGCCAGCCCGTACAAGTCCGCGTACGTCGTCGCCAAGCACGCGCTCGAAGGGCTCAGCAAGACCGTCGCGCTCGAAGCCGCGCCGCACGGCGTGACCAGCAACTGCATCAACCCCGGCTATGTCCGCACCCCGCTCGTCGAGGACCAGATCGCCACCCAGGCCGTCGCGCACGGCATCCCCGAGGCGGAGGTGGTGACCCGGGTGATGCTGGAGCGCACCGCGATCAAGCGGCTGATCGAGCCGGTGGAGGTCGCGGCTGCGGCCCTGTGGTTCTGCTCCCCGCACACCGGCTACATCACCGGGGCCTCGCTGCCGCTGGACGGCGGGTGGACCGCCCACTGACCCGCGCGCACCGGGCCGACCGTCGGGCCAGCCACGGGCCGATCACGGGCCGACCGCGAGCCGACCACGAGCCGGCCACCGGGCGGCCCACTGATCCGGCCGTCGATCCGGCTACTGATCCGGCCGCTGACCTCGCCTTTTACGGCGACCGGTCGATAGGGTCGGCGTCTGCGGCGGCCGTCGTCCCGTCCCGGCGGGGCGGCGAGCCCCACCGCGCGTCCGTCGCACCAGCCGTGCGGCGCGACGGTCCCGACCGCCGCGCCGCACGGACCGTTCTTCGTCCCTCCGGCACGGTGACCCCTGATGTCCGCAGAATCCGCAGATCCCGCAGCCGTACCGGCGCCCGAGTCCGTAGCGGCACCGGCACCGGCACCCGCCCTCGGGCCCGCGGCCGAGCCCGAGCCCATCGCCCGCCATATGCGTCGGCTGCTCGAAATGGTCGCGGCCGACGCGCCCGCGGAGGACTTCGGGGCGGTCGCCGCGCAGGCGAGGATCAACGGGGCGGGCGCGTCCGACCTGTCGGAGCTGGAACAGGCCACCGGGATCGCGCTGCGGGTCCGCCGGGTGCTGCGGCAGCACCGCCGCCGCGAGACCGAACTCGCCGCGCTCTTCGACACCGCGAGCGACCTGGCCGCGCTCCGCGACCTCGACGCCGTTCTCCAGTCCATCGTGCGCAGGGCCAGGATGCTGCTCGGCACGGACACCGCGTATCTGACGCTGCGTGACGAGGAGGCGGGCGACACGTACATGCGGGTCACCGACGGCTCGGTCTCACCGCTCTTCCAGAACCTCCGGCTGTCGTACGGCGACGGTCTCGGCGGTCTGGTTGCGCTGACCGCCCGCCCGTACGCGACCCCCGACTACCGCACCGACGAGCGCTTCCGGCACACCGGCTCCATCGACGAGGGTGTGCTGGACGAGGGCCTGGTCGGCATCCTGGGGGTGCCGCTGCTGCTCGGGTCACGCGGCGCGGGCGGTCACGCGGGCGGCGCCGTCGGCAGCGACGTGATCGGGGTGCTCTTCGCCGCCGACCGCACCCCGCGCCCCTTCTCGCCCGACGAGGTCGCGCTGCTGTGCTCGCTGGCCGCGCACGCCGCCATCGCCATCGACACCGCCAAGGCCATCACCGACCTCGCCGAGGCGGGCGCCGTGATCCGCGAGCACGCCGCCGCGATGCAGCGCGCCGAGGAGGCGCACGACCGGCTCACCGACCTGGTGCTGCGCGGCGGCGACCTGTCGGAAGTGGCCGCCGCCGTCGCGGGACTGCTGGACGGCGCCCTCACCATCCACGACCCGGAGGGCCGACGGCTGGCCGCCGTCGGGCGCGGCGGCGGCGACTTCGACGGTCTGCCCCCGCAGCCGGCGGCCCTGGTCAGGCACGCCGCCGACTCGCACGCCGCGGCCCGCGCGGTGTTCCGCGACGGCCGCTGGACCTGCGCCGTGCTCGCGGGACAGGAACTCCTCGGCAGCCTCGTGCTGTACGGGCGCGAACGGCTCGACGACTCCGACCGGCGGCTGTTCGAGCGCGCCGGGGTCGTCACCGCGCTCCTGCTGCTGCTCAGCCGCTCCGTCGCGGAGACCGAGAACCGGGTGCGCGGCGAGCTGATCACCGACCTGCTGACCGCGGCGGGGCGCGACCCGGCCGGTCTCGTCGTGCGCGGTCGCAGGCTCGGTGTCGACCTCGACCGGCCGTGCCTGCTGCTCGTCGCCGAGACCGTCACCGCCTGCCACGACAAACTGCCGGGCGCCGCCGTCCAGTACCTCTTCGGCGGCGACGGCATCAGCGCCGAGCAGTCCGGCACCGTCGTCCTGCTCCTCCCGTACGACGGCGCACCGCCCGGCGAGGCCGCCAGGGCCGCCGTCGCCCAGCTCGGCCACTTGGTGGGCGCGCCCGTCACGGTCGCCGCGGGCGGACCGGCCGCGGGACCGCGGGCCCTGGCCGACGCCCACGCCGAGGCGCTGCGCTGCCTGCGCGCCCTCCAGTCGCTCGGCCGCGTCGGCGACGGCGCGAGCGCCGACGAACTCGGCTTCCTCGGCGTGCTGTTGGGCAACGAACGGGACGTCGACTCCTACGTCACCGCGACGCTCGGCCCGCTCCTCGACTACGACGCGCGACGCGGCACGGAGCTGGTCCGTACCCTCGGCGCCTACTTCGCCTGCGGTGGCACCCTCACCCGTACCAAGGACGAACTCCACCTCCACGTCAACACCGTCGTCCAGCGCCTCGACCGCGTCCAGGCCCTCCTCGGCCCCGACTGGAACGCCCCCGACCGGGCGCTGGAACTCCAACTCGCCCTCCGTCTGCACCTGTTGTCCACACCTCGCGGCTAGGAGCGGCGCCCGGCTAGGAGCGGCGCCCGGCGGGGACCGCCTCCCGGTCAGCTCCTCTTCCGCGCCGCCGCGCGCAGCCGTTGCGGCAGACGGGCCACGCCGCCGGGCAGCACGTAGACGACCACGACGAACAACGTGCCGAGCAGGAACAGGGGCTGGGAGAGCGGGACCCGCAGGACCGAGGGCAGACCGGCGACCGAGCCGGAGCCCGCGAGGTCGCCGAGCCGGTGGTCGGCCCAGGTGTAGAGGACCCCGCCGATCAGCGGGCCCCAGCGCGAGCCGGAGCCGCCGAGGACGACCATCACCAGCAGCGACAAGGTGAAGTCGGAGGTGGTGGTCTGCGGGGTGGCGCCGCCGGTCAGCAGCAGATGGACGATGCCGCCGACCGCGGCCAGCGCGCCCGCCAGCACGAAGGCCGTCAGTTTGAAGCCGTACGGCCGCAGGCCCAGCACCTCCACCCGGCGCTCGTTCTCCTTGATGCCCTCCCAGACCCGCCCGGTGGGGGAGCGGACCGCCCAGTGCACGACGGCGACGGTCACCACGAGGTAGGCGAGCGCGATCCAGTAGAGATTGACGGTGTGCTCGATGCCGACGAGTGACGCGGGCAGCCTGTCCGCGGGCACCGCCCGGCCCTCCTCGCCGCCGGTCACCCCGCCCGGGTCGCGCTCCACCAGGATCGAACCGGCCTGCGCGAAGGCGAGCGTGACCATCGAGAAGGCGATCCCGCTCACCCGCAGCGACACCGAGCCCAGCAGCGCGGCCAGCGCGATCCCGAAGAGCAGCCCCAGCACGGCGGCGGCGGCGAACGGCAGCCCGGCCTCGATCATGATGACGTCGGTGGCGTACGAGCCCGCGGCGAAGTACAGCGCGTGGCCGAACGAGAGCAGGCCCGTACGGCCGAGCAGCAGGTCGTATCCGGTCGCGAGCGCGCCGAACACCAGGCACAGCGCGAGGAGTTGAAGGCTGCCCGCGCTCCCGATCGGCCCGTCGAGCAGGCCCGGCAGCGGCAGCGAGCTGTACGGGGCAGCGAGCAGCGCGGCCAGGGCGGCGGCGGGCCACCAGCGGGTGACCCGGCGCAGTTGTCCGGCCGGCGCGGGCGCCGCCTGGACGCGCGGCTCCTCGCGGGTGGGGGTGGCGGTGGTCATGCGAGCCTCCCGGTGGCGCCGTGCGGCCGGAGCAGCAGCAGCGCCGCGAGCAGGACGACGACCGCGAGATCGCCGAGCCCCGACGCGGTGTAGTAGTTGGCGAACTGCTGGACGAGGCCCACGCCGACGGCCGCGAGCGCGGCGCCCGACACCGACCCCATGCCGCCCATGACGACCACGACGAAGGCGAAGATCAGCAGCGAGGTGCCCTGGCCCGGGTCGACCGAGCCGTAGTACAGCCCGCCCAGCGCGCCGCCGAGCGCCGCCGCGGCCCCGCCGATCGCGAAGACCAGGGTGAAGGCGCGCCGGACGTCGATGCCGAGCGCGGTGACCATCGCCCGGTCCTCGACCCCGGCCCTGACGACGAGGCCGTGCCGGGTGCGGCCGAGGAACAGCCGCAGCGCCAGCAGGACGAGCACCGCGGCGCCGATCAGCACCAGCCGGTTGACGGGGACGCGCGCGCCGAACAGTCCGAAGGTGCCGGACAGGGCCGCGGGTCCGGGGAAGGTGCGCGCGTCGGCGCCCCAGATCGCCGACAGCAGCGCGGGCACCGCGAGCCCCACCCCGACGGTGGCGAGGACCTGCTCGCGCGGCCGTTCGTACAACGGGCGGATCAGGGCGAGTTCGAGCACCATCGCGGCGACGGTGCCCACAGCGGTGCCGAAGGCGACGGCGAGGACGAAGCCGAATCCGCCGGAGCCCGCGCCCGGCAGATGCCCGGAGGCGGCCCACCAGGTGCCGTACGCGCCGATGGACAGCAGCGCGCCGTGCGCGAAGTTCAGCACGTCCATCAGGCCGAAGATCAGGGAGAGGCCGGAGGCCACCAGGAAGTACAGGGCGCCGAGGCCGAGACCGGTGGCCGTGAGCAGCACGACGGTCGACATCAGGCGCCCGCCTCCCGTGCCGCGGACGGCGGTGGGTACGACCCGGCCGCGGCCTGGACGTGCGTCCCGGCGGCGTCGGTGGCGGATTCCCTGGCGGGATCGGATGACACGGCCTCTGCCTCTCTCACGTGCGCGTCCGCGCCCTTGCGTCCGACGCCCAGCAGCCTGCGGGTCGCCTCGGGATCGGCGAGCAGGTCGGCGGCGGGGCCGCGGTGCGCGGTCCTGCCGTCCGCCAGCACCACGCAGTGCTCGGCGAGCCGCCGTACCATCGCCAGATTCTGCTCGACCAGCAGCACCGGCACCGCCTGCGCGGCCCGCTCCAGCACCCGCGCCACCTCGGTGACGACCTTCGGCGCCAGGCCCTTGGTGGGCTCGTCGGCGATGATCAGCCGGTTGCCGTTGAGCAGGGTGCGGCCGATCGCGACCATCTGCTGCTGCCCGCCGGACAGCGTTCCCGCGCGCTGCGCCGCCCGCTGCCGCAGCTCGGGGAACAGCTCGTGCACCAGCGCGTAGGCGGGCTCGCCCGCGCCGCGCCGCTCGGCCAGCCGCAGATTCTCCGCGACGGTCAGTGCCGCGAAGACCCCGCGGTCCTCCGGCGCGTAGCCGATCCCGCGCCGCACCAGGGCGTGCGTGGCGAGCCGTACCGTCTCCTGACCGGCGAAGCGCACGCTGCCGGTGCGCGGCACCAGGCCCAGCACGCCGCGCACCGTCGTGGTCTTGCCCGCGCCGTTGCGGCCGAGCAGCGCGGTCACCCCGCTCGCGGCGACGTCGAGGTCCACGCCGTGCAGGATGTGACGGCCGCCGATGACGACCTTCAAGTTCCTTACGGCCAAGAGGGGTTCGACGGTCACAGCGCCTCCCCGAGATAGGCCCGCTGCACGGTGGCGTCGGTCGTGACGGCCTGCGGGGTGTCGAGCGCGAGCAGGGTGCCGTGGTGCATCACCGCGAGCCGGTCGGCCAGGCCGAGCAGCACGTCCATGTGGTGCTCGACCATCAGGACCGTGCGGCCCTCGTCGCGGTGCAGCGAGCGGATCAGCGCGGTCAGGGCCGGCACCTCCTCGGCGCTGACCCCGGCCATCGGCTCGTCGAGCAGCATCACGCGCGGCTCGCCGACCAGCAGCACCGCCAGCTCCAGCTTCCGTTTCTCGCCGTGCGACAGCGCGCTCGACAGCGCCTCGGCGCGGTGCCCGAGCCCCGTGCGCTCCAGCACCTGCCCGACCTGCCGCGCGTATCCCGCGGCGCGCCGCCAGATCCGGTACGAGCCGCCGCCCGCCGCCTGGGCGGCCAGCCGCACATGGTCGGCGACCGTCATGCCGGGCCACAGACTGGACGTCTGGAACGTCCGCCCCAGCCCGCGCCGCGCCCTGGCCGGGACGCTCTCTGCGGTGATGTCCGCGCCGTCGAGCCCGATGGACCCCCGACTGGCCGGTACGAGACCGCTGATCAGGTTGAACAGGGACGTCTTTCCCGCGCCGTTGGGACCGATGAAGGCCAGGAACTCGCCCTCGCGCACCTCGAAGGACACCTCGTCCACGATGGTCGCGCCGCCGACCGACCAGCCCACGTCACGCAGCCGGAGTACCGGGGCCGTGCTCGTCACCGGTCAGCCCGCCATCTGCTTCGAGGGCGGGTTCACCGCGTCCTTGGGCAGCCTGCTGATCAGCTCCGGCTTCGCGGCGGCGCCCGTGCCGTTCAGCTTCGCCGTGAACATCGGCTGGAGCAGCGCGTGGTCCACCGCCCTGATCTGCTCGTCGCCCTTGGGGCCTTCGAACGACCAGCCCTCCAGCGCCTTCGCCATCGCGGTCGGGCTGTCCGCGCCGCCCGCCTCCACCGCGTGCACGATCATCTGCGCGGCGGTGAAGCCGTCCGGGCTGAACAGGTCGGGCGTGCCGCCCGCCTTGGTGATGCCGTCGAGCATCGCCGTCTCCACCGCGTTGTGCGCTGCGCCGGGGAAGTAGTGCGCGAGGAAGGAGATCTTGGACCCGGCCGCGCCGAACAGCGGGTACGAGGCGGTGCCCGCCAGTCCCGTCACGACCTTGGTCGAGGTCACCACGCCCTGCTGGTCGAGCGCCGTCCACAGCGCGGGCGCGCCGGCCCCGGCCCAGGCGACGAAGACCAGATCCGGCTTCTTCGACTTGACCTGCTGCGCGAACGGCGTCAGATCGCCCGCGCTCGGCGGCGCCAGCACCGAGTCCACGGTCGCGCCCTGCCCGCCCAGCACCTCCTTCACGGCGGTGACATTCGCCTGCCCGAAGGCGGAGTTCTGGGTCAGCACGGTGATCTTCTTGCCCTTGGAGTCGCCCAGCAGCGACCCGGCGGTGAGGATGTCCTGGTACGACTGCCTGCCGGAGCGGAAGGTGTACGCGTTCACGCCGGTCAACGCGTCGGTGGCGGCGGGTCCCGCGATGTACAGCACCTTGTTCTGGGCAGCCAGCGGGGCCAGTTGGAGCGCCACGCCCGAGTCGGTGGTGCCCGCGATGATGTGCGTGCCCTTGCCGATCAGGGTCTTGGCCGCGGCGACGGCCTTCGCGGGGTCGCCCGCGTCGTCCTGCTCGATCACCTCGATCCGGTGGCCGCCCGCCGTGCCCTTGCCGTGAGTGGCGTACGCCAGACCGGCGTTGAAGCCGTCCAGATACTGCTTGCCGTAGGCGGCCAGCGGCCCGCTGCGCGAGTAGACCAGGCCCACCTTGACCGCCGAGTCGCTCGTGCCGTCGGAGGACTTGGCGCTGCCCGCCGTCCCCGCGGCGCTGCATCCGGCGAGCAGCACACCCGCGGTCAGCACGGCCAGCGCCGGTACGGTCCGCGTACGGAAGGCGCCCGGCCCGTTCGTCGGGCGCGGCCGACGGGACGCGGCCGGCTCGCTCGAACGGCTCGCTCGGCTCGATCTGTTGGTGCTCGATGTGCTGCGACGCATGGCGACCGGCTCCCGGGGAGGTGGATTGTTGCGCAAACCGTAGAAGCGCCCCGCCGAACCGGACATGTGGGCGGCACACGCTCCTTCCCCGCGCGCCATGTCGACAGGGACCATGGCGGCCCCGCCGCGCCGTCGCAAAGGTGACAGGGCGGGCGCCAGGGGCCGGGCCACGCCCGGCACGGCGGCCCGGCGCACCCTCAACTCACGCTCGACACACCCTCGATGACCCCTGCGGGGAAGGCGGACGCATGGACAAGGTGGTGGCCTCGGCCGCCCGCGCGGTGGCGGACATCCCGGACGGCGCGACACTCGCCGTCGGCGGATTCGGCCTGTGCGGCATCCCGTCGGCGCTGATCGCGGCGCTCGCCGCGGCGGGCCCGACGGATCTGCGGGTCGTCTCCAACAACTGCGGAGTGGACGACTGGGGACTCGGCCTGCTGCTCGGACTCGGCCGGATCTCGCGGGCGACCTCCTCGTACGTCGGCGAGAACAAGGAGTTCGCCCGGCGCTATCTGACGGGCGAGCTGGAGGTGGAACTCACCCCGCAGGGCACCCTCGCGGAACGGCTGCGCGCGGGCGGCTGCGGCATCCCGGCCTTCTACACCCCGGCGGGCGCCGGCACCCAGGTCGAGGAGGGCGGCCTGCCCTGGCGGTACGCGGCGGACGGCACGGTCGCGGTCGCCTCGCCGCCCAAGGAGGTACGGGACTTCGGCGGCGTACGCCATCTGCTGGAGGAGGCCATCACCGCCGACTTCGCGCTGGTCCGGGCGGCCGTCGCCGACCGGCACGGCAACTGCGCCTTCCACGCCGCCGCCCGCAACTTCAACCCGCTGTGCGCGATGGCCGGCCGGATCACCCTGGTGGAGGCCGAACGCATCGTGGAACCGGGCGAGTTGCCGCCGGACGCCGTCCATCTGCCCGGTGTGTACGTCGACCGCGTCGTGGCCGCCGATCCGACCGACAAACGCGTCGAGCGACGCACCGTCCGTACCGCCCACGCCACCTCCGACCGGGAGAACTGACCGTGCCACTCGACCGCGACCGACTCGCCGCCCGCGCCGCCCGCGAACTGCGTGACGGCCAGTACGTGAACCTCGGCATCGGCCTGCCCACGCTCGTCCCCGCCCACCTGCCCGCCGGGACCCATGTGGTGCTGCACTCGGAGAACGGCGTCCTGGGCGTCGGCCCCTACCCGTACGACGGCGACGAGCACCCCGACCTGATCAACGCGGGCAAGGAGACGGTCACCGTGGCACCCGGCGCCGCGTACTTCGACTCCGCCGCCTCCTTCGGCATGGTGCGCTCCGGCCGGATCGACGTGTCGGTGCTCGGCGCCATGCAGGTCTCCGCCCGCGGTGACCTGGCGAACTGGATGATCCCCGGCAAGATGGTCAAGGGCATGGGCGGGGCCATGGACCTTGTGCACGGCGCCCGCCGGATCGTGGTGGTCATGGAACACACCGCCAAGGACGGCTCCCCGAAGATCGTCGGGGAACTGACCCTGCCCGCCACCGGCCGCCGCGTCGTGCACCGCGTGATCACCGACCTCGCGGTCCTCGACGTCACCCCCGAAGGACTGCGGCTGGCCGAACTGGCCCCCGGCGTCGGCGTGGAGGAGGTACGGGCGGCGACCGGGGCGGACCTGCTGGTGCCGGACGCGGTGGGGGGGGGGGGGGGGGGGGGGGGGTGGGGGGGGGGGGGGGGGGGGGGGGGGAGGGGGGGGAGAGGGGGGGCGGGGGGAGGGGCCGGGGAGGTAGTGGGGGGGGTGGAGGGGGGGAGAGGGGACCAACCCCCCCCAGCGGGGCGGGCACTTGCCGGGGGGGCCCCCCCCCCCCCCCCCCGCTGCCGCCGTGCGCCGTACCGCGTCCGTCAGGTGCCCGGCCACCAAGCGGGCGCCGGGCTCGCCGAGCAGCACCGAGTAGTGGTTGACGCCCGGGACGAAGTGCAGGGCGATCCCCTCCGCCACCAGGCCGCTCGCCGCGATCACTTCGGGCGCGTACAGCCCGGTCGGCTCGTCCGACAGCCCCCGCTCGGCCCACAACAACCGGGTGGGGACGGTGATTTCGTGGATCGCGGCGAAGACGTCCGGGTTGCGCAGCTCGTCCGCCGCGTCCTCGCGGATCGCGTCCGCCCGGCAGGCCGACCTCAAGTGCGGTGCCTCGCCGGTGAGATCGCGGTCGAGATACGCGGCGAGCAGCGGCCCGCCGAGCGTGCTGAACGCCGGGTGCTCCGCCCAGAAGGCGTGGTAAGCGGCGCGGTCGGCGAACTCCATCTCCAGCTTGCGCATCGCGGGTCCGACCACGGCGTGCAGCACCGCGTCGATGTCCACGCCCGCGGGTACGGGGAAGCCCAAGCCGCCGTCGACCAGAACCAGTTCGCAATAGCGCCCCGGATCGCGGCGCGCGGCGACGCACGCCGCGTAGCCGCCCATGGAGTGCCCGGCCAGCACCGCCCGTTCGACGCCGAAGCGGTCGAGCACCGCGAGCATGTCGTCGGCGTGCCGGGCCATCGAACAGGCGCCCGCCACCTCCCGGCTGAGCCCGCGCCCGCGCAGGTCGGGCGCCAGGATCTCGACCCCGTCGAGCGCTTCGGCGACCTGCGCCCAGGCCAGGCCGTTGCTGGCGATCCCGTGCAGCGCCAGCACCACAGGGCCGCCCGCCGGGCCCGGCCAGCGCCGTACCGCCAGCCGTCCGCCCGGCACCTCGACGCCGACATCCTCGAATTCCCGCATGCGCGCTCCCGCGATCCGCTCGCGCCGTCCCGTACGGCCCGAGCAGGATAGGGGCCGATCCGGCGGCCGGGCATGGGCGCGGCCCACACAGCGGGGGTTCAGGGTGTGTGGGCGGCGGTGGTCACGCCGTAACCGGCGGTCTGCCATGTGGCGCCGTCCGCCGCGACCGCGAAGCCCTCGGTGTCGGGGAGGGATTCGAGCCAGCGGCGGGCGCGGGCGGGGCCCATCGCGTAGCCGGCGGTGGCGCGGGCGTCCGCGTCGGTCAGGCCGCGGCAGACCACGGTGAGGGAGGCGAGCGCGGGGGCGGGCGGCTGATGGGTGAAGGGGTCCATGATGTGGCAGCCGCGCTCGGCGGGACCCGAGGTGGCGACGGCCAGTTCGCCGTCCGTGTGCACCACGCGGACCAGCGCGCCCGGCCGCAGCGGGTCGGCGACACCGATCCGCCAGGGGCCGCCGTACACCTGTACGTCGCCCCCGCCGTTGAGGCACACCGCGTCGGCGCCCGCGGAGGCCAGCATGGCGACGGCCCGCTCCACCGCCCACCCCTTCACCAGCCCGGTCGGGTCGAAGCCGCCCGCGTACCCGGTACTGAACCAGCCGTGACTGAGCCGTCCGGCCGTCTCGCACAGCGCCAGCACCTCCCGCACGTCGGGGGAGCAGGCCGGCAGCGTGAGCGTGCCGGCGGCGAGCCGGCTGATCTGGCTGTCGGGGCGGTAGGTGGAGAAGACCTCGTCGACATGGTGCAGCCAGGCCGCCGCCGCGTGCAGCGCCGCCGCCACACGGTCGCCGCCGCCCCGCACGTCGAAGGAGAAGACCGTGCCCATCGTGTGTTCCACCCGGCGCGGCCGGGCCCGCGTGTCGGACACGGTCAGACCCCCGCCTTGTCCAACGCGCTCTGGAGCGACCGCACATACCCCTCGCTGGTGTACGTCGCCCCGGACACGGTGTCGATCTTCGCGCTCTGCGCGGCCAGCGTCTCCTGGGTGAGCTGCGGGATCGCGAAACCGGAGATCTCACCGTCCCTGGGGTTGTCGTTCGGCAACTGGACGGCCTTCACCGCGGTGATCCTGCCGCCGGTGAGGGTGAGCCGGAGCTGGACGGGACCGTAGCGGGTCTGCGCGGTGTCGCCGTCGACCGTCCTGGTGCCCGAAGTCCCCTTCGAGGACGAGCCGTTGGACGAGCCATTGGAGGAATCGCTGGACGGGCCGTTGGACGGGCCGTTGGAGGAGCCGGACGTCCCCGACGTCGCGGACGGCGCCGGTGCGGGGGCCGCGGAGCCCGCGGCCACGTCACCCGCGCCCGCCGTCGTGTGCGGCTTGAGGGTCAGCAGCAGCACCACACCGGCGACGGTGGCCAGGGTGCTCAACAGGACGCGCCGCAAAGGGCGCGCGGGAAAGGCGCTCATGGACGGCTCTCACCTCGGTTCACCATCTGGCTCACGGCACGGCTCACGGCATGGTTCACGACATGGCTCACGGCACGGCTCACAGTTCGAAGGACTCGTGATGGATGTGGCGGGCCGGGACACCCGCCGCGCGCAGCGCCTCGTACGACGCCCGCGCCATTCCGGGCGGCCCGCACAGGAACACGTCGTGCCGCGCGATGTCCGGCAGCGTGGCGCGCAGGGTGTCCGCGCTGAGGACGGGCCGCCGGCCGTCGGGCGCGTTGACCGCGAAGTGCAGACGGGCGCCGCGCACGGCGGCGATCCGCTCCAGTTCGCCGCGCAGCGCCAGATCGGCCTCGGTGCGCGCCCGGTAGACCAGCGTCAGGTCGCCGGGCCCCGCGGGCAGCGACTCGAACAGCGCCCGCAACGGGGTCACCCCGACCCCGCCCGCGAGCAGCAGCACCTTCTGCCGGGTCCTGCGCTCCGCGGTCAGCGCGCCGTACGGTCCCTCGGCCCAGATCCGGGTGCCGGGCCGCAGTCCGGCCAGCGCCGTACTGTGCTCGCCCACCGCCTTCACGGTGATCCGCAGCAGGTCGGGACGCGGCGCGGCGGACAGCGAGTACGGGCTGGCCGTCCACCACAGGCCGGGCGTCAGGAACCGCCAGCGCAGGAACTGCCCCGGCCGCGCCGCCAGTTCGGGCAGCCGCCGGCCGCGTATGAGCACCGACACCACCCCCGGCGCCTCCCATACCACCGACGCCACCCGCAGCCGGTGCCGCAGATTCAGCCGCTGCGGCACCAGCACCCGGTACCAGAGCGCCGCCGCCGCGACACCGAGGTACAGCGCGTACCAGAGCCCGCGCGCGACCGTGCCGCCCGCGAAGTCCGCGCCGAGCGCGAGCTGGTGCCAGAAGGCCAGGAAGATCGCCAGATACGTCAGCAGGTGCAGGTAGTACCAGGTCTCGTAGCGGACCTTGCGGCGTACCGCGCGTACCGACACCGCGCCGACGACCAGCAGGAGCAGACCGCCGATCGTGCCCTTGAGCATGTCCGGATAGGTGAACACCACCGTCCATGTCTCGCCGAGCACCGAGGCGTGCGCCTGCGCCGCGTAACCCCACAGGATCAGCGTGATGTGCGCGATCAGCAGGCAGACGGTGTAACGCCCGGCCATCGCGTGCCAGCGCGCCACCCGGTCGCTGCCCACCCCCTGCTCCAGTGCGGGAATCCGGGCCATCAGGCCGACCAGCAGCGCGCAGCAGTAGCCGGTCAGCAGCCCGGCGATCCGGCCCGCGCCGATCAGCCAGCCCGCGGGGCCGACGACCGACGACGTGTCCTGCCACCACAGCGCGATCACCGCCGCCGCGCCCGCCCAGCCCAGGGCCAGCACCACGACGGCCGGTGACCGCCTGCCGGGATACGTCACCGCGTGCCGCGCGGTGGTGCGGGGGCTGTGGGTGCCGCTCATGTCGTGCCGCTCACGGTGGTTCCCTTCCTGGTCGTACGCTTGCCACTGTGCGGGCGGAACCTCTGAGCCAGCTCTGAATCGGCGCCCCGGCCGCGGACTCACAGGTGATCCAGAGGCTCACGGCGGCCCGCGGGACCCGTGGTGACGGCGCCGCGCGGGCGGCTCGCTCACCGATCGGCGACAGGACTCCCACGACCCACAGGACTCACAGGGAACGCAGAGGCGCCCGCCCTCGCCGCGCGACCGCCCGCCGGGCGATGCTGGAAGGACCATGGACATCACAGACAGCGCGGCACCGCACCCCCTCGCCCACCCGGACGGCTCTCCGGTCCGGGTCCTCGTCGTGGACGACGAACCCGACCTCGCCGAAGTGCTGTCCGGTGTCCTCGCCTACGAGGGCTGGCAGGTGCGCACCGCCGGTGACGTCGCCTCCGCGGTCGCCGAGGCGCGGGCCTTCCGTCCCGACGCGGTCGTGCTCGACGTGATGCTTCCCGACGGCGACGGCCTGTCCGTACTGCGCCGGCTCCGCGCGAGCCAGCCCGAGGTGTGCGTGCTGTTCCTCACCGCGCGCGACTCCGTCGAGGACCGCATCGCGGGCATCACGGCGGGCGGCGACGACTACGTCACCAAGCCGTTCAGCCTGGAGGAACTGCTGGCCAGGCTGCGCGGACTGCTGCGCCGGGCGGGCATGACCAGGGCGCGCGGCGACGCGGCCGTCCTCACCGTCGGCGATCTCGTCATGGACGAGGACGCGCGGGAGGTGACGCGCGGCGGGGCGGTCGTCGAGCTGTCCCCGACCGAGTTCGAGCTGCTGCGGTATCTGATGCGCAATCCGCGCCGGGTACTGAGCAAGGCGCAGATCCTCGACCGCGTATGGTCGTACGACTTCGGCGGCCAGGCGCATGTGGTCGAGCTGTACATCAGCTACCTGCGCCGCAAGATCGACAGCGGGCGCGAGCCGATGATCCACACGGTGCGCGGCGCGGGCTACCTGCTGAAGGCGCCGCCGTGGTGAGGCGGCCGTCGCCGCGCACCGGCCGTCGCTCCACGCCGCTCGCTTTCGCGTCGCGGGTCCTCGTACCGCGCACGCTGCGCGCCCGGCTCACCTGCGGCCTCGTGGTGCTGCTCGCGCTGAGCTGCGCCGCCGTGGGCATCGCGGCGGTCGTCGCACTGCGGTCCTTCCTCGGCGAACGGCTCGACCAGCAGCTCTCGGAGGCCGGCGGCGCGTTCCCCGCCAGCCTGGAACACGCGCACGGCGCGGGAGAGCCGGACGCGGACAACGTCCATGTGGACACCCGCCGCCAGGCGCGCGGCACCTTCGGGGCGCGGCTGCTCAAAGGCCGGGTCACGGCCGCCGCCGTGGTCCGCGCGGGCACGGACACCACGGTACGGCTGACCCCCGACGACCGGACCGCGCTCGCGGCGGTCCCCGTCGACGGCCACTGCCACCGGGTCGATCTGTCCTCGCTCGGCGACTACCAGGTCAAAGCGGTGGCGGGCGACGACGGGGACGTCCTGATCACCGGGCTGCCCCGGCAGGGCATCGAGGACGCCGAGACGCGGCTGATCGCGGTGGAGGCGGCCGTCTTCGGCGGCGCGCTGGTCGTGGCGGGGGCCGCGGGCGCCTTCTGGGTGCGCTGGTCGCTGCGACCGCTGCGCCGGGTGGCCGCGACCGCCGCCTCGGTGAGCGCGCTGCCGCTGGACAGCGGAGAGGTGGCGTTGCCCGACCGGGTGCCCGACACCGACCCAGGGACCGAGGTCGGGCAGGTCGGCGCGGCCTTCAACCGCATGCTCGGACATGTCGAGGGCGCGCTGACCACCCGGCACGCCAGCGAGGAACGGCTGCGGCGCTTCGCCGCCGACGCCAGCCACGAACTGCGCACCCCGGTCGCCGCGATCCGCGGCCACGCGGAGCTGGCGCAGCGGCACCCCGGCCCGGTGCCGCCCGGTGTGACGCGGGCACTGGACCGGATCGCGGCGGAGTCCGCGCGGATGGGCGGCATGGTCGACGACCTGCTGCTGCTCGCCCGGCTCGACGCGGGCCGCCCGCTGGCCCGTGAGCCGGTCGACCTGACGCGCCTCGTCCTCGACGCGGTCGACGACGCCAGGGCCGCGGGCCCCGGCCACCGCTGGCTGCTGGACCTGCCCGCCGAACCGGTCACCGTCACCGGCGACGCCGCCCGGCTCCAGCAGATCACCGGGAATCTGCTGACCAACGCCCGTGTGCACACCCGCGAGGGGACCCGCGTCACGGTACGGCTGCGCCACGACGGCGGCGCGACCGTCCTCACCGTCGCGGACAACGGCGGCGGTGTCCCGCCCGCCATCCAGCGCACCGTCTTCGAACGCTTCGCCCGCGCCGACCACCACCGCGCCGACGACCGGCGCGCCGACCCCGCTGCCGGCCACGGCGCCGGTCTGGGCCTGGCCATCGTCACGGCGGTCGCCGCGGCCCACGGCGGCACGGTCACCCTCACCAGCGAGCCGGGCGACACCTCTTTCACGGTGACGCTCCCGGACGCGCCGCCCGAGCGGCCGGGAGCGTCGGCGGTCTGACGCGGGGTTCCGGGAGGCTTCCCGCGAGGCCGCCGCGCCGGTCCGGACACCGCCGCCCCGGCCGTTTCCTCAGCGGGCCGACGCCACCGCCAGCAGGAACCAGCCGGTGTGCGGGATCCACTGCTCGGCCCAGCGCCAGACCTCGTCCTCGGGGGCGTCGGCGGGAAGGAAGGCGATGTCGTCCTCGTCGGTCCAGCCGGAGGTGATGCCGTTGACGATGCCGCCGGGGATGTTGGGGAAGTCCGACTCGTAGTCGACATTGTGACGGCCGCGGCCGTGCAGCATCGAGACGTCGAAGGGGTTGCGGCCGGTGATCCAGGCGAGCTGGTCGTCGGCGAAGCCGAGCAGCAGGTCGCGGTCGGCCTCCGCCGTGCCGGGCAGGTCGGCGCAGGTGTTCGCGGCGGCGGCCAGCGAGGCGATGGTGGCGTTCTCGCCCTGCCACCAGTAGCCGGTCTCGTTGTCGTGCGGGAAGAAGAAGGCGTCGCGCGGTGTGCCCCCCGCGGGCTGCACGCGCTGCCGGGGATAGCCGAAGGGATTCGGCACCGAACGGGTCCTGGCCACGGTGTCGAGCACGGCCTCCAGGGCGAGCGCGCTCGCGGCCCCGGCCTCGGGCGCGTCCGGCAGCACGGCGGCGAAGCGGGCGAGGGCGAGCGCGGGCAGCCCGGCCTCGGCGGCGTGGAAGAACGGCCGCCCCTCGGCGTCCGCTCCGAACCAGCCGGGGCCGTGCGCGGGCCGTACGTACCGCGCCAGCAGCGACCGTACGCGCAGCCGGGCCGCGTCCCGCGCCGCGGCCGGGACCGTACCGCCGCCCGCCGCGACCAGCTCGCAGGCGGCCAGCAGCGCCGTGTAGTCGTCGAGGACCGTCTCGGCCCCGCCGACGACGTATTCGGTGTTGTGCGCCTCGAGGTGCGTGAAGCCCTCGACGGCCGCCGCCAGGTACTCGGGTCCGGTGAAGTCGCCGTGGTCGTCCAGGGTCGAGGCGCGGGCGAGGGCCGCGATGGCCAGGCCGCCGCCGTGCCGGTACGCGGCCTGGTAGCGGTCGGTGCGCACGCACTCCGGGAGCGGCGCCGTCACGACGCGTTCTTCGAGCCGCTTGGTGAGCGCGTCGAAGATTCCGGTGTAGAAGTAGCCCTCGGGGGAGCGGAAGCGGACCAGGAAGTCGGCGCCCCACAGCGCCTCGTCGCGCAGCCGCGCGCTCAACGAGCGGACCAGCAGCGGGTGTCGCTCGGCGACCGCGTCCCGCGCGGCCATCATGGCCCACGCGCACAGCGGGATCTGCTGCGGACTCATGGTGCGGGTGTACGTGAGGTGGCTGAGGAATTTGCTGGTGTCGCCGCTCGCGTCGAGCCAGCCGCCGCGCGCGTCGACCTCCCGGCCGCTGTCGTCGCCCCACAGCGCGGCGCGCCGGTCCTTGCGGTCGATCTCGCCGCTGGAGCGCATCGCCTTGAAGTACGCCAGCACGTCGGACATCGTCTGCCGCTGGAGCCGGTCGGCGGCCACCTCGAAGTCGTCCGAGACACAGGTACGGCCGCGGCCGTCGACCAGGCGGACCGCGTACCGGCCGGGCGCGAGGCCGGTGGGCAGCGGCACCCGGGCGAAGGGACCGCCGTGCCAGCCGGGCACGGACTCCAGCGGGCCGGGTTCCAGCTCGTGCAGCGAGCCGCCGTCGGCGCCGAGCAACTGCACGCGCCGCGGGGCCCTTCCGTCGGGCAGGACCGCCACGACCGCGGGTGCGCCGCCGAGTCCGTAACCGAGGTGCGCTACGCGTACCGCCGAGGTCTCCAAGCCGGTTTCGATGGGCACCTGCGGGCACCGTCCCTTCTCTCGTGCCCGCAAAGGTATGCAGTGGACTGCTATTGGTCAACAGTGATCGTGGGGGCGGCCGGGCACGCGCCCGGCCGCCCGGGAACAGCGCGCGACCTCAGTGCCGGCCGCCGTCCGACCGCTTGCGGTGCAGCGTGAACGTCTCGAAGACCGACAGCTCGCCGTTCGGCTTGTTCACGTTGTAGTACGTGACGTGCATCCGCGTGGTGTCGCCCGCGTGACGGCCCGGATCGACGGTGAACGCCGCGAAGCCGTAGGGGTGGTCGACATCGCGCACGCCCGCCCAGACCGCCTGCTCCCGCACGTACGTGGCCGTCCGCTTGCCGTTGGAGCCGGGCGTCGAGGAGACCGCGGTGATGACCTTGCCGGTGCCGTCCTTGAAGAACGACTGGTTGGTCGTGCCCGAGACCCCGCCGCCGCCGAGCACCATGTGCACGGTGCCGAGACCGGTGTCGATGTCGTCGGTGGCGTGCGACACCGGGTTCGGCGTCAGCGTCTCGCTGCCGCCGACCACACCGCGAACGGCCAGCGACCGCTCGTAGTTGTGCTCGTGGCCGCAGACCACCAGGTCGACGCCGTAGCGGTCGAACAGCGGCCCGTACTTCTCGCGCAGGCCCAGGTCGGCGCCGTTGGCGTCCGTCGAGCTGACCATCACCTGGTGCATGGCGACGACCACCCAGTCGATGTCGCGGTCGGCCCGCGCCGTCCGCAACTCCTTCTCCAGGAAGGCGAGTTGACGGCCGCCGGAGTAGCCGTTGATGTAGACGTCGCCGCCGTCCTGAAGGCAGTTGTCGTCGTTCTGGAGCACGATCACCCGCACCGAGCCGGCGGTGAACGCGTACCAGAGGTTGGCCAGTTCGCGGTCGCTCTCGGTCGACGGGAGCTGGAAGTACGTCTGGTACGCGCCGAGGCCGAGCGGGCCGTTCGCGGACTCGATCTCGTGGTTGCCCGCGGCGGGCATCCACGGCCGGAAGCGCGCCGAACGGCTGTTGTTGGTGAAGAAGTTGTTCCAGGTGCGGACCCGGTCGACGTCCAGATTCGCGTAGCACAGGTCGCCGTTGAGCAGGTGGAACAGCGGCGCGACCTGCTCGATGCCGGTGACGATGTCCTTGGTGGCGGGCGTGGAGTTGGCGTCGAGGCCCACCGCGCCGGTGCTGGTCCAGGTGACCTGCGGCGCCGACTGGTCGCCGAAGCTGGTGAAGGTCAGCGGCTGACGGCCGCGCGGCGCGGTCCTGAAAGTGCCGCTGTCCGGCGCGGCGCCGTCGTGCGACACCAGGTACAGGTACTCGGTGCCGGGCGAGAGCCGGTCGATCGCGGCGTGGTGCACGTACACGACCCGGCCGGACTTGCCGTCGCTGTAGGAGCGGGTCCGCGCCGAGGCGACCGACCCCAGACCGTGGCCGATCGTGCCGTACCGCACCCGCGGCCGCTTGACCGGGCCGTCGGTCAGCCAGGACACCACCATCTGGCTGCCGGGGTCCCTGCCGAAGGTGAGGTGCAGCCCCTGCACCGGGGACGCGCCGCTCGCGTCGGGCGTGGGGTGGAAAGCGGGGGCGGCGCTCGCGGGTGTGCCGGACGGGGACGGCGCGGCGGCGGACGCGGGGCCCGCGGTCAGCAGCGGCGCCGCGACCGCGCCGACACCCGCGGTGCCGAGCAGGCCGACGGCCGTACGGCGGCTGAGGCGGTCTCCTGACGGACCCGGTGTCTCCATCTGTGCGACCATCGTTGCTCCTTGGTGCGGTGCGGGGTCTCGCGACACGAACCTCCGAAGGCTCCCGCCCGTCGGCGACGGCCAGTTGAACGCCGCCTGTCGCACACGCGGCGGAATCCTGTGACCCGCCGGGCGCGGCGAGAACCCGCCCCCCGTCGGGCGAACGGCCGTGTGCGCCGGGCCTGTTCGTGACGCGTACCGCCCGCTGTCACGCGCCGGACACCGGCAGGTCGCCTGTGGTCGCTGCTGTGGGAGGACCCTGCACTGCGCGCATCCCCCTACCGCGAAGAGGTCCTCGGATCCATGTCTGAACTCAACCGGCGGCGGTTCCTCCAGATAGCCGGTGCCACCGCGGGCTTCACCGCCCTGTCCAGCAGCATCGCCCGCGCCGCCGCGATCCCGGCCAGCCGCAGGACCGGCACCCTCAAGGACATCGACCACATCGTCGTCCTGATGCAGGAGAACCGGTCCTTCGACCACTACTTCGGCGCGATGAAGGGGGTCCGCGGCTTCGGCGACCCGCGCCCGGTGTCCCTGCCCAACGGCAAGTCGGTGTTCCACCAGCCGGACGGCGACAAGGAGGTGCTGCCCTTCCACCCGGACGTGGACGACCTCGGCCTCCAGTTCATCGAGGGCCTCAACCACGAGTGGATCGGCAGCCACGCGGCCGTCAACGACGGCAAGTACGACCAGTGGATCCCCGCCAAGGGCACCGGCACGATGGCGCACCTGACGCGCGGCGACATCCCGTTCCACTACGCGCTCGCCGACGCCTTCACCGTCTGCGACGCGTACCACTGCTCGTTCACCGGCGGCACCGACCCCAACCGCTACTACATGTGGTCGGGATACACGGGCAACGACGGCAGGGGCAACGGCCCGGTGCTCGACAACTCCGAGGCGGGGTACGACTGGACGACGTACCCGGAGCGGCTGGAGAAGGCGAAGATCTCCTGGAAGGTCTACCAGGACATCGGCGACGGTTTGGACGGGGACCACTCCTGGGGCTGGATCCCGGACGCCTACCGCGGCAACTACGGAGACAACTCCCTGCTCTACTTCGACAATTACCGCAACGGCAAGCCCGGCGACGCGCTCTACGAGAAGGCCCGCACCGGAACCGACGCCAAGGCGGGCGACGGCTTCTTCGACGTGCTCAAGGCCGACGTCACGGCGGGCAGGCTGCCGCAGATCTCCTGGATCGCCGCGCCCGAGGCGTTCTCGGAGCACCCCAACTGGCCCGCGAACTACGGCGCCTGGTACATCTCGCAGGTCCTGGACGCGCTCACCTCCAACCCCGAGGTGTGGAGCAGGACCGCGCTGTTCATCACCTACGACGAGAACGACGGGTACTTCGACCACGTCGTCCCGCCCTTCGCCCCGCTCACCGCGGACGGCGGCGCCTCCACCGTCAGCACGCGGGGTGAGATCTTCCCGGGCAACGGCACCTACGCGGCCGGCGCGTACGGGCTCGGCCAGCGCGTCCCGATGCTGGTGGTCTCGCCCTGGAGCACCGGCGGCTACGTCTGCTCCGAGGTCTTCGACCACACCTCGATCATCCGCTTCATGGAGCGCCGCTTCGGCGTGCACGAGCCCAACATCTCGCCCTGGCGGCGAACCGTCTGCGGCGATCTGACCTCCGCCTTCGACTTCAAGCTCACGCGGGACCGGCCCCCGCACCTGCCCGGCACCGACGGCTACCGGCCGCCGGACGGCGACCGGCACGACAGCTACGTCCCGGTGCCGCCCGCCCGCCAGGCCGTGCCCACGCAGGAGCGCGGCGCCCGGCCGACCCGCCCGCTGCCGTACGCGCCGCTGGTCGACGCGGCCGTCACGCCGTCCACCGGCCTGGTCACCCTCACCTTCGGCGGCGGTGTCGCCGCAGGCGTCTGCTTCCACGTCACCGCCGCGGACCGCGCCGACGGCCCGTGGACGTAC
This sequence comes from Streptomyces sp. NPDC025721, assembly GCF_055558595.1. Taxonomy (NCBI): domain Bacteria; kingdom Bacillati; phylum Actinomycetota; class Actinomycetes; order Kitasatosporales; family Streptomycetaceae; genus Streptomyces; species Streptomyces sp. NPDC025721. The sequence goes on along the minus strand of NZ_JBVHMF010000026.1, from coordinate 15,833 downwards.
ACCACCGAGGCGGGCAAGAAGCTCTCCGGCGCCTGGGAGACGGCCGCGACCGGCGGCGGCTACGACCTCACCGTGCACGGTCCCAACGGCTTCCTGCGCGCCTTCCGCGGCGCGGTCGCCACATCCGGCGCGGAGGTGACGGCCCGTCACGACGCCGCGAGCGAACGGGTGGAGCTGACCATGAGCAACTCCGGCCGCCGCGACGTCCGGCTCACGGTCACCAACTCCTACGACGGCCGCCACCACACGTACGTGGTCCGCGCCGGGCGCCGCGAGACGCACTCGGTCGACGTCCGCGCGGGCAAGCGCTGGTACGACCTCACGGTGGTCGCCGACCACGACGCCGCGTTCCTGCGGCGCTTCGCGGGCCACGTCGAGACGGGCCGCCCCGGCGTGAGCGACCCGGCGATCAGGACGCACTGACGGCGACCTGGGCAGCGGACCTGGGCAGCGGTTCCGACGGCCGTCCCCGAGGACACCGACGAGCTGTTCCTGGTCGTCGGCGGCCGTCTCACCATCCAGCTCCGCGACGGCGACGGCGACGTCGTCCTCGGCCCGGGTGAGCTGTACGTCGTCCCCGAGGGCGTCGAGCACTGCCCCCGCGCCGACGAGGAGACCGCCATCCTCCTGCTGGAGCCCGCGGGCATGCTGGAGCCCGCGGGCACCCTCAACACCGGCAGCGGGGGCGGCCCGCTGGACCCTGGCGGCCGTCCCGCTGGACTGAGGTCTCCCGCGCGGCTTCAGGTCGCCCGGTGGGCCGCGGTCAGAAGGACTTCCTGGAGGACCCGGGCGGCCCGTGGCGGAGCCACGTCACTGCGGTGGGCCAGGGCGATGGTGCGGCGCAGCCCCGGCCGGGCCAGCGGTGTGACCCGCAGGTCGTGACCCGCGCGGGCGGCGACCATGCTGGGGACGACGCCCAGACCGAGTCCGGCCCGCACGAAGCCGAGCACGGCGTCCATCTCGCCGCCCTCGACGGTGAGGTAGGGCTCGAAGCCCGCGGAGCGGCAGGCGGCGAGGGTCAGGTCGCGCAGGTCGTAGCCGTGCCGGAACATCACCATCGGGCGGCCTTCGAGGTCGGCGATCCTGACCGGTGAGCGCGGCGGCTCGGCCGCGGCCGAGGAGATGACGACCAGATCCTCCTGGAAGAGCTCGACGGTGGTCAGGGCGGGCGACGGGTTCGGCAGCGGCAGCACCACCAGCGCCAGGTCGAGGCCGCCGCGCGCCAGCTCCCGTACGAGATCGTGCGACCCGCTCTCCTCGATCAGCAGCCGCACCCCGGGGTGCCGGTCGTGGAAGACGCGCAGCACGTCGGGGAGCAGGCCGGTGCACAGGCTCGGGGTGGCGCCGAGCCGGACCCGGCCGCGCCGCAGCTGGGCCAGTTCCAGCACCTCGTGGCGGGCGGTTTCGGCGTCGGCGAGGATCCGCCGGGCCAGCGGCAGCAGCGCCTCCCCGGCGTCGGTGAGCGCGATGTTGCCGCGCGCCCGGCTGAACAGGGGCGCGCCCAGCTCTGTCTCCAGCGCGCGGATCTGCTGGGACAGCGACGGCTGCGAGACATGCACTCGCTCGGCGGCGCGGGTGAAGTGCCGGGCGTCGGCGACGGCCACGAAGTACGCGAGCTGCTGGAACTGCATGGGTCCCACGATAACCCGGCGATAGGCCCAGGCTATGGACACGAGCCAGATCATGTCTTGGACCACTCGACTCCGGTGACCGTAACGTCTGTGGACATGGCACTGGCAACGCGGACGGACCGACGTCCGTCGATGGCGCGCACGGTCTGGGGCTCGACCGTCGGCAAGAAGACGATCATGGCGGTGAGCGGCCTGATCATGCTGCTGTACCTGGTCGTCCACATGTTCGGCAACCTCAAGATCTTCTTCGGGTCCGGCAGCTTCAACGAGTACGCGCACTGGCTGCGCACCATCGGCGAGCCGTTCCTGCACTACGAGTGGGCGCTGTGGATCATCCGCGTCGTGCTGGTCGCCGCCGTCGTGCTGCACGGCGTGTGCGCGTACCAGCTCAGCCGCCTCGACCGGCGCGCCCGGCCGGTCGCCTACGCCCATCCGCGACCGCGCGCCAGCTACGCCACCCGCACCATGCGCTGGGGCGGCGTGATCCTGCTGCTGTTCATCGTCTGGCACATCCTCGACCTGACCACCGGCACCGTGCAGCGCGGCTTCGTGCCCGGCCACCCGTACCAGAACGTCGTGGCCGCCTTCCACGACTGGTGGAACAACGTCATCTACATCGTGGCGATGCTCGCCCTCGGCCTGCACATCAGGCACGGCTTCTGGAGCGCCGCCCAGACCCTCGGCGCGGGCAGTGCCACCCGTGACCGGGTGCTCAAGGCCACCGCGAACGCACTCGCACTGGTGCTGACGGCCGGCTTCATCGCCGTACCCGTCGGCGTCATGACCGGAATCGTGAGCTGACTGACATGCCCGAGACGCCCGAGACGCCCGAGACCCCCGACAGCCCCGAGCTTTCCGCGACGACCGCCGCGACCGACGCCGCGCCCGCGCCGTCCGACTACGCGCCGTCCGACTACGCGCGGTACGCGACCGGCGAGCCCCTCGCCGACACCAAGGCACCCGAAGGCCCGATCGAGGACCGCTGGGACACCCGCCGCTTCACCGCGAAGCTGGTCAACCCCGCCAACCGCCGCAAGCACACCGTGATCGTCGTCGGCACCGGGCTCGCGGGCGGCTCCGCGGGCGCCACGCTCGCCGAACAGGGCTACCACGTCGTGCAGTTCTGCTACCAGGACTCCCCGCGCCGCGCCCACTCGATCGCCGCGCAGGGCGGCATCAACGCCGCGAAGAACTACCGCAACGACGGCGACTCCGTCCACCGGCTCTTCTACGACACCGTCAAGGGCGGCGACTTCAGGGCCCGCGAGTCCAACGTCCGCCGCCTCGCCCAGATCTCGGTGGAGATCATCGACCAGTGCGTCGCGCAGGGCGTGCCCTTCGCCCGTGAGTACGGCGGCCTGCTCGACACCCGCTCCTTCGGCGGCGTCCAGGTCTCCCGCACCTTCTACGCCCGCGGCCAGACCGGCCAGCAACTGCTGCTCGGCGCCTACCAGGCGCTCTCCCGGCAGATCGCCGCGGGCAATGTCGAGATGCACCCGCGGACCGAAATGCTCGACCTGATCGTCATCGACGGCAGGGCCCGCGGCATCGTCGCCCGCGACCTGATCACCGGCGAGATCCGCAGCCACTTCGCGGACGCCGTGGTGCTGGCCTCCGGCGGCTACGGCAACGTCTTCTACCTGTCGACCAACGCCATGAACTCCAACGCGACCGCCGTCTGGCGGGCGCACCGGCGCGGCGCGTACTTCGCCAACCCCTGCTTCACCCAGATCCACCCCACCTGCATCCCGCGCACCGGCGACCACCAGTCCAAGCTCACGCTGATGAGCGAGTCGCTGCGCAACGACGGCCGGATCTGGGTGCCGCGCACCAAGGGCGACACCCGCTCGCCCGGCGAGATCCCCGAGGACGAGCGCGACTACTACCTGGAGCGGATCTACCCCTCCTTCGGCAACCTCGTACCGCGCGACATCGCCTCCCGCGCCGCGAAGAACGTCTGCGACGAGGGCCGCGGCGTCGGCCCCGGCGGCCAGGGCGTCTACCTGGACTTCGCCGACGCCATCGCGCGGATGGGCCGCAGGGCGGTCGAGGAGAAGTACGGCAACCTCTTCGAGATGTACGCGCGGATCACCGCCGAGGACCCGTACGAGGTCCCGATGCGGATCTACCCGGCCGTGCACTACACGATGGGCGGCCTGTGGGTGGACTACGACCTCCAGACCACCGTGCCCGGCCTCTTCGCGATCGGCGAGGCCAACTTCTCCGACCACGGCGCCAACCGGCTCGGCGCCTCCGCGCTGATGCAGGGCCTGGCCGACGGCTACTTCGTGCTGCCGGCCACCATCAACGACTACCTGGCCCGCCACCCGGGGCGCGAGGAGATCGGCGCCGAACACCCCGTCGTCCAGGAGGTCCTCGCGGAGACCGAGGACCGGCTCAATCTGCTCCTCGCCGTCGACGGCGACCGCACCGCCGACTCCTTCCACCGCGAGATCGGCGAGCTGATGTGGGAGTTCTGCGGGATGGCCAGGACGGAGGAGGGGCTGCGCAAGGCGCTGGACCGGATTCCGCAGATCCGGGACGAATTCTGGCGCCGGATCAAGGTGCCGGGCAGCGGCGCGGAGTTCAACCAGTCGCTGGAGCGCGCCAACCGCGTCGTGGACTACCTGGAGCTGGCCGAGCTGATGTGCCTCGACGCGCTGCACCGCGCCGAGTCCTGCGGCGGCCACTTCCGCGAGGAGTCCCAGACCCCGGACGGCGAGGCCGCCCGCCGGGACGAGGAGTTCTCCTACGCCGCCGCGTGGGAGTTCACCCGGACCGGCGACGCGCCCGTCCTGCACAAGGAAGACCTCGTCTTCGATTACGTCCACCCCACCCAGCGGAGCTACGCATGAAGCTCACCCTGCGCGTCTGGCGCCAGAAGAACACCGAAGCGCCCGGCGCCATGGCCACCTACCAGGTCGACGACGTCTCACCCGACATGTCGTTCCTGGAAATGCTCGACACGCTCAACGAACGGCTCACCGTCGAGGGCGAGGACCCGGTCGCCTTCGACCACGACTGCCGTGAGGGCATCTGCGGCGCGTGCAGCCTGGTGATCAACGGCGACGCGCACGGCCCGGAGCGCACCACGAGCTGCCAGCTCCACATGCGGTCCTTCCGGGACGGCGACACCATCGACGTCGAGCCGTGGCGGGCCGCCGCCTTCCCCGTCGTCCGCGACCTGGTCGTGGACCGCTCGTCGTTCGACCGGATCATCCAGTCCGGCGGCTACGTCAGCGTGCCCACCGGCGCGGCGCCCGAAGCACACGCCACGCCCGTACCCAAGGCCGCCGCCGACTCCGCGTTCGAACACGCCGAGTGCATCGGCTGCGGCGCCTGCGTCGCCGCCTGCCCCAACGGCTCCGCGATGCTCTTCACCTCCGCGAAGGTCAACCACCTCAACGTGCTGCCGCAGGGCGCGCCGGAGCGCGAGACCCGTGTCCTCGACATGGTCGCGCGGATGGACGAGGAGGGATTCGGCGGCTGCACGCTCACGGGGGAGTGCGCCACCGCCTGCCCCAAGGGCATCCCGCTGACCTCGATCACCGCGATGAACAAGGAGTGGCTGCGGGCGGCCCGCAAGGTCCCACGCCGTTAGGAACCTTCGGGGTCCCCACGCCGTTGGAACCTCAGAGGTTGGTGAGCTTGGTGTACGGGCTCATGATGCGCTTCTGGAGCGAGCCGAAGTCGACGATCACCGCGACGCCTTCCTCGACTCCGGTGACCCGGCCGAGGCCGTACACATCGTGGGTGACCCGATTGCCCACGGCGAACTCCTTCGGTGGCGGCGCCACCGGGGCTTTGAAGGGACTGGTGGGCAAAAAGCGCTTCGCTGCATCAGGCTTTGTCATTGTCACCAGTATGCGCCAGTCGGCGGTCCGATTGTCCCGTCGGACGACGCATCTGCGACTACCCGCCAGCCGTCCTTGACCCGTATAGACCTGTCTGTCTACCCTCGGTGGGTATCGCCCAGGACAGGCGGACCGCGGCAGATCCCCCCAGGTCACCTCGGGTCCATCCAGGTTCTACTCATGGAGCCCCCCATGGCACGCACGGTCAAGACACCCGGTCCCGACCACCCCATCACGGTCGAGCCGAACCCGGAGCGCATCGTGGTCAGGGCCGCGGGCAAGGTCATCGCCGACACCACCCACGCCCTGACCCTGCGCGAGGCCGACTACCCGCCGGTGCAGTACATCCCGCTCGCCGACGTCGAGGCCGACGCCCTGCGCCCCACCGAGTCCCAGACGTACTGCCCCTACAAGGGCGACGCCTCCTACTACTCCCTCGTGACCGCGGACGGCGAGATCACCGACGCGGTGTGGACGTACGAGAAGCCGTACGACGCGGTCGGCACGATCGCCGGACACGTCGCCTTCTACCCGCAGCACGTCGAGGTCGCCGCGCGGTAGCGCTCGCGTGGCAGTGGCCGCGTGGCAGCCGTCGCACGCGAGAAAGGAGGGCCCGTCCGGTCGGACGGGCCCTCCTCGCGTGCCGCTGCCTCAGTCCCGGTATCCCACGGGCTCGCGGGGCCGCTCAGGGGTGCGCGGGTCCCGCCGAGACCGGATCGGACCCCGGGCGAGTCGGTGCGCGCCCAGACCGGCCAGAGCGGCCAGCAGACCGCCGCCGCCGGTCCACAGCCAGCGCGGCGACCACCAGGTGCCCGCCCAGCCGTCGGCCGGCGCCACATGCGGCGCGTACGCCGACACCACGGGCGTCACCGAGCCGTCGACCGCCTGCTGCCCGGCCGTGCCCTCCGAGGTGGCCTTCACGGCCGCCTTGACCGGCTGGCCGAGGTCGGCCGCGGGCAGGTCGAGCACGGTCAGCCGCAGGAAGTAGCCGCCGCGCAGCGGATCGTTGGACCAGGTGTCGGCCCACGAGCGGATCGCTCGCAGGTGGCAGACCAGCTCGACCGAGCCCGCGTCGGCCGCCATGGACCTGCTCTGCGCGCCGTATCTGCACGGCTGGCGGCGCCGCAGCCCGTCGTACACATCGAGCTGCCAGGTGGACGCTCCGTGCCGGGCCGCGGTCTCGGGGAAGGTGACGGTGGCCTTCACCGTCACGTTCTGCCCGCTGTCGGCGGGGAACGTCCAGTACAGGTAGTCGCCCGCCGACGCGTCCGCGGTCGCCTCCTGCCCCTGCCGGACGACGGTGGCGGTACGGAAACTCGTCCCCGCCTCCGTCGGCGCGGTGTCGCCGTCGCCGGGAGCGGCCGTACCCGTGCTCGCGCTCGGGTCGGCCGACGGGTCGTCGGCGACCGCGCCGCCCGCGCTCAGGGCCAGCGCCGCGGCGGCCAGCAGCCCCGCCGCGGTGACCGTCAGCAGTCGTACGGCCTTACGTGGTGACGTACGCATCAGACGGTCCTCCCCGTGTTCAGACGCCAGCGGGACACCCAGCCCGACAGCAGGCCGAGGACCGCGCCGGCCACGGCCAGCGTGCCCAGCAGCCACCAGCCGCGCCCGAGGCCGAAGAAGGCCACGTCGGAGGGCTGGTCGGGGGAGTCCACCAGGTCGATGGAGAGCTCCACCGGCAGACCGGGGGTGGTCTTGACCGACGGCGCGGCCGAGAAGGAGTTGCCGACCTGGAGGCAGACCGTCTCCGGCGGGGTGTCGGAGTCCGCGTGCGGCTTGGGGTAGCGGATACCGGCGGACACGACGTCGGTACGGCCGGTGCCACCCTCGTCGTCCCTGACGATCTCCCGGCCGTGCGTGGTCACGCCACGCAGCAGGACGCCGTAGTTCGCGTTCACCGCGCGGTCGGCGGAGACGCTCACCGAGGCGCGCAGCTCCTGCCCCGGCGGCACGTCCACCCGGTACCAGCGGTTCTCCGAGAACAGCTCGCGGTCGGTGTAGATCCCCGCCTTGAGCTGCGGCGCGTCCGCGCACTGCGCGGCGCCCCGGGTGGCCACCGGAGCCACCACGGCGTCGGTGCTGCGGCCCACCAACTGCTTCACCTTGGTGGTGAGCTGCTGCCGGTGCTGGACGGCGGTGTACGTGCCGCCGGTCGCCTCCGCGATGCACGTCAACTGGTTACGGGTCGAGGAGTCCGGGATCAGGCCCAGGGTGTCGATGACCAGATGGATGCCCTTGGCGGCGATGTCCCGCGCGACGTCGCACGGGTTGAGCGGCGCGCAGGTGTCCTCGCCGTCGGTGATCAGCACCAGGCGGCGGGTGCCGTCGCCGCCCTGGAGATCGTCGGCCGCCTTGAGCAGCGCGGGGCCGATCGGCGTCCAGCCGGTGGGCGCCAGCGTCGCCACCGCGGCCTTGGCCTCGGTGCGGTTCAGCGGGCCGACCGGGTAGAGCTGCCGGGTGTCCTTGCACCCGGTCTTGCGGTCGTTGCCCGGATAGTCGGCGCCGAGCGTCCTGATGCCCAGCTCCACGTTCTCCGGCACCGAGTCCAGCACGTCGTCGAACGCCTGCTTCGCGGCGGCCATCCGCGACTGCCCGTCGATGTCCTTCGCCCGCATGGAGCCGCTGACATCGAGCAGCAGTTCCACCTTCGGGGCGGCTTGCGCCGTCGGCGTCGCCGGTGTCGTGGGTTCGTCGGCGACCGCGCTCGCGGGCAGCAGACCGCAAGCCAGGACGACCAGCAGGCCGCAGCCAACTCCGGCCGTCAGTAACCTTCTTATGATCATCGCCGGATCGTAGTGAAGGTAGTGTCAAAACCTGAAGTCGGCCGGTCAGTGGCCGGTGCGGGACCGTGCCAAAGCGGACGGACGAGGACGGACCACGGGCGGGGACGACGAGCGCGCGCCGGGCCGGGGAGCCGCCGGGGCCGCGCGCCGGCAGGTGGTGCGCCGGGGGTGGACGTGCGCGGCGATCTCAGTAAAGTGGCGGATATGACGCTACTGGCCGGTAGGAAATGTTTCCGGGTGCTCGAACCGCTGCACTCGATGGTGTACTTCGCGCCCGAGACGCAGGCGGCGCTGGTCGCGGCCGGGCTGGAGAACAACCGCATGTGCTACTTCGCGGGCCGCGCCGCCGCCCTCGGCCCGGTCGGCCCCGCCGTGGTGACGAGCACTTTCTACAACTTCAGCCCGTCCCTGGTGGCCCGGCACATCCCGCTCGCCTGGACCCTGGCCGCCCCCGAGGACATCACCGCGGCGCGGCTGCGCGCGGTCGACGCCGTACAGCGCCGTCTGCTCGGCGACGCCGTCGACTCCCCGGAGATGGCCGAGGCCGCCGAACTCGCCCAGCGGGCCGCCGAGGCGTGCACCGGCGGCGACCGTATCCTCTACGCCGCCCACGCGGCCCTGCCGTCGCCGAAGGAGCCGCACCTGGCCTTCTGGCACGCCACCACGCTGCTGCGCGAGTACCGCGGCGACGGACACCTCGCCGTCCTGCTCTGCGCCGAACTCGACGGCCTGGAAGCCCTCGTCACCCACACCGCGACCGGCAAGGGCTTCCTGCCGGGCTTCGCCAGGACCCACCGCGGCTGGAGCGAGCAGGAGTGGGACGCGGCCGTCGCCCGGCTGCGCGACCGCGGCCTTCTCGACGCCGAAGGCTCGCTCACCGACCAGGGCGTCGAACTGCGCCGCCACATCGAGTCCGAGACCGACCGTCTCGGCCGCGCCCCCTACGAGCACCTCGGCGAGGCCGGCACCGCCCGTCTGACCGAGATCGCCCAGGGCCTCACCATGCGCGCGCTGGCCGCGGGCGCCTTCCCCGAGGGCGTCTTCGCGACCGACCCCAAGCGCTGACGCACCTGTCGCCGACTCCGAGCGGGCCACCGGCCCCGGACGCCCGCCCCCCCCCGCGTCAGCGGGGAGGCGCCGGGGCCGGGCCCGTCGAGCCGCGGACCACCAGGTGGGTGGCCAGTTCGACGTGGAGGGTGTCGACCGTGTGGCGGTCCAGGAGCCGCATCAGCAGGGAGACCGCCATCCGGCCCATCTCTTCGAGCGGCTGGCGGACGGTGGTGAGGCGGGGCACGGTGCTGCGGCTGAGGTCGATGTCGTCGAAGCCGGTGATGGAGAGGTCCTCGGGGACGCGCAGGCCGCGTTCGTAGGCGGCGCGCAGCGCGCCGACGGCGGCCTTGTCGTTGAACGCGACCAGCGCGGTCGGGGGTTGGGGGAGGTCGAGGAGTTCGCAGGCGGCCCCGTAGCCCCAGTCGGCGGTCGGCTCGATGCTGCGCAGGAGTTCGGGGGAGGGCAGCACCCCGGCGTCGGCGAGGGCCGAAGTGTGGCCCGCGAGACGGGACTTGCTGGCGAGCCAGTCGCCCGGTCCGCCGATGACGCCGATCCGGCGGTGGCCGAACTCCACCAGGTGCGCGGTGACACTGCGGGCCGCGGCGAGGTTGGCGGCCGAGACCGAGGCGATGTCGCGGGGGAGCGGGGTGCGCGGGTCGACGACCACGAAGGGGAACTCCTGGGCCCGCAGGACCTCCAACTCCCTTTCCGGCTCGGGCGGGACGATGAGGATCGCGCCCGCGATGCCCGGGTCGCCCGGCAGCCCCGGCAGCACCTGGACCTCGCGCGCCGCGTCGCCCGCGCTGAGCACCACGCGCCTGCCGTGCAGGTCCAGCGTCTCGGCGATCGAGGAGACGATCACACCGAAGTAGTCGGTGAGGACATACGGGCAGCGCACGTAGATCGCGCCGTCCGCCGCGCCGCGCCGGACGGGGGCCGGGGCCCCCAGTCGTTCGACCGCCCGGCGGACCAGCGCCTGGGTGTCGGGGGCCACGTTGGCCTGTCCTGTCATGACCCGCGACACGGTGGCGATGGAGACGCCCGCCTCCGCCGCGATGGCGCGGACCGTCACGCGGGTGCCCGGTGACCTAGCCAACTGTTACACCCGTTCGTTTCATATGCGCAGCTTAGCGCCCCGACCCATCAGGGTCACGGCAGGATCGGTACAAGGCATTGACAGCGCACGCCGCCGACCGCTTACCTGATTTTCGCCACGGTTCCAGAAAATGTTTCATTCCGTTTCAGAGTGAGTGCTGCCCGAGGAGAACGATGAGGAGACGCGCCGTAGGTGCCGCCGCTGCCACAGCCGCCGCACTCTGCCTGGCCTGCGTACCGGCCGCCCAGACGGCCGCCGTCACCCCGACGGCCGCCACCGCGGCCTCCCCCTCCCGCCCGGCGCCGCCACCCCGCGCCCAGGTGTGGCTGACCACGGCCGACGGCGCCCAGGAACTACGGCAGCAGGCGCCGGTCGACTTCGGCCGGGGACCGTCCGACCTCACCACCATCACCGTCGACCCGAACCAGAGCTACCAGAGCGTGGACGGCTTCGGCGGCGCGCTCACCGACTCCTCGGCCGCCGTCCTGAGCCGACTGCCGCGCACGACGCGGGACTCCGCGATGCGGCAGCTCTTCGACCCCGCCCGCGGCATCGGCGTCAGCTTCCTGCGCCAGCCCATCGGCTCCTCCGACTTCACGGCCGCCGCCGCCCACTACACCTACGACGACATGCCCGCGGGGCAGACCGACTTCGCGCTGCGCCACTTCAGCATCGCGCACGACCAACGGCAGATCCTGCCGCTGCTGCGCCAGGCGAAGCGGCTCAACCCCCGGCTCACCGTCATGGCCACGCCCTGGAGCCCGCCCGCGTGGATGAAGGACGGCGACTCGCTGGTCGGCGGCCACCTCAAGGACGACCCCAAGGTCTACGACGCCTACGCCCGCTACCTGGTGAAATTCGTCCAGGCGTACGCGGCGGCGGGCGTGCCCGTCGACTACCTGACGGTGCAGAACGAGCCGCAGAACCGTAAGCCCTCCGCTTACCCCGGCACCGACCTGCCCGTGCAGGCGCAGGTCAAGGTGATCGAGGCGCTGGGACCGCTGCTGCACCGGGCCAGCCCGCGCACCAAGATCCTCGCCTACGACCACAACTGGACCACGCACCCCGACGACATCAAGACCGCCGAGCAGATGGGCGAGGACCCGCAGACCGACTACCCGTACGAGGTGCTGGACAGCCCGGCCGCCCGGTGGATCGCGGGCACCGCCTACCACTGCTACTCGGGCGACCCCAGCGCGCAGAGCGCGCTGCACGACGCGCACCCCGACAAGGGCATCTGGTTCACGGAGTGCTCCGGCTCGCACGGCGCGACCGACACGCCCGCGCAGATCTTCCGCGGCACGCTGACCTGGCACGCGCGCACGATCACCGTCGGCACCACGCGCAACTGGGCGAAGTCCGTCGCCGACTGGAACCTCGCGCTGGACGCCGACGGCGGCCCGCACAACGGCGGCTGCGACACCTGCACCGCCCTGCTGACCGTCCAGCCGGACGGCACGGTCACCCGCAGCGCCGAGTTCTTCACCATCGGCCACCTGTCGAAGTTCGTCCGGCCGGGCGCGGTACGGATCGGCAGCACCAACTACGGCACGACCGGCTGGAACGGCCAGCTCACCGATGTCGCCTTCCGCAACCCCGACGGCTCCACCGCGCTCGTCGTGCACAACGAGAACGACGACCCGCGCTCCTTCGCCGTCGCCGTCGGCGACCGGACCTTCGCATACTCCCTGCCCGGCGGTGCGCTGGCGACCTTCACGTGGCCCAGGTCGGCTGATCTGACCAGCCGGTCGCACGCGGTGCCGCTGAACGGCGCGAGCGCCACCTCCCAGCCCGCCGGGCAGGGCGCCCCCGACCTCGCGATCGACGCCGACGGCTCGACCCGCTGGTCCAGCGGCGCGGCCCAGACCCCCGGTCAGTACGTGCAGATCGACCTCAAGAAGCGCACCGCGTTCTCCCGCGTCGCCGTCGACAGCGGCGACAACCTCGGCGACTACGCCCGCGGCTGGCAGATCTCGACCAGCGACGACGCCGTCACCTGGCGGACGGCCGCCGCCGGTACGGGAACCGGGCAGCTCACCGTCGCCGACCTGCCCCGTACGACCACGGCACGCTATGTGCGCGTCACATCGACGGGCACGGCGGCCAACTGGTGGAGCCTGGCCGATCTGCGGCTCTACCGCTGAGCCGAGGCGTTCAGACCCGACGCGTCACCCCGGGGCAGCCGCGACCTCCAGGAGGTCGCGGCTGCCGCCGCGTGTCACGCGTCCGCCTCCGGTACGGGACGCGCCGCCGCCTCCGGCCCGGCGTCCGCCGCTGCCGCCCGCTCCGTCCGGTGCGCCTGCCACTGCCTCGTCGCGTACAGCGCGCCGCCCGCGCCCAGGCCCCAGAAGGCGCCGCTGACGCCGAAGAAGGTCACGCCCGAGACGGTGACGACGAGCGTGACGACCGCCGACTCGCGGTTGTCGGCGTCGGCCATCGCGCCGGTCAGGGAATTGCCGAGGGCGCCGAGCAGCGCGAGTCCCGCGACGGCCTCGATGACATTGGGCGGTGAGGCGTTGACGAAGGCGACCGCCGCCGCCGCGCCCAGGCCCAGCAGGATGTACGCGCCGCCGGCGACGACCGCGGCCCGGTACCGCTTGCGCGGGTCGGGCCCCGCCTCCTCGCCCGCGCACAGCGCGGCGGTGATCGCCGCCAGGTTGACCGCGTGCCCGCCGAAGGGCGCCGACAGCAGGCTGAAGACGCCGGTCCAGCCAAACAGCGGCCCCGGCTCCGGGTGGTAGCCGTTGACATTGAGCACCGCGATGCCGGGGATGTTCTGCGACGCCATCGTCACCACGTACAGCGGCAGCGCGATGCCGATCACCGCGGAGGCGGTGAAGTGCGGGGTGACCAGCACCGGGTGCGGCCACAGCGGGCCGAGCGCGGCCGTGTCGATGTGCGTGGTGGCGGCGATCAGGACGACGGCCACGACCACCGCGGCGGGCACCGCGTACAGCTTCCGGACGCTGCCGACGACCGCCCAGGCGAGGATCACACCGAGGCCCACCGCCGGGTCGGACTTGACCGCGTGCGCCGGAGCCAGGCACAGCGGCAGCAGGATGCCCGCGAGCATCGCGTTCGCCAGCGGCTTCGGGATCGCCGAGACCCACCGGCCGAGGGGCTTCCACAGCCCGGAGATCACGACGAGCACCCCCGTGAGCAGGAACGCGCCCACGGCCGCCGCGAATCCGCCGTGCGTACCCGCGGAGCCCGCCAGCAGCGCCGCGCCCGGCGTCGACCAGGCGATGCTGATCGGCAGCCGGGAGCGCAGGCTCAGGTAGATCGCGCACAGGCCCATCGCCACGCACAGCGCCATCAGTCCCGACGCGGCCTCGGCGTGCGACGCGCCGACCTTGGTGAGCCCTTCGAGCACCACCGCGAAGGAGCTGGAGAAGCCGACGAAGGCGGCGATCAGGCCCGCCGTCGAGGCCCGGAGGAGGCCGGAGCGCGCGGAGTCACCGCCGGGCTCGTCCCGGACGGGCTCCGGGGCGGTGGTGCGGACGGGCATCAGGTCTCCTCCGGGGCCGGCCGGCGCGCGTGGGCGGCGAGCAGGGCCGTGCGGTCGATCTTGCCGCTGGCGGTCAACGGCAGGGTGTCACAGAGCTGGATGCGGGCCGGGACCATGAAGCCGGGCAGCAGCGCGCGCAGATGGGCGCGGAGCGCCTGCGGGGTGCAGGCCGGGTCGTCGGTGACGACGAACGCCCACACCGGCTTCTCGCCGCGGGCGCTCGCGGTGACGAAGCTGCGCCGGACGGCCGGGTGCCGGTCCAGATGGTGGGCGATCTCGCCCAGTTCGATGCGGTAGCCGTTCACCTTCACCTGGTCGTCCCTGCGGCCGTGGAACACCGCCGCTCCGTCCGCCCGCAGATGCCCGTAGTCGCCCGTCCGGTACAGCCGTTCGCGTACGCCGTCGACCTCGCGCTCCACGAACAGCCGGGCGGTCAGCTCCGGCATCCCCAGATATCCGGGCGACAGACCGTCCCCCGCCAGCCAGATCTCGCCCGGCCGCCCCGGCTCGCACAGCTCACCGCCGTCGTCGCCGTCCGTGTCGATCACGTACAGGCGGGTGTTCTGGATCGGCCGGCCGATCGGCAGTTCCGCCGCGTCGGCGGGGAGCGCGTCGACCCGGTGGTACGTGGCGAAGGTGGTCGACTCGGTCGGTCCGTAGACGTGCACCAGGCGGCCGGGGCCGTAGCGGCGTACGGCCTGCGCCAGCCGCGGCACCGAGGCGCGCTCGCCGCCGGTCAGCACGGTGGCCACCGTGTCGAGGGCTTCGGGCGCCTCGTCCAGCACGGAGTTGAACAGCGCCGTGGTCAGGAACAGCACATTGACCCGGCTCTCGCGCAGCACCCGCCCCAGCTTCGACAGGCTCAGCCGCGCGTCGGGGTAGAGCACGCAGGTGCCGCCGGTCAGCAGCGCGCCCCAGATCTCGAAGGTCGCCGCGTCGAAGGTCACCGGCGCCAGTTGCAGCAGCCTGCCGCCCTCGCCGAGCCGGGCGTAGCGGGCGCCGGACACCAGCCGGACCACACCGCGGTGCCGGACCGGCACCCCCTTGGGGCGGCCGGTCGAACCCGAGGTGAAGTTGACGTACGCGACGGCGTCGCCCGCGACCTCGACCTCCGGGCCGCGCTCGCTCTCCGCGACACCGCCCCGCGTCACCGGGACGGTCCGGCAGCCGTCGAGCCGGTCGGCCAGCTCCGCCGGCCGGTCGGTGAGCACCCACCGGCAGTCGGCGTCCGACAGCAGCGCGCGCAGCCGCTCGTCCGGCCAGGACGCGTCGAACGGCAGGTAGCAGCCGCCGCATTTGAGGACGGCGAGCAGCGCGACGACCAGTTCGGGAGAGCGGTCGAGGCACACGCCGACGGTCGCGCCCGGCGGGAGTCCGCGCGCCAGCAGGTCACGGGCGAGGCCGTTGGCGAGGCGGTCGAGCTGCCCGTAGCCGACCGTGCGCGCGCCCTGTTCGACCGCGGGCGCTTCGGGCCGCAGCCGCGCGCGCTCCTCGAACAGCGCGGGCACACCGCTGTCGCGCGGATAGCCGACCGCCGTGGCGTTGATCTGCCGGTGCGCGGCCAGGGCCGCCTCGGACGCGGTCACCCGGCGCAGCGCCGACACCTCCGGACGGATACGGCGTGCCGTCGGCGGTGTGCTCGACGAACCATCACGTCCCGCGCTTTCCCAGGCTCGGCGTTTGCTTGACCACCGGGCCCGCGCGCCGTGGCAGGTGACAACGGCGAAGGGGACGGCTCGGGCATCGTAATCCGCGGCCCCGAAGGAGCGCGCGCCAATTCCGATACCCGGACCGTCCCCGGCGCCGGGGGGGGGGGGGGGGGGGGGGGGGGGGTGGGCCGCTCCCGGGGAAGGAGGTTGTGATTTGGGGAGAGGGGAGTGGTCGCGTTCCTTTTGTTCGCGGGCTCGCTCT
>NZ_JBVHMF010000025.1:0-133716 GCF_055558595.1 Streptomyces sp. NPDC025721 | reverse complement strand
CCCCCCCCCCCCCCCCCCCCCCCCCCCCCCCCCCCCCCCCCCCCCCCCCCCCCCCCCCCCCCCCCCCCCCCCCCCCCCCCCCCCCCCCCCCCGGTCCTGTCGTGAGCGGTATGACACATATCCGACCCGTGAAAGCGCATTGCCCCGAACGCCCGGCTTCGGATTCACATGTTGTAGGCGTTGCCTCATGAGGCGACGACAGGAGAGCCCAATATCGATTCAATGAATCGATCCGATGTTTACTTCTTGACGTACGGAGCGTCACGAGAGTTGACTCGCCTGCACCCGGGTCGCGGTGTTGCGGCCCAGTCAGGGAGGGGCAACCGCGCATGAAGGCAATGACGCGACGGCTCATCGTCGGAACCGCCGCCGTTTCGCTCGCGCTCACCACCGTGGCCGCCTGCGGCAAAACCCATGACAAGTCGTCAGGCGGCGGCAAGGACAAGACGATCGGCCTGCTGCTCCCGGACACCACGACCACCCGGTACGCCAAATTCGACCGTCCCCTGATCGAGGCCAAGATCAAGGAACTGTGCTCGGACTGCAAGGTCAGCTACGACAACGCCTCGGCCGACCCGGCGAAGCAGGCGCAGCAGGTCAGCAGCATGATCGCCAAGGGCGTCAAGGTTCTCATCCTGGACGCGCAGGACTCGGTCGGCATCCAGTCCTCGGTGCAGGCCGCGGTCGACAAGGGCATCAAGGTCGTCGCGTACGACCGCCTCGCGCAGGGCCCGGTGTCCGCCTACGTCTCCTACGACAACGAGAAGGTCGGCGAGTTGCAGGGGCAGGCGCTGCTGGACGCCATGGGTCCCAAGGCCGTTCCCACCTCGAAGATCGTGATGATCGACGGCGACCCGGCCGACCCGAACGCCGCCGCCTTCAAGGAAGGCGCGCACAAGATCCTCGACGGCAAGGTGAACATCGCCTACGAGCAGTCGGGTCTGTGGAAGGACACCGTCGCCAACCAGAAGGTCACCGCGGCGATCACCCAGCTCGGCAAAGCCGCCATCGCCGGTGTCTACTCCGCCAACGACGCCATGGCGGGCGGTATCGCCACCGCCCTCAAGGGTGCGGGCATCAACCCGCCGCTCACCGGTCAGGACGCCGAACTCACCGCGATCCAGCGGATTCTGGCGGGCACTCAGACCAGCACCGTCTACAAGGCGTACAAGCCGGAGGCGGACGCCACCGCGCAGATCGCGATCGACCTGCTGAACGGCAAGGACGTCAAGTCCGTGGCCGACGGCACCGCCAAGAGCGGTTCCGGCCAGGACGTCCCGGCGAAGCTGCTGGACGCCATATCGGTGACCAAGGAGAACATCAAGGACACGGTCATCAAGGACGGTCTCTACACCACCGCCCAGATCTGCACCGCCGAATTCGCCCAGGCGTGCAAGGACGCCGGCATTCAGTAGGAGACGCCTCGAGCGGGACGCGCATCCGACGGATGACGCGTCCGGCGAGAAACCTCCGGCAGCGGTTTCGACCGGCCGGGTCAGGGGCGCGTACCGCGTACGCCGTATCCCTCGGCCCGGCCGGTGGTCACACCGCCGAACCCTTCGGGGGCAGCGCGCCGCCGCGCGGACCGTCGGACTCCCAGCTCACGAAGCGCCCCGACTCGCGGACCAGACCGGTCATGAACCACAGCACCACCGCCGAGTCGTCCGTCCACCCGAGAACCGGGATGACGTCCGGGATCGCGTCCAGCGGCGAGACCACGTAGATCGCCGCCAGGACCGTGAAGGCCAGCAGCTTGGCGCGCGACAGGCCCGGATAACGGCGGTGCAGTACCGCGCTGACCAGACGCGGCGTCGCCACCAGCCGCCGGAACAAGCCCGGTTCGCCCGGGCGGCGCGTCTCGCGGTACAGGCCCCACGCGGAGCGGCCGGTGCGCAGCGGCACGGGCGCCCTGCTCGGCTTGCGGTCGCTTCTGGCCATGGCGGCGGCTCCTTCGGCGTACGGACGGACATGGATACGGGGCGAGGCCGAGTGGAGACCTGACGGCCTCCGGTCGGGCGGAGACCTCCCGGCCTCCGATCGGTCGGGAACCTCCCGGCCTCACAGTCACCGCCTACCCCCGATCCGGCCGTGCGTGACGCCGCCACGCCCGACGGGCGGCGTCCGAGAGCGAATCGGGTGATCGGGTTGTCGGATGTCCTTAAGGCTTCGGGCGCCGCCGCCCTCACAAACTCCTCACGTTGAGCGCCGACCGCCTGGGCAGGCGAGTACCCATGGGCCCGGTACGTGGGCCCGACACTCCGCACCCGACGAAAGGCGGTGTCTCCGTGAGCTGGCAACACCAGGCCGCATGCCGCACCGAGGACCCCGAACTCTTCTTCCCCGTGGGCAACGCCGGACCGGCCAAACTCCAGGTGCAGAAGGCCCAACGGGTCTGCGCGGACTGCCCGGTCAGGGAGACCTGCCTGAGCTACGCCCTCGACATGGGCGAAAGCCTCGGCGTGTGGGGCGGCACCAGCGAGGAGGAACGCCGCACCCTGAAACGTCGGAGGTCTCGGCAGCAGGCCGCGGTGGCCCGCGCGTCGGCGGGCACCGCGGAGCCGCATGTCACGCACCGCGCCCCTTGACCGGCGTCAGCAGATCCCGCTCCAGGACGACGGACAGCGACAGGGTCCGGTATCCGGCGGATTCGAAGAGCACGGTGACCGTGTCGTCCGCGACGCCCATCACCTCACCCTGACCCCATTTGTCGTGCAGGACCCGGACGCCGGGCGCGTACCGGCCGTGCGAAGCGGCCGCGGCCCCGGCGTCCGGCCGTCCGCGGTCGCGGCGCCAGATACGTGCCCGGCTCCCGCCCCGCGCGGCTGCCGCGGCTGACTCCCGGCCGCCGGAACCGGACTCCGCGTCCTGTCGGGAGTCGCCCCGCGAGCCCGTACCGCGCAGGACACCCGCGTGACGGTCCCTTTCGGGGGCCGGGGTGCCGGGTCCGGCCGCCGAACCGCACGTGTCGCAGTTGCCGCAGCCTCCGGGGAGCGCCTCGCCGAAGTAACCCAGCAGGAACGCCCGCCGACAGCCGTCGGTCTCCGCGAAGCCGCGCATCATGTCCACGCGGGACTGCTCCAACTGCCGGTGGCTGTCAGCGGTTTCCAGCGCCCGCTCCACCGCGGCCTTCCGCGCCGCGGCCGTCGCGCACTCCGGCGTCAGCGACACCTTCCCGTCCGCCGCCGTACGGACCGCGCCCGCCTGCCCCAGCAGATTGAGGACACCCGTCAACCGGCTCGCCGTCAGGCCGGTGTCGCCGCGCAACGCCGTCACGGAGACCGCGGCGGGCTCCTCGGCCGCCTTCTTCCCGGCCGCCTTGCCCGTCGTCTGCTCGGCCGACCGCTCGGCGAGCTGGTCCGCGACCAGGGTGAGGGCGTCGGCGTCCGGGCGGCCGGAGGAGAAGAACCGCCGCAGCCCCAAGTCCTGCGGCCGGTAGGCCATGTACGCCCGCGCCGGTTCCCCGTCGCGGCCCGCGCGGCCGATCTCCTGGTAGTACGCGTCGAGCGATCCCGGCACCGAGGCGTGCACCACGAACCGCACATCGGGCTTGTCTATGCCCATGCCGAACGCCGAGGTGGCCACGACGACCGCCAACTCCCCGCACTGGAAACGGTCCTGGACGGACGACCGCTCCGCGGCGCGCAACCCCGCGTGGTACGCGGCGGCGGACACCCCCGCCTCCCGCAACTCCTCCGCGTATGACTCGGATTCGCGCCGGGTCGCCGTATAGACGATGCCGGAGCCGGCCTCGGCGCCGACGCGGTCGAGGACCGCGCGCCGCTTGGCCTTCTCCTCCTGGAAGTAGCCGACCGCCAGGTGGATGTTGGGCCGGTCGAACCCGGCGATGACCTCCTGGGCGCCGCGCATGCCCAGCAGTTGAAGGATCTCCGCGCGGACCGGCGCCGCCGCGCTCGCGGTGAGTGCCAGGACCGGCGGGCGGCCGATCCGTTCGCGTACGGCGCCCAACCGCAGGTAATCAGGGCGGAAGTCGTGGCCCCAGGAGGAGACGCAGTGCGCCTCGTCCACCACGAACAGCGCGGGACGGGCCTGCTTCAGCCGCAGGATGACGTCCTCCCTGGCCAGTTGCTCGGGCGCGAGGAAGATGAAGTCCAGGTCGCCGCTCTCCACCCGGTCCCAGGTCTGCGCGTTCTCCGCGTCGCGGTGCGTGGAATTGACCGATGCCGCGCCCGGTCCTTCGCGCTTGAGCAGCCCCTCGACCTGGTCGCGCTGGAGGGCGATCAGCGGGGACACCACGACCGTCGGCCCCTTCAGCAGGACGCCCGGCACCTGGTAGACCGCCGACTTCCCGGCACCGGTCGGCATCACGACCATGACGTCCTGGTGCCGCATCACCGCCTTCATCGCCTCCAGTTGCGGCGGGCGCAGGCTCGGCCAGCCGAACACGTCACGTGCGCAACGCCGTAGCCGACGGGCGGTCGATCCGAACATGCTGCTCCCTGCGGTCGTGGTGGTTGAGGCGGTCGGTCGATGAAGGTCGGCCGATGAAGGTCGGGCGTTGGAGGGGGAGGGCGCCGGGGCGGTGTCGTGGGTGCGGGTGACCGTCGGCGGCGCGATCGGGCAGACGGAAGGCGCCCTTCCCGGGGTCGGGTTCCATGCGGAACTCCTCGAGGAAAGGCGCCTGCGTTCATATCATCCGGATGCCGGGTGTGGCCGGGACCAGGACTCATGGATCACCGACGGCGCGGGCTCGACCTGTCGAGAGCGGCGATACCGACAGCGGCCAGACCGATCTGGATGAGCCACTCGATCCAGTCGACTCCGCTGGTGTCGTCGACGTTGAGACCGTGGGCGATGGCGGCTCCGATGATGGCCGCCACGATGCCGATCAGGATGGTCCAGATGACGCCGATGTGCTGACGGCCGGGGACCACGAGCCGACCGAGCACGCCAATGATAATGCCGATGATGATGGCGCTGATGATGCCGGAGATCTCCATGACGTCCCTTCTTGTCGTACGTGGCCACCCACGTGCGTTCTCGGGGGTCGTCTGCCCTTGAAGGACGCGAACACGCATTCGGCCCCGGGCGAGGGGGAGTTGGGCCCAAAGGGGTGCTTCACGCGGCCGGGTTCGAGGGGTTCGGGCCCGCGGCCTCCCGGCGTGAAGCGTTCTGGCGCGCGGTGTTCCGGCATGGAGCGTTCCGGCATGGAGCGTCCCGGCATGGAGCGTCCCGGCCGCCGGCCCTTGCGGGCGGCGACCGGGACGGGGTGCTCAGGAAGCGGTCCGACTACTTGCAGTCGTCCTTGGCCTCGGGGTGCCAGACGTGACCCTCGTGGCCCCAGTGGCCCATGCCGTCGTGGTTCGCGCCGTCCCAGCCGGCGCTCTCGTGGTGACCGCCGCCGTTGTAACAGGTGTTGCCGAAGGCGGGGTTCAGCGCGCCGATCAGGTTGATCGAGTTGCCGCAGGCGTTGATCGGCACGTCGATCGGGACCTGGATCAGGTTGCCCGACAGGACGCCGGGCGAGCCGATGGCCGCGCCGGTGGCGTCGGCGTCAGCGGCGGCGACGCCGCCACCGGCAAGCACGATCCCGCCGACGAGCGCGGCCAGGACGGCGCCGTTGCGCATGAGCTTCATGGGTACTCCTTTGGTGCTGGTGGTCTGCACTGAGCCCACCGGCATGCGGAGTGTGATCATCCGCCTTACCGGTGTCCGCACTCAGAGTTCGCCACCTGTCGTCGGCCCGGTGGCTGCCGCGCCCGCAAGTCACTCGTCCGGACGGCAGCGAACACCGCTCCCCGAGTGAGCCCGAGGCCCGACTGCGCCGGACGCCTCTGCCGAACCCCTCGGCCCGGGGCCTCGGCCGTATCGAACGTCGGAACGCGGGCGGACGGCGACGGTTCAGGAGTCGTCGGGGTGAGGCGGTGTCAGCTGGGCAGACGAGCCGACAGGCCAACCACCGGAGGACATCATGCCGCTGACGTTCCGTAAGTCGTTCCACATATTTCCCGGCGTACGTATCAACGTGAACCGGAAGTCGCTGTCCCTCACGCTCGGACGCAGAGGCGGCGCGCACCGCACCTGGTCGACCACGGGACGGCGGACGACCTCCGCGGACCTGCCGGGCCCCTTCGGCTACCGGCACACCGACCGGCGCAAGTGATCGGCGCGGGCGACCCGCCCCGCCCGTCTCGGAGACCCGTCTCAGAGACCGGAATCCCGCACGAGGGCTCGCGGCGCCTGGCAACGCCAGGCGCCGACGAGCAGCTCCCGCAGCTCGTCCTCGGCGACGGCCTTGAGCCGTACGAGCACGGCGGGGAATCCGTTGTAATGCGGCTCGGTGAAGAACTTCGCCGGGTCTGAGGCGAGGAGCGCCTCCTTCTCCTCCTGGCCCGCGACCCGGACGGCCACCACGTCGGTCCGCGGGACGCGGGCCTGCTTCGGGTCGGTCCGCTCCAGCCACACCCAGGCGAATTTCTTGTGCCTGCCGCCGTTCGGCACCGATACGGACATCCCGTCGTCCGCCGCCACCGCCTCCGGCAGGGTCAACGCGATCCGGCGCACATCGTGATGATCAGCCATCTCCGCATCCTCCATGGAATGCGGGTGCCCGCGCCCGTGGTGGCCATGCCCCGCCGGGAAATCCGCCGGGCGGCGTACCGGCGGCCGGTATGTGAGCGGCATGTGATCCGCGGGCGGGGGCACACGGAGCCTCAGAGGTCGAGGACCTGTCCGGTAGTACCGCCACCGGCCGCGTCCCGTCGTTCGGCGAAAAGAGACTCGATGCCCGACTCCTGCTGCCACACGGTGACGGCGTCGATGCCGCTGCCCGGCGGCCACCGGCTGCGGATTCCGGCGTGGATGGCCTACGACCCGCAGGACTGCCTCGCCGTGCGGATGACCTTCGGCCTCGGCGGCCCCGAGACCGCCACCTGGATCTTCGCCTGGGACCTGCTGGCCCGGGGCCTGACCGGAGCCGTCGGCCTCGGCGACGTCCGGGTCACGCCCTCGGCCGGAACCGGCTCCCGGCTGCTGATCCGCCTCGGCCGTCCCGGCCAGGACGCCCGCGTCGAACTGGACGCCGCCCCCGTGCGCCGCTTCGTCTCCTTCGCCCGGGAGCGCGCCCCGCTCGACACCCGGACCGTCCGGTCCGCCCTGGACGCCGAGCTCTCCCGCATCGTCGAACGCGCCTAGGGCCTGTCCGGCGGTCAGGTCTGGCGCAGCGGCTCGTAGGCGTCGGCGGTCAGGCCGAACGTCCAGGCCACGCCCTCCTTCGCCGTGCTGGTGCCGGGCGGCACCCGCAGCCAGTACGTACGGCTCGTGCCGTCCGGCTCCGGTGTGGAGTTGACGACCTCGACCATCGTCACGTCCTCGTCCCCGGTCAGCGCGATCCGCCAGAGGATGCCGGTCTCGTCCCGGTGCACGGGGACCGCGCCCGACTCGGTCAGATAGCGGTCGTAGCCGTAGTGCTCCAGCATGACGCGGCGCAGCTCCGCGTTCTCCTCGCCGCGTATCCGCTCCGGCGTGAGGGTGCCCAGCTCACGCAGGAACTCGGCGGGGACCGGCATGCCGCGCCAGGCGTGCAGCGCGAAGCCGTCGGGGAAGGCGAGCGCGGGACCGTCGGCCCGGTCGAGGCGGCCCGCCTCGTCGCGGTGCAGCTCGGCGGGGCGCTCGCAGACGATCGCGACCCGCTCGTACGGCCACCACCAGCCCGCCGAGCGGGCGACCGCCGCCAGCCCGTCCAGCGGGGAGCCCTCCCGCGTGTCGAACGCGCACAGCCAGGCCGCCTCGTGCTGACCGAGGACCGCGTCGAGCAGCAGCAGCCGGATCTCCGGCTCCTCCTTCCGCCCCCGCGCCAACTCCTCGACCACACCGGCCCTGATCCGGCCCGCCAGCGCCTGCGTCCCCTCCCACAGCCGCGCCCCGGTCGCGTTCCACCGCTCGCTCCAGCCCGCGGGGCCGAGCGCCGCGTGCAGCCGGGCCCGCTCCGCGGCCCACGGCCGTCCGCGCACCTCGTCCCGCACGCTGTGGCCCTTGCCGCGCGTCCCCTGAAGCGCGGCCTCCGCGCGCAGCATCGCCACGGCCGCGCGCGGCGATCCGGCCCAACGGACGCGCTCCGGCTCCGCGAGCCCCGCGCGCCGGTACGCCAGCCGCACCCCAGCCTCGGCCGCCGCGCGGTCCGCGGATCCGGTGGCCACGGCGGCCTGCCTCCACTGCTCGACGGTCGACATGCCGTCCCCTCCCATGAGTTCTGCTCCCTGCCCTCGACGTGCTGTCCTGCCGTGCCCGCGCGCCCGGACCCCGGGCGCCACCGCGGGACGCTCAGTCGGCGACCACGCGGACCGAGCCCGGTACGTACTCCCGCTGCCGCACCACGCGGTACCAGCCCTTGGGCAGCGATATCGCCGCGTGCTCCTCGTGCACGACCCGTCCGCCGTCCGGCAGATGCAGCAGCATCGGCGCGAACGGGGCCGGCGGGCTGAAGAGCCGTCCGGGTCCCATGACGGCGTGCGCGTGACCTGTCACCTCGCCCAGCGCGAGGACGAGCCGGCCGCGCGCGTCCCGCGGCTCCTGCGGCGCGTCGTCCATGTGCGGCGGCAGCGCCGACTCGTCGGTCGGCGCGATGAGCACATCACCCTGCCGGTACATCGCTCTCCCTCCGCGCGGCGCTCCGTGCACCGCGTCGACACCGACCGTAGGCGCGGGGTCTGACAACGGCTCAGAGTCGGCCCGGCCGCAGCCGTTGTCAGTGCGGCTTGGTAGAACTTGCTCACACATCGGCCGGTGATCGCCGCGGCCGAATTCGTACGGCCGTCGAATGTCGAACGTCAGGAGCAGGCGGACATGACCATCGGGAACCACATGCGGGAGCTGCACGGCCTGCCCGCCTTCGACTTCCCCGGACCCGACGACAAGGGCACCGACCTGCCGGAAGCGGACGCCGCCGCCTGGCGGATCGGCGTCGACTCCTACGACAGCGAGGAGAAGTGGGAGGACGCCTTCGCCCGGTTCACCCAGGCCGTCGACATCACGCGGGTGCGCGCACTGATCGTCGGTTCCTGGAGCGACGCCTACGAGAGCGGACCGGAACCGCTGATCGCGGCCATCTTGTCCGTGAAGGACCGACTGCCCGCGCTGCGGGCCCTGTTCCTCGGCGACATCGTGGGCGAGGAGTGCGAGATCTCCTGGATCAACCAGGGCGATGTCACCCCGCTGCTCGACGGCTTCCCCGAACTGGAGTCGTTCGGGGTACGCGGCGGACAGGACCTGGCCTTCCCCGCCGTGACGCACGCCCGGCTGCGCTCGCTCACCGTCGAGACCGGCGGCATGCCCGCGCAGGCCGTCCGCGGCATCGCCGCCAGCGACCTGCCCGCGCTGGAACACCTCGACCTGTGGCTCGGCACCTCCGAGTACGGCGGGGACAGCGAGATCACCGACCTGGCGCCGTTCCTCACCGGCGCGCTGCTGCCCAAACTCCGCTCGCTGGCCCTGCGCAACAGCGAGATGCAGGACGAGATCGCCGCGGCCCTCGCCTCCGCGCCCGTCGTGGCCCGGCTGGAGACCCTCGACCTGTCGATGGGCGTGCTGACCGACGAGGGCGCCACGGCGCTGCTCGCGGGCCAGCCCCTCACCCACCTCAAGACACTCGACCTGCACCACAACTACCTCACCTCGCCGGTCGCCCGGCGCCTGCGGGAAGCCCTCGAACCGTCGGGCGTCCACGTCGAACTGGACCGCGACGACGCCGACGAGGAGGTCGATGACGACGACGAGACCGTGTGGCGTTTCGTCGCCGTCGGCGAGTAGCCGGTCGTTCCGTCAGCCGTCCAGCCGGTCGCCGACCGGCCGATGACCACCGCCGGGCGGCGGACCGGTGACCGGTGACCGTCCATCAGCGCCGGGCACGTGGGCGACCAGGGGAGAGGGGGAAGGTGACGTGAGAGACGAACCGCGCTTCGCGGTCGTCGGCAACCCGGAGAACCGGCGGGTCGGTCTCTTCGCGCGCGCCGCGACCGAGGCCGGGCTGCCCGCGCCCCGCGTCGTGCCCTGGCGCGACGTCCTGCGCGAGGGCGGCGCGACCTTCGCGGCGGACGAGGTCGTACGGCTCGACTCGCCCGGTGAGGACGCCGAAGTGGACCGCGCGCTGCGGGACATGGACGACCCCACGCGGGTGGAGGGGAGCGCCCGCTGGTACGCCCGATTCACCGCCGCCGTCCGCACCCTGGACGGCGGCAGGCGGCTGGACGACCCGGACGAACTGGCGGTGCTGTTCGACAAGCGGCGCTGCCACCGGAGGCTGGCCGAGGCCGGGGTGCCCGTACCCGCCTCGCCCACCTCGGGTGCCGCCGCCCCCGCGGTGCGCGGCTGGGCCGACGTACGGGCGCTGATGCGCGAGCACGCCATGCCGCGCGCCTTCGTCAAACTCGCGCACGGATCGTCGGCCTCCGGGGTGCTCGCCGTGGAGACGGCGGGCGGCGGGCGTGTCCAGGCCACCACGTCCGTCGAGTCGGCGGACGGACGTCTGCACAATTCGCTGCGGGTGCGCCGTATCACCCGCGAGACCGAGATCGCCGCGCTGGTCGACGCGCTCGCACCGGACGGCCTGCACATCGAGCGATGGCTGCCCAAGGCGTCGCTGCACGGGCGCGTCGCCGACCTGCGGATCGTGGTCGTCGACGGCCGCGCCACCCACGCCGTGGTGCGCACCAGCCGCTCGCCGCTCACCAACCTCCACCTGGGCGGCGCGCGCGGCGACCTCGGCGCCGCGATCGAGGCCGCGGGCGTCCGGTGGGAGCAGGCGCTGGAGATCTGCGAGCGTGCCGCCGCCTGCTTCCCCGGCACGCTGTGCGTCGGCGTCGACCTGCTCCCCGCGATCGGCTGGCGGCGCTTCGCGGTCGGCGAGGTCAACGCCTTCGGCGACCTGCTGCCGAGGCTCACCGGACTGCCGGGCAGCGGAGCGGAGGGCCTGGACACCTACGCCGCCCAGATCGCCGCCGTACGCGCCCGCGCCGCGTCGCCGACCGGAGTCCGACCACCGTACGCACCGGCCGCGTACGAACGGAGCGCGTACGAACCGGCCGCCGATGCATCCGCCGCGCCCGTACCGGCGCCGCACGAACCAGCCCCGCCCGAACCGGCACCGCACGGCGCGGCGCGGCACGTACCAGCAGGCCACGAACCGTCGCACCACCAAGCGCCGAGGACCCGACATGCGACCCTCTGACGCGCTCGCGCCCGCCCTCCTGGACGGCGGAGGCCCGGACATGAACGAGGTCGTGGGCCGCGACGACCTCCTCCTGATCACCCTCGACACGCTCCGCCACGACGTCGCGGCCGAGTTGGCCGCGGCCGGCCGCATTCCGCATCTGGCGCGCCATCTGCCGGGCGGGCGCTGGGAGGAGCGGCACGCGCCCGGCAGCTTCACCTACGCCTCGCACCAGGCGATCTTCGCCGGATTCCTGCCGACCCCGGCGGCGCCCGGACCGCACCCCCGGCTGTTCGCCGCGCGCTTCGCCGGGAGCGAGACCACCGAGGCGGGCACGTACGTCTTCGACACGCCCGACCTGGTGTCCGGGCTCGCGGCGGCCGGATACCGCACCGTCTGCATCGGCGGCGTCGGCTTCTTCAACAAGCGCGGCGCGCTGGGCGACGTCCTGCCGGGACTGTTCCAGGAGAGCCACTGGGAGCCGGAGTTCGGCGTCGCCTCGCCCACCTCCTTCGAGGCGCAGGTCGCGCGCGCGGAGCAGGTCGTCGCCGAACTGCCCGCCGACCAGCGGCTGTTCCTCTTCCTCAACGCGTCCGCGCTGCACCAGCCCAACTGGTTCCACACACCGGGCGCCACCCGCGAGGCCGGTGACACCCGCGCCACGCACGCGGCGGCGCTGGAGTACATCGACCGGCACATCGGACGTCTCTTCCACGCCATGGCGGCCCGCCGCCGCTGCTTCGCCATCGTCTGCTCCGACCACGGCACCACCTACGGAGACGACGGCTACACAGGTCACCGCCTCGGCCACGAGGCGGTCTGGACGGTGCCCTACGCCCACTTCTTCCTGGAGCCGTCCTCATGAACGCGCCGATCTCCTCGACGACACCGATCTCCTCGACGACACCGATCTCCACGACGACACCGGTCTCCACGACCACGCCCGCCGACGCGCCGTCCCCTGACCAGCCCGCGCCCCCCGCCGACAGTCCCTACCAGAGCTACGTCTACGCGTATCCGCACAAGACCGCCTACCGCCCGCTGCCCGACCGGCCCGCGCTGAGCGGCCTGTGGCAGGCGGAGCCCAAGGACGCGCTCTCGCTCTATCTGCACATCCCGTTCTGCGAGGTCCGCTGCGGATTCTGCAACCTCTTCACCCGCATCGGCGCGCCCGGCGAGCTGACCACCCGCTATCTCGACGCGCTCGACCGGCAGGCCACCGCCGTCCGGGACGCGCTCGGCGACAGCGAGCCGCTACGGTTCGCCACCGCGGCCTTCGGCGGCGGCACCCCCACCTTCCTGACGGCCGCAGAACTGGAACGGCTCTGCGACATCGCCGAGCGCCGGATGGGCGCCGACCTGCGCGCGATCCCGCTCTCCGTCGAGGCGTCGCCCGCGACCGCCACCGCCGACCGGCTCGCCGTCCTCGCCGACCGCGGCGCCACCCGGCTCAGCCTCGGTGTCCAGAGCTTCGTGGACGACGAGGCGAAAGCCGCCGTACGGCCCCAGCGCCGCGCCGACGTCGAAGCCGCGCTCGCCCGCGTCCGCGACGCCGGTATCCCGGTCCTCAACATCGACCTCATCTACGGTATCGACGGCCAGACCCCGGCCAGTTGGCGCACCTCGCTGGAGGCCGCGCTGCGCTGGCGGCCGGAGGAGCTGTACCTCTACCCGCTGTACGTACGGCCGAAGACCGGCCTGGAGAGCCGCACCGCCGTCAGCGACCCGGCCTGGGACGAGCAGCGGCTGCGGCTGTACCGACAGGGCCGCGACCACCTCCTGACGCACGGCTACGAGCAGGTCTCCATGCGGATGTTCCGCCGGGCCGACGCCGCGCCCCAAGGGCCCGACGACCACGCCTGCCAGACCGACGGCATGATCGGCCTCGGCTGCGGCGCCCGCTCCTACACCTCCACGCTGCACTACTCCTTCGACTACGCCGTCGACATGCGCGAGATCCGCGCGATCATCGACGAGTACACCACCACCGACGACTTCACCCGCGCCGCCCACGGCCGCCGGGTCGACGCCGACGAGGCCCGCCGCCGACACCTGCTCCAGTCGCTGCTGCAAGCCGACGGCATGCCCCTGGCCGACTACCGCGACCGCTTCGGCATCGACGCCCACGCCGACTTCGCCGCCGAGATCGACCGCTTCGCGGCCCGAGGCTGGCTCGACGACGAGGCCCCCGCGACCGGCCGCATACGGCTGTCCCCCGAAGGACTCGCCCACTCCGACGCCCTCGGCCCCGAACTGTTCTCGCCCCGGGTCCGGGCGGCGATGGCCGCGTACGAGCTGAAGTGAGGACGCCGCCATGGATCTGACGCTGCTCTACCGCGGCCCGCTCGCCTCCTGCGACTACGACTGCCCGTACTGCCCCTTCGCCAAGCGCCGCGACAGCCCCGCGCAACTGCGCGCCGACCGCGCCGCGCTCGCCCGCTTCGCGCACTGGGCGCGAGAGCAGCGGGGCGACCGGCTGTCCGTGCTGTTCACCCCGTGGGGC
The DNA here is from genome assembly GCF_055558595.1 of Streptomyces sp. NPDC025721. Classification (NCBI taxonomy): domain Bacteria; kingdom Bacillati; phylum Actinomycetota; class Actinomycetes; order Kitasatosporales; family Streptomycetaceae; genus Streptomyces; species Streptomyces sp. NPDC025721. The sequence goes on along the minus strand of NZ_JBVHMF010000025.1, from coordinate 120,049 downwards.
GAGGGCCTGGTCCGCTCCTGGTACCGGAACACCCTGGCCGAGCTGTCGCACGAGCCGCACATCGACCGGGTCGCCATCCAGACGAATCTGAGCTGCCGCACCGACTGGCTCGCGGACGCCGACCCCGGCACCCTCGCCCTGTGGTGCACCTACCACCCCGGCCAGACCCCGTACGACCGCTTCCTGCGCAAGACGCGCGAAGTGGCCGACCGCGGTGTCCGGTTCAGCGTCGGCGTCGTCGGGCTGCCGGAACACCTCGCGGACGCGGCCCGGCTGCGCGCCGCGCTGCCCGGCCACGTCTACCTGTGGGTGAACGCCGCCGAGGGCCACACCTACACCGACGCGGAAGCCGACGCCTGGACGGCCCTCGACCCGCTCTTCCCCTACAGCCGCCACCCGCACCGCTCGGCCGGCCTGCCCTGCCGCACCGGCGAGTCCGTCCTGTCGGTGGACGGCGACGGCACGGTCCGCCGCTGCCACTTCGTCCGCGCCGAACTGGGCAATCTCTACGACGGCTCCTACCGGGCCGCCCTGGCCCCCCGCCCCTGCCCGCTGGCCGTCTGCGACTGCCACATCGGCTATGTCCACCTGGAGTCGCTGCCGCTCTACGACGTCTTCGCGGGCGGAGTCCTGGAGCGCGTCCCCGCGGACCGCACGGCCACCGCGCCGGAAGCGGGCGCCGCGGGCGGCAGGGCCCTGCTGCCGCTGATCTGACCCGCCGTCACCCTCGGAGGCCGCGGGGGACGGCGGCGGACCCACGGGGAGAACGGGCAGGTGGGCCGCGCGCCGGATAGTCTTGGGCGGTGGACAGCGAACCGAGACCGCAGGCCGGAACGGCCGCTGAGCTGATGAAGGCCATGACCCGGCTCCGGGCCCGGCTGCGGGCCGAGTCGGCGACGGACGACATGCGGTGGACCTGGTCGCAGATCACCACGCTCGGGCGCATCGTGGACGAGGGCCCCACCACGGCGAGCGATCTGGCCGCGGCCGAACACGTACGGCGGCAGTCGATGGCCGAGACGCTCGCGGCGCTGCGCGACGGCGGGCTGATCACCTCGGGCAAGGACCCCGCCGACGGCCGCAAGACGCTCCTGCACGCGACGGCCGAGGGCCGGGCGCTGGTCGAGACCATCCCCGCCGTCCGGGAAGCCTGGCTGGAGGCGGCGGTACGCGATCTGCTCCGGGCCGACGAGCGCAGGACGCTGCTGAAGGCGGCCGAGATCATGAACCGCCTGGCGGACAGCGACCGTTGACCCGCCGCCGGGGTCCGGCTCCTACAGCACGGCCCCCATGCGCCACGGCACGATCTCCTCGGCCCCGAAGCCGAGCGCCTCGGACTTGCTCGGCGTGCCGGAGGCCATGTCCACCAGCGTCTCGAAGAGCCGGGTGCCGTACCGCACATGCTCGTCGCGGGACATCGCCGGGCCGGCGTCGAAGTCCATGTCGCCGCTCATGTGCTGGTAGAGCCGACTGGTGGTGCTGATCTTCAGACAGGGCACGGGCCGTGAGCCGAACAGCGAGCCGCGACCGGTGGTGAAGGCCAGCAGATTCGCCCCGCCCGCGACCATGCCGGTGGCCGACACGGGGTCGTATCCGGGCGTGTCCATGAACGTCAGACCGGGCGCCGTGACCGGCTCCGCGTAGCCGACGACTCCGTTGAGCGGACTGCTCCCGCTCTTGAGTACCGCACCGAGCGACTTCTCCCAGATGGTGGTGATGCCCCCGGCCCTGTTGCCCTTGGAGGGATTGTTGTCCAGCGCGGCGCCGTGCCGGGTGACGTACCGCTGCCACCACGCGATCAACTCGTCGAGCCGTTCGGCGATCGCGGGCGTGGCGGCGCGGTCGCGCAGCAGGTGCTCGGCGCCGTAGATCTCCGGGGTCTCGCCCAGGACGACCCGCCCGCCCGCGGCGGCCAGCAGATCGGCGGCGACGCCCAGCGTCGGATTGGCCGTCAGCCCCGAATAGGCGTCGCTGCCGCCGCACTGGAGTCCGAGGGTGAGTTCGTGCAGGCCGACCGGCTCGCGGGACAGCGTCGCCAGGCCGCCGACCATCTCGGCGACGCGGTCGAGGGCGGCGTTCACGGTCGCCGCGGTGCCGCCGAGCGCCTGGATGGTGAGCGTGCGCACGGCCGGATCGTCGCCGAAGACGTTCTCCGGCTGGTTCACCTCGCAGCCGAGACTGACCGTCAGCACACCGGCGATGTTCACATGGCGCGCGTAGCCGCGCAGGGTGCGCCGCAGCAGGTCGTCGCCCTCGGTGCCCTCGGCCATGCCGCAGCCGAGGTCGTGGGTCAGGGCGATGACGCCGTCCAGGCCCGGCGCCCCGGCGTGGCGGTCGTTGGCGGCCTGGGCGATCATCCGGGCCACGGTCGCCGAGCAGTTCACCGTCGGGAGCACGGCCAGGTAATTGCGGGTGGCGGCACGGCCGTCGGCGCGCCGGTAGCCGAGGAAGTGGTCGCGGGTGGCCTCGGCCGGGGGCCGCCAGGCCGGGGGAGCGGGCCGCGGCGCCCCGGCGCGGGGGGTGGCGTCGCCGAGGCCGAGATTGTGGACGTGTACGTGTTCGCCGGGCCGGATGTCGCGGGCGGCGACACCGATGACCTCCCCGTACTTGCGGACCTCGGCGCCCGCGGCGATGGGGGAGACGGCCACCTTGTGGCCCGCGGGGATGTCGTCGGCGGCGGGGACCACACCCCGCGCGACCCGTACGGGCGTGCCCGCCGCCACGTCCGTCCGCACCAGCCCGATGTTGTCAATGCCGGGCCGTGCGACCAGCGGGACGGCCGGTTCACCGGCCGTCCGCGCGGGCGCCGCCGCGCCGGTGTCCGTTCCGCGCACGTTCGTCATGCGCACACCGGCCGGACGGAGTTCGGAAGGAGACCCGCGCCGGATTCCGGCGGGAGATCCCCCAACACCGAGGGAAAGCTCACCCACTCATCCGCTGTGTGCGCTGATTCAGGGTCCCGTTCCGTGAATCCACCGCGGCGGATTTCCGGCAACTCTTCAATTGCGCACAGGGGACTGGAAAGTGGGATGTCCATACCTCAGGACGATACGTGCGCACCGCGGCGACAGTGAAGCGTGGATGTCGGAACAGCCCTATTCGGAAAGCGGATCGGCCCAGTTCAGAGCCGGGAGGCGGTGCACTGCCCGGACAACACCGCCGACCCGTATCGCATATGGGCCCGATCCGATTTCCGGATACCGACTTCACGTCGGGAGCGGGGCTCAAGCCTGCTTGCCGAGCGCGGACAGATCATCGATGGTGATGACGTCCGCCTGGCTCGGGAACACCTTCTCGGTCAGCACGCGGTGGACCTCCGGATCGGGGTCGCCGGTCGCGTCCTTGAGGACATAGAGCCGGTAGTCCTCGTCGGCGGCGTGCCGCACGGTCGAGAGCACCACGCCCGAGGTGGAGAGCCCGGCGAGGACGAGGGTGTCGATCTCCTGGCCGAGCAGCGTCGGGTGGAGTCCGGTGGCGGCGGAGAACGCGCCGACCCTGACCTTGCGCACCACGATGTCGCCCTCCCGTACGTCGAGCGCGTCGTGCAGGTCCGCCTCCGGGCTGCCGTCGGCGAGGAACCCCTGCCGGGCGACGGGGGCGAAGGACTTGTTGCGGTCGGGCACGGCGGCGAAGTCCTCCGGTGCGAAGGCGACGCGGACGTGGACGACGCGGATGTCCAGCGAACGTGCCCAGGACAGGGCCTGTTGGGCGTGGGCGAGCACGGCCTCGCCGTCGGGAACGGCGGCCAGGACCGCGGGCTGGAAGTCCATCAGCAACAGGGCGGTACGGGAGGCGACGACGGGCTGGGCGGGGGTGGTCATGTCGGTACTTTCTGAGAGACGCGGATCACCTGAGCGGTGCGGTTCAGCGGTGTGGTCGTGTGGGGCGGGGGGATCGACCGCCGCCGCGGAGCCCTGTCGGACACCGGCCAGGTGGCGGTCGAAGACGGTCATGAGGAGGACGACGGCGCCGATGGCGACCAGCGACCACGAGATACGGTGCAGGCCGGTGTCGTCGACGCGGCTGTGGAAGGCGATCCCGGTGATGGCCGCCGAGGCGATCGAGCCGATGTACCCGAAGGTGCGCAGCAGCCCCGAGGCCGTGCCGACGCTCTCGGGCGGGGACTCGCGGTAGAGGACCGTCTGGTTGGCCACGGTGCTCGCCCCCGAGGTGAGGCCGAACAGCGCGGTGACGGCGACGACGGCGGCGACCGGTGTGTGCGCCGTGAGCGGCAGGGCGGCCGCCGCGCCGAGCAGCAGCAGGACCGCGGAGCCGATCAGCACGCCCCGCACCGATGTGCGGCGCGAGGCGATCCGGGCCGTGACGGCCGACAGGGCGCCCATCGGGACGAGGACCAGGCCCGCCTGGTACGCGGACAGCCCGTGCGCGGCCTCCAGCCACTGGGTCAGACCGTAGAGGATCACATAGGTGCCCATCAGCGTCAGCCCGTTGCGCAGATACGTGCGGGTCAGCGCGGGCTTCGAGGCGAGCAGCCGCACATCGAGGAACGGACGGGCGGCCCGCAGTTCCCAGGCGACGAGTGCTCCCGCCAGCACGACCGCGGCCGCCAGCGCGGTCCAGTCCGGCGTGGGCAGCCCGGTCAGGAAGACCAGGAGCGAGGTGAGGGCGCCCGTGAAGCCCGCCATGCCGACGACGTCGATGCGTACGGCCAGCTCGCGCGGTGAGCGGCCCCCGGCGCGGGCGGGGTCCTTGTCGATCCACAGCAGCGCCATCGCGAAGGCGGCACCGGCGGCCGGGACGTTGACCAGGAACGCGGTCTGCCACCCGAGCCCGCCGACGAGCAGCCCGCCCACGGCCGGGCCGATCGCCACGGTGGCCGCACCGGCGACCGCCAGACCGCCGAGGACGTTGCCCGGCGGATCCTGGAGACCGACCGCGGTCGCCCGGCGGCGGATCAGCAGCATCGCGGAGGGGTAGGCGGCGGACGTGCCCGCGCCGATCAGGACGCGGGAGAGCACCAGGACGGGCAGATTCCAGGCGATCGCGCCGATCACGCCCGCGGCGAGCACGATGAGCGTGCCGGTCAGGAACACCCGGCGCGGGCCGAACACCTCCGCCAGCCGTCCGGCCGCGGGCTGCGCTATCGCACTGGTCAGATAGAGGCTCGAAATCAGGATCGCGGTCCGCCCGACCGGTATGTCCAGCGAGGCGGCGATGGGGACCAGAGCCGTCGCGATCACGGAGCTGTTGACCGGATTGAGCGCGGCCCCCGTGTACAGCGGGGTCACGAAGCGCGCGCCGAAGGGCTTTCCCCGCCTGTCGCCGTGCGCCCCGCTGACGAGTACCGGTACGGCACCGCGTGCGATGACCTTCACCGCGTGACTCCTCTCGCTTCCCGCGCCCGCCGGTCCCCTGCCGCCCGCGTTCGGGCGTGGTCCAGGGCGGGTCGCAGCGGCCTCGAATAGGCAGGCTGCCTGTCGAATAGATTAGCAGGTTGCCTGCCTATCTGTGAGGGGTCTCCTTGCAGGGTCCTGCTCGGGGTCCCGTGCGAGGTCCCCGTGCGGGCTCAGGACCTGGCGAGGGCCCTGGTGGCATTCCGAACGGCCGCTGGGCGCGGCGGCCCGCGCCTTCATCAGGGCGGTGCTGCACGCACCCCGGCCGGAGGGACTCCTTCCCACCGCTGTGAATTGGGCCGTGCGCGACCACGGGAAACGGCCCATTCGCAGCCCGGATCCCCGCCATCCGCTATCCGCCGTTGACAGTGGCCACGGCTGCGGGCGAGGTTGTCCGGCAGGGGCCGCCGCGACTGCCCGGAACAGCACGCAGAAGAGGCACGCGGCCGAAGAACACGCGGGAAAACGTGGACGTCACGCGGAAACGGAGTCGTCATGGGCAGTGTGCGGACCTACACCGATCTGGATGTCGCGGTGCGCAGCGACACCTCCGAGGTGGGGGAGGGCCCTGTCTTCGACCCCAGGACCGGCCGGCTGGTGTGGGTCGACATCTACGGCGGCACGGTCTACGAGGACGACCTGGCCACCGGGCGGCAGACCGTGACCGAGGTCGGTGTCATGGTGGGCGCGGTCGCGCCGCGGGCCCACGACGACGGGTTCGCCGCCGCCGTGGCCGGCGGATTCGGCTTCGTCGTCGACGGCGTGACCACCGTCGTCGACCCGGTCCTGCCGGAGCCGAACCTGCGGATGAACGACGGCAAGGTGGACGCCCGCGGACGGTTCTGGGCGGGCAGCAACGACATGCGGTTCGCCCCCGGCCAGGGACGGCTCCACCGCTGGGACGCAGACGCCCCGAGCGTCGTCGTCGCGGACGGGCTGGTCCTGCCGAACGGACTGGGCTGGAACGCCGACAACACCGTGATGTACCTGGCCGACAGCTACGCCCGACTGCTCTACCGCAGCGCGTTCGACGCCGACTCCGGGGAACTGGGCGGCCTTGAGGTCCTGACGAAGACCGACGGCTCCGGGGTCCCCGACGGCCTGGCGGTCGACGTCGACGGCTGCTTCTGGACAGCCATGCACGGCGGCGCCGAGGTACGGCGCTACGACCCGGCGGGCCGCGTGATCGGACGCGTGCCGGTGCCCGTCCCGCAGCCCACGAGCTGTGCCTTCGGCGCCGACGGCAGGCTGTATGTCACCTCGGCCCGCGAGGGCCTGTCCGCCGAGGATCTGGAGCGCTCCCCGCTGTCCGGCTCCGTCTTCGTCGTCGCCACGGACACGCGCGGCGTCCCCGTGGCGGCCTTCCGCGGCTGAGACGGGAAGGCCGCTCCGGGCGCGTACGGCGGCGGCGTCCGGGCGACCGGCTCAGGCCGTCGGCGGAAGGGGCCGTACGCTCGCCGGGAGCGGCGTGCGGCCCTGCGCGTTGAGGAAGGCGCAGACGGCCGCGTTGCTCGAACGCCGGCGGGGCCAGAACAGCGCGACGTCCCGGTGGGCGGTGGGCGACTCGATACGGCGGACGGTGAGACCGTCCGTCGTCGTTGTCTCCACGGCCAGTTGGTTGATGATCCCGATGCCGAACGCCGACCGGACAAGGGCGATGAGCGTGGCGGGATGATCGGTGAGATAGGCGATGTCCGCCTTCGACTCGTACTCCCCGAGCATGTGCCGCAGGTCGTAGCCGCCGCCCTCCTCCTCGGAACCGGCCGGATTGCCGATGAGGGGCCGGGAGAGGATGTCGTCCACGCGGACGGTCGCCTTGGTCGCCAGCGGATCGTTGTCCCGCATGACCGCGACGATGTCCTCCCGCCAGATCGTGCGGTGGCACAGCGTGGGCTCGCGCATCTTCGGCAGCGTCGGCCGGAAGGCGATGTCGACCGTGCCCGTCGCGACGGCCTCCTCCAACGTGGCCGCGGTCCCTTCCCAGAGCTCGACGGTGAGACCGGGATGGTCGGCCTTGAGGATCTGGAGGAGCGTCGGGAGATAGGTGGAGCTGACCGACGGGTAGCTGGCCACGGTGAGGTGGGCGACGATCTGGTCCTGCGTACTGCGGGCGGCGTCGACACCGCGCTGGAGTTCCTGGAGCGCCGCCCGCGCGTGACCGTAGAAGAGGTCACCCGCCTGCGTGGTGCAGACCGGGCGGGCCTTGCGGTCGAAGAGCGTGACCCCCAGGGCGTGTTCCAGCGCCGCTATGTGCGCGCTGACCCGCGACTGCGAAAGGTGCAGAGTATGCGTGGCGGTGCCGAATCCGCCCCGGTCGGCGACCGCGAGGAAGCTGCGCAGCCACGCTGTCTGCAGAGACATCGCGTCGCGGGGAACCGTCGTCCCCTGCTCGGACGGGACGTCGTTGTCACCTGTGGACAGGGTCACTGACGGTTCCTTTCGTGTGCGGCCAAATTACCCGATCGCCCCCCGGGCCACTACGGGCGTGCAGGACATCAATGCCTGATCAGCGCGGTCCGGCCGGGGACCGGGGCCGCCACTCGCGGACGGCGTCGTCCGTGAGAGGCGGCCCCGGCGGACCCCGGACCGTCACTCCCCGGCACTCGGCCGGTCCCCTTCCGAGGACGGCTCACGCCGCGGTCAGGCCGCCGTCGACGATCAGCGCCGCGCCGTTGACGAAGCGGCCGTCCGGGCCCGCGACGAAGGCGATCGTGGCGGCGATCTCCTCGGGCGAGCCCAGCCGTCCGTCCAGTTGGCGGGCGGCCATCGCCTGCCGGGCCGCGAGCGGATCGGGGGCGTTCGCGACGATCTTGTCGATCCACTCGGTCGCGACGGTGCCGGGGCAGACCGCGACGCACCGGATGCCATCCTTGGCGTGGTCCACCGCGATGGCCCGGGTCAGCCCGACCAGCCCCGCCTTGGAGGCGCAGTACGCGGCCCGCCGGGCGAGGCCGACCTGGCCCGCGACCGAGGCGACGTTGACGACCACGCCACCGCCGTTGTCGAGCATGAGCGGCAGCATCGCGCGGGTGGTGAGGAAGGGCCCGGTGAGATTGACCGACAGGACGCGGTCCCAGTCCTCGTCGCTGGTCTCCAGCACCGTCGCGGCGAGTCCGGTGCCCGCGACATTCACCAGCAGCGCGGGCGTCCCCAGCGTGACGGCGACTTCCCTGGTGACCGAGCCGACCGCGTCGGGATCGCGCAGGTCGACGGGGAAGGCGCGGGCCGCACCCCCCGCTTTCTCGATCTCCGCGCAGGTCCGCGCCAGCCCGTCGGCGTCGATGTCCAGCACCGCGAGGTCGTATCCGGTGTCCGCCAACCGGAGCGCCGTGGCCCGGCCGATGCCGGACGCCGCCCCGGTGACCACCGCGACCCGCTGCTCCCGGGCGCTCACGAGTACGCCAATCCGGGAAGCGCGCCGTCCATCGCGTACCCTCCGTCGACATCGAGACCGGCTCCGGTGGTGTAGCACGCCTCGTCGGACGCCAGGTAGCAGATGGCCGCCGCGATCCACTCGGGCGGCGCGATGCCCAGCGGCACGCGGGACTCCAGCGCCCGCTCGACGGCGGGTGTGTAGATCGGGTCGCTCATGCCGGTACGCACCGGCCCCGGCCGTACGCAGTTGACCGTGATGCCGTGCGGGGCGAGTTCGGACGCCATGGTCCGCGTCATCGCCTCGAGACCGCCCTTGGTCGCGGTGTACGGCGCGGCGCCCGGCTCGGAGACGACGGCGTGCACCGACGAGACGTTGACGACGCGTCCGGGAGTCTTCGTGTCGACCATCATCCGCGCCACCGCCTGGGCGAGGAAGAACGGCGCCGTCAGGTTCACCGCGAGGACGCGGTCCCAGTCGGCGCGGCTCACGTCGAGGAAGGGCGCGATGCGCAGGATGCCCGCCACATTGGCGAGCACGTCGACGCGCCCGAAGCGCGACCGCAGGGTATCGGTCAGGACGTCGGCGGCGTCCGCCGCCGCGACATCGAGGGTGAGCGTGCTCAGCCGGTCGCGGTCGGGCTCGGGCCACGGTGCGTCATGGCGGAGGTCGACCGCGAGCACCTGAGCGCCTTCGGCCAGCAGCCGCACGGCGGTGGCCCGGCCGATACCGGAGTTGGCGCCGGTGACCACCGCGACTTTGTGGGTGAATCTCATTGATCGCCTGCTTCTTCGTCCATGGGTCGAGTTGTTGAGTGAGGTACGGCGACGGCGGCGGTCAGGCAGTGGCCGACCGTGGGCGTATCCAGCGCACCAGACCGTCCCCGCAGGCGGCGACGAAGATGAGCGCGCCGGTCACCATCTGCTGGTCGTAGGAGGCCAGTCCGAGCAGGCTCATGCCGTTGGAGAGGAAGCCGAGGAACAGCACCCCTGTCGCGGTGCGCAGCAGGCTGCCCCGACCGCCGAACAGACTGGTGCCGCCGAGGACCACGCCGCCGACGACGTTGAGCAGCAGGGGGCTGCCCATGCTCGCTCCCGCCCCGGCCAGTTCCGAGGTCAGCACGACACCGGCCAGCGCCGAGAACAGACCGGCCACCGCGTACACGCTGGTCTTCATGAGGGGGACGTTGACCCCGTTGATCCGGGCGACCTCCTCGCTGGCTCCCAGCAGCAGGACCCGGCGGCCCCACGCCGTGCGCGTCAGGGCGACCTGCGCGACCACGTACAGCCCGACCGTCATCCACACGGCGTACGGCACGCCGCCGGGCCCGTCGATGCTGAAGTCGACGAAACCGGTCGGGACGGGGGCGATCGTCCTGCCGTGGCTGAGGAGCGTCGTGGCGCCGCTGACGACGTACAGCGCCGCGAGCGTCACCGCGAACGGCACGACGGGCAGCCTGGCGACCAGCAGTCCGACCAGCACACCGATGGCCGCCCCGGTCAGCAGCGCGAACGTGATGCCCGCCGCGACGCTGTCGGTCGTGGTGATGACCCACGCCCCCGCGACGCCGCTGGCGCCGATCACGCTCCCGGTGGACAGGTCGATGCCGCCGGTGAGGATCACGAAGGTCGCGCCGATGGCGGCGATCGCGACGACGGCCGACTGGCTGAACACATTGGTGATGTTCGACGACGTCAGCAGGCCGTCGGTGGTCAGGCTCAGGACGGCGATCAGCACGGCGAGGGCCGGCAGCATCGACAGATCGCCGAACCAGGCGGGACGACGGGCCGGATCACGCAGCCACGACAGGCGGCCCGGACGCGATCCGGTGTCGGCGGTCTCAGGCACCGCAACCCCACACCTGGGAGCTGACGGCCGCGAAGTTGGCCTGGTCGAGGGTCACGCCCGCGCTCTGGACCGTCTTGGGGTTGACGGTCTGCTTGGCCAGCGCCGTGGCGATCGACGCGACGGCCTCCTTGCCGAACTGGTCGACGCGGGTGGCTATGTCGGCGTCGAGGGTCTTGTCCTTGATGGCCTTGCAGCCGTTCTCGTCACCGTCGATCGTCACCAGGAACACATGCTTGGGGTCGCCGATCGGAGCGAGCCGCATGGCGGTGGTGAGCGCCGACTGCACCGACGGCAGAAGGAAGTCCGACGGAACGAAGATCGCGTTGATGCCGGAGTCCTTCTGCAGCGCGTTGGAGGTGCCGTCCAGCGCCTGGGACGGGTCCCAGTTGGTGGGGACCCGGCTGACCACCGTGACGTCGGGGTTGCCGTCCAGTGTGTGGTCGAAGCCGTCCCTGCGGCCGATCGCGTTCTGGTCGGTGAGCGCGCCCACCAGCTCCAGCACCTTCAACGGCTTGGACTTGCCCGCCGCGGCGAACTCGTCCGCCGCCAGCTTGCCGTCCGCCTTGGGGTCGCCGGTGATCTGGAACGTGACGTCCTGTACGTCGGCGACCGCCCGGTCGATGGTCACGAAGGGAACGCGGCGGGCCTTGGCCAGGCTGATCGAGGAGGCGATCTGCTTCCCGTCCTGCGCGATGACGATGAGCGCGTCGACCTTGCGTGTCTGGATCAGATCCTGGATCTGCGACGCCTGCTTCTGCGCGTCCTGGTCCGCGACGGAGAAGACGACCTTGTAACCGGCCGCTGCCGCCGCCTTCTCGATGGAAACCTTCTCCGAGGTGCGGATCGCGTTGAGCAGATCGAAACTGACCCCGATCGTGCCGTGCTTGCCCCCGGACGTCGATCCCGCCCCGGATTTCGAGGACGAGCCACAGGCCGTCAGCGCCAGGCAGGCCACGGCCGCGACGGCCGCGCATCTTGTGATCAGGTTCGGCTTCATCTGAGCTCCTTCAGTTTCGTTGCGCCGGCCTCCGCGGGCACGGTCCGGGGGCCGTCCGACGGAGAGGGACGGGTCGGACCGAACAGCCGGACCGGATTGCGCCACCGGACGGCGGCGGCGAGAACAGCGACGAGCAGAACGGCGCCCCGGACGATGTCGAAGACATAGGGAGAGGCCCCGGAGAACACCAGTCCGGTCTGCGCGGTCGTGAGGACGAGGGCGCCCAGGACGGTGCCGGTGATGCTGCCGCGGCCACCGAACAGACTCGTCCCGCCGAGGACGACGGCCGTGATGACCGTCAGTTCGTAGCCCTGGCCGATGGACGGCTGAACGGCGCCGAGGCGGCCGGTCTGGGTGAGGGACGCGAGCGCGGCCAGCAGCCCGGCCAGCGCGTACGCCCCGACGGTCACCCATTTCACCGGCAGGCCCGCGTTGACGGCGGCGTCGCGGTGGGAACCCACCGCCTGGAGATACCGGCCGAACAGCGTGCGGCTGAACACCCAGCCCCCGCCGAGCGCCGCGGCCGCGGCCAGCCAGACCGGCGCGGGAACCCCCAGCACCGCCGATGTGCCGATGTGCCGGAGATTCGCCGGGAGGTTGATGTTCTGCTGGCCGGTGATATGACCCCCGGCGCCGCGGAACACCTGGAGAGTGGCGAGGGTGACGATGAGGGCGGGCACCCGGCTCGTCGCGACCGCGGCGCCGTTGAGCAGCCCCATGCACACCCCCGCCGCGGCGACGGCGAGGAACACCACGCCCGCGGGCCTGCCGATCAGGGCGTCGCTGGACTCGACGGCGGCGGCCAGGAACAGCATCGAGCCGACGGACAGGTCGATGCCCGACGTGATGACCACGTAGGTCGCGCCGACCGCGGCGATGGTCAGGGGACTCGCCTGTACGGCGATGTTGCGGAAGTTCGCCGTACCGGCGAAGCCGTCGTAGGACACCGACAGAACGATCAGCAGCACCGCCAGCACGGGCAGCAGCGGCTGTCGCCGCACCAGCGCGCGGGGGCCGTCGTACAGCCACGAAGGGGTTCTCATCGGACGCCGCCCGTGGCGAGCCTGATCACCGTTTCCTGAGTGGCCTGGGACCTGTCGAGAATGTCAACCAATCTGCCGTCGTGCATGACCCCGACGCGGTGGCTGAGGCCGAGCACTTCCTCCATTTCCGAACTGATGAGCAGGATGGACGATCCGCTGTCGGCCAGGTCGATGAGAAGACGGTAGATTTCCGCCTTGGCGCCGACGTCGATTCCCCGGGTCGGCTCGTCCAGAATGATCAGACGTGGTTTCCTGGCAAGCCACTTGCCGATGACGACTTTCTGCTGGTTTCCGCCGCTGAGTGAATTCCCGCCGGATTCCAGGCCGCCGCGGGCGACGAGCCCGACCTTGGCGGCGAGTTCCTGGGCCAGACGCCGTTCGGCCCGGTGGTCCAGCCAGCCGCCCTTTCGCGCGGCGGAGACCGAGCCGAGGTCGACATGGGAGAGACTTTCCCGAATGGGCCGCTCCAGAAAGAGCCCTTCGTGCGCGCGGTCCTCGGTGACGAACGCGATTCCGGCCGCGATGGCCGCGCGGACATCGCCGCGGCGCAGCGGCTGCCCCGCGATCTCGATCCGCCCGGTCCTGCCGCCGAGCCCGAAGACGGCCCTGGCGACCTCGGTGCGACCGGAGCCCATCAGCCCCGCGAGCCCGAAGATCTCGCCCTTGGCGATGTCGAACGAGACCCCGCTGACGCGTGCGTCGTCGTCGAGGTCCCGCACCGAGAGCATGGTCTCGGACCGCGGACGCGGAAGCGCCGGGTATCCCCGGGCGAGTTCGCGTCCCACCATGAGGGCTTCGAGCGCGCTGCGGTCCAGTTCGCTCGTCGGGCGGTCGCCGACGACCTGTCCGTCCCGCATCACCACGATGCGCTGGCTGAGCCGCGCGATCTCCTCCAGATAGTGCGAGATGTAGAGAACCGCCACTCCGTCGGCGCGCAACTGCTCGATGATCCGCATGATCAGTTCGCGTTCCGCGAGGTTGAGCGAAGCGGTCGGCTCGTCGAAGACGATGGCCCGCGGTTCGGTGGCCAGCGCCTTGGCGATCTCCACCAACTGCCGCTGCCCGGCGGACAGGTCCCGTACGAGCGCCTCCGGGCCGAAGCGCGCGCCGACACGGTGCAGGACGGGCGCCGCGAGCCGCTTGAGGCGTCCTGGCCTGACGGTCAGCGAGCGGCCGTCGCGCAGCCGGCCGATGAGGATGTTCTCGGCGACCGTGAGATCCGGGAAGAGACTGGTCTCCTGGTGCACCGTGGCAACACCTGAGCGCTTTCTCGCAGCGCCCGTTCCGGCCGCCGCACCGCCCGCCGCACCCGCCGCACCCGCCTTGTCGGCGTCGGCGCCGGGCCCGCCGAAGTCGACCCGCCCGGTGTCGGGACGCAGGATTCCGCCGATGATGTTCTTCACCGTGGATTTCCCCGCGCCGTTTTCACCCGCCAATGCGACGACTTCGCCGCCCGATACGGTGAAGGACACATTCTGGACCGCCGCGACACCGCCGAACGACTTCGACACATGGCGCACCACGATCGCCGGCGCCCCGCCCGTCATCCTCGGCTCGCAATTCCGGCAGACATGTTTCCTCCGTGAAGTGATGGGGGACGCCCCGGTACACCTGATCTGACGCCCCGGTACACCTGATCTCCGGACGCCGTATATCGGCCTGTCAGGATGCGGATGACGCTAAGGCCAAGAGTCGTGCGTGTGAAGTTCGTGTTTCGGGAGGCGTCAATCCGTTAAGCGAATGGCCCGGAGCGGCGGCTTCCGCCGCCTCCTGCACGGTGCCGCCGCCCGCCGGCTCGGCGAGCGCCGCCGGCCGCGGGGTGGAGTCTCCGCGACCGGCGGCGCATGTGCCCGGCAGGCGTCCTCGTCACAGGAGCTGCCATTTCTGGTTGGTGCCGTTCCCGCAGGACCAGAGCTGGACGTTCTGGGCGCTGTAGAGGTCGGCGTCCAGGCAGAGGTGCGAGTCGACGCCGCGGACCGTGCCGTCGGAGAAGAACAGCCACTGCTGGTTGGCGGTGCCCAGACAGTCATGGCTGATGACATGAGTGCCGTTGGTCTTGCCGAAGCCCTGGGCGTCCAGGCACTTCGTCCCGTTGTAGACGCTGATCGCGCCGTTGGACTGGCGTGTCCACTGCTGGTTGTCGCCGGCGCCGCAGCCCGCCACCTGGAGCTGGACGTCATTGACGTGGGACGCGCCGGGGACGTCGAGGCACGCGGTGTACCCGACATCGCGCAGCCGGGTCGTGCTCGCGCCGGACGCGCCCCAGGCGTATTCGAGGCGGTTGACGGCCGTCTGGTTCGGGACCCACAGCGGCAGATTCTGGGTGCCGCCGCCGTACGCGCTGTAGAGCCTGAGGATGTTCAGCGAGTCGTGGTCGGAACTGGTGGTCCTGCCGCCTATGCCGTGGCACCAGATCGTGCCCAGGTTGTACTGGCGGGCGACATCGGTGACGGCCCGCAGGAAGGCGACTTCCTTGGGCGTGGTGCTGCTGGGCGTGGCGTCGTAGTTGATGCCGTTGTCGGCGTCGGCGCCGAACTCCTCGATGACGGTGCGCGAGGAGCAGTTGCCCATGTAGGTCTTGATGTCGTTGACCCAGTCGCTGTACGACCGCGCGCCGTAGGGGAAGGCGTAGCGGTGCATCGCGAGGTAGACCCCGTTGAAACGGGAGTCGTTGCACAGCGGCCTGAGGTCGCTTCCCCAGCCGCCGCCGTCGGCCTGGGCGCCCTCGATGAACATCCGGCTCCTGGGCAGCCCGGCCGCGCTCGCCCGGGCGATCCAGTTGGCGGCGAAGTCGAGCCACTGGGGAGTGGTCATGCCGACGGGCTCGTTCATCGGGTCGAAGGAGATGAGCGGATTGCTGAGATACCGGGCGATCTCCGTGTCCCACATCTGATTCCAGGTGGGCAGGTAAGCGCTGGTTATCGTGTTGCTGCCGTCCTCCGACCAGTAACAGAGAATGACCTTGAAGCCCTTGGCCGTCGCCGCGTCGATCACGGCGTTGTAGGTGTTCCAGTTGACCGTGGCGGGATTCATCGGCAGCCGCACGGTGTTGGCGCCCAGAGTGCTCTGGAACGCGGCGAACATACCGTCGGCCTTGGTCCTGGCGGAGTTGTAGTCGTCGTTGGCCGACAGGCCCTGGAGCACGAGCCTGTCGAAGGTGAAGTTGTCCCCGAGGCGCGACCAGTGCACGCCGTGGAACTGGCTGGGGTTGAGGGGGGTTTCGGCGGCGGTGGCCGATGTCGCGGCGGTCACCGTCATCAGCGGGACCACGGTGAGCATGGCCAGGGCGGTCAGTACCCAGGTCAGCAGACGGCGGCTCATACGGGGTGGAGCGGGTGCGATCACCATGGGGTGGGGGGGTGACATGACGTCCTCTCCGGCGTGGCGCGAATTGCCGAACACGGCCCGACGTGGGCGGCAACGCGCCGTCGACAAGTTGGGGATGAACGTATCGACGCCTCCCATCTGCGTCGATCGCGTCTTTCGGAAGGCGGTCATCCGCGGGACGAATAGCGGGAGTTCTCGACGGTCGGGCCGCCGATAATCCGCACCCGTTATGCGAATGGCGGCCATTCGGAATGCGGAATGTCCGCTATTCGGCGCGACCGCATCGCGTCACCGGGGCCGTACGGGACCCGGCGGACGGGACGCGGCGGCCCCGCGCGCGGATCTGTCCGGCGGCCCGCCGACGACACCCCCCCTGGACACCCGTGCCGGGGCGCGGCGAGGATGGCCGTCGAAGATCCAGCAGCAGGAGGAAGCCCGATGACCGCTCACCCGCTGCCCGTCAGCAGCCCGGCCGCGCAAGGCGTCGACGCCCGCGCAGTCCAGGCGTTCCTCGACGCGATCGAGGCGGCGCCCGGTGTCGAACCGCACGGCCTGATGATCCTGCGGCACGGCCGTGTGGTCGCCTCCGGCTGGTGGGCTCCCTTCACCGCCGACCGGCCGCACCGGCTCTACTCGATCAGCAAGAGCTTCACCGGATCGGCCGTGGGCTTCGCCATCGAGGAGGGACTGCTGGACCTGGACGCCCGGGTCATCTCCTACTTCCCCGAATTCGACGCCGACATCACCGATCCCGGAAGCCGCGCCATGAAGGTGCGGCACATCGCCTCCATGGCCAGCGGTCACCTGTCCGAGACCGTGGTCCAGGCGCACGCGATCGACGCGGAAGAGCCCGTCCGCGGCTTCCTGCTGATCCCGCCGGACCGCGAGCCGGGCTCGGTGTTCGCGTACAACCAGCCCACCACGTACACCCTCGGCGCCATCATCCAGCGCGCCACCGGACAGACGCTGACCGAGTACCTGCGGCCCCGGCTGCTCGATCCGCTCGGCATCGGCGAGACGCTGTGGGAGCGCGACAGGGCGGGCCGCGAGCTGGGCTACAGCGGGCTGCACGCCGCCACCGACGCGGTCGCCCGACTCGGCCAGCTCTACCTCGACAAGGGCGTGTGGGAGGGCGAGCAGCTCCTTCCGGCGTCCTGGGTCGAGCAGGCGACCCGCGCGCACGTCGACAACAGCGACGGCTCGCCCGAGGCGCGGAACTCGGACTGGGCGCAGGGATACGGCTTCCAGTTCTGGATGTCGCGCCACGGCTACCGCGGTGACGGGGCGGTCGGGCAGTTCTGCGTCGTGCTGCCCGAGCACGACGTGGTGATCGCGATCACCGCGAACACCGATCTCATGCAGTCCGTGATGGACATGATCTGGGAGCACCTGCTGCCCGCCTTCGGGCCGGAGCCGGTGAGCGCCGCGGGGCAGGACGCGGCGGAGAGCGCCGAGGACGCGGCGCTGCGCGAGCGGCTGTCCCGGCTCGTCCTCCCGACGGTCGAGGGGGAGGCGGCGCCCGCCGACACCGAGGCGTGGTCCGGAGTGCGGTTCGCGCCGCGCGACGGCGAGGCCGAGGCCCAACCGAGCCTGACGGCGGTGGAGTTGACGGCCGACGGCGACGGCTGGATCCTCACGCTCGACCAGGCGAAGGACGAGGACGAGCCGCCGTTCGCGCTGCGCTTCGCCGGGACCGGCTGGGCGGTCGCCGAACGGCCCGCCGTCCCCGTACCGACCGCGGTCAGCGCGGGCTGGACCGACGCCGACACCTTCGTCGCCGAGCTGGGATTCCTGGAGACCCCGCATCACTTGACGCTCACGTGCTCGCTCGCCGCCCGCGACTTCACGGCGGCCTGGCACGGGAAGCCGCTGCGTCCGACACCGCTCAGCTCGTTCGGCGCGCCCCGCTGACCGCGCCGCGTCCGGCCCGGCGGCGAGGCCGCGTCCTCACTCGCTGACGGCGGAGACCTTCGACGGAGGCGGGGCGGCGGGGACGGCGGGCGCGTCCGGGACGCCGCCGTCCCGCCGGTCCCACAGCGCCAGCAGCGGCGTGGCCATCACCGTGGTCACCAGCGCGACCAGGACGAGCACGGTGAACATCGACCGCGTCACCACGCCCTCCGCCAGCCCGACGTTGATGGCGATGAGCTGCATCAGCCCGCGCGCGTTCATCAGCGTGCCGACCCGCAGCGCCACGGGACCGCTCTGCCCTGCGAGCCTGGCGGCCAGCCAGCACGCGCCGAACTTCCCGACCACGGCGGCCAGCGTGCAGCCCGCGGCGAACAGCAGCAGCGTCGGGTCGGTCAGCAGACCGGTGTCGGTGTTCAGCCCGGAGTACGTGAAGAACAGCGGCAGCAGCAGGACGCGGCTGACCGGCGCCGCGGCCTCCAGCGTACGGTCGATCCTCGGCGCCCTCGGATACGCGACGCCCAGGCTGAATGCGCCGAAGACCGCGTAGAGGCCGATCCGGTCGGTGTACCAGGCCGCCAGGCACAGCAACAGCAAGGTCACCAGCAGCAGTTGATCCGAGGGCAGCCGCTCCGCGATCCGGATCGCGGGAGCGCGCAGCCGCACCAGTGCGAACAGCACCGCCGCGAGACCGGCCGCGCCCGCCACCGCGAGCACGACGGGCCCGGAGGTGCCGCGCGACAGGCTGAGGACGCCCGCCAGCAGAATCCACGCGACGACGTCGTCCAGCGCGCCGGCCGCGAGCGAGATGGTGCCGAACGCCGTGTCGGTCAGGCCGCGTTCGGTGATGATCCTGGCCAGCATGGGAAACGCGGTGATCGACAGTGTGACGCCGACGAAGGGCGCGGCCACGTACATCGGCACACCGGCGGGAGCGGTGTGCACCGAAGCGCGCACGGCCCACACCAGCGCGGTGCCCAGTGCCAGCGGTACGAGAATCCCGGCCGTCGAGATCAGCGCGGCGGGTCTGGCCACCGGTTTGATCCGGTCGACGCGGAATTCGTACCCCGCCTGGAACATGAAGAGCACCAGACCGAGTTGCCCGGCCACGTACAGCACGGGCCGCAGGTCTGCGGGGAAGACGGCGTGCTCCCACGAGGGGGCGACGAGGCCGAGCACGGAGGGACCGAGGAGCACGCCCGCGATCATCTCGGCCACCACGGGCGGCTGGGCGAGCGGGCGCAGCGCCCAGGCGGCGATCCGGCAGGTGAGGAGGATGACGACGACGGCGAGCAGGAAGGCGGGGCCGAGCGCGGTCGCGGACATGGCGGGCTGCCCTTCGGCGGGTGCGGATTCATGGGGGGAGGCAGTGCCTGTGACTGCCGGGGTCAGTGGGGGTGAGGACAGCGGTCCGCGGGCCCGCCGGACGCGTCGTCGTCCGGGCCGTGACCGCCCGGACGCGCGCCGGTCAGCGGGCGGCCCTGCGTGTCGTGCGCGGCGAACCACCGCTCTGTCGGCCGCTGCCGCCGCGCGTCCAGCACCATCCAGGTGCCGAAGGCCAGTTGGAGCAGACTGCGGCCGACGTCCTCCCAGCGGTCGCGGACCCGCAGGAACGCCCGGACGACGGCGATCCGGTACCGCGGCAGCGGCCGGTCGCGGCGCACCAGCAGGCAGGGCGCGCGGTGCGGGATGGAGCGGGTGTGCGACACCGCGGTGTGCAGGGTGAAGCGGGCCAGCACCTCGCGGGTCGCGGCCCGCATGATCAGCGGGGCGAGCCGCCAGGCGGGACACGGCCGGTTCGCGGCCACCCCGAAGGGGATGTGGTGCGCGTGCTTGGCGGACGTCCGATTCCACCGCTCCGGGTCGAACGTGTCCGGATCGGCGTACCCCGCCGCGTGGTAGGCGGGATAGTCGAAGCACAGCACCGTGCCCGCCGGATAGCGCGCGCCGCCGCCGAGGTCGATCTCCTCGGCCGTGACGCGGTGCGCGATGCCGAACAGCGGGTACATCCGCAGCGTCTCGTTCATCACGTGGGACAGGTACCGGTCGTCCTCGGGGTGGTCCGCGAGCCGCTGCTGGACGTCGGATTCCGCGGCGAGCATCAGCAGCAGATGCGCCATCGCCTCCGACATCTGCACGACCGCGGTGTTGAAGAAGGTGCCCTGGAGGTAGTGCGCGCGGTCCTTCGGCGACTCCAACTCCGCGGGCAGCGCGTGCGGTACGTCGCCCGCGGCCAGCCTGCGCAGCAGGTAGCGGGTCAGCCGCTCGCGCCGCCGCATGTGCCGAAGGCGGGTGTTCTTCAGGGAGTTGATGACGTCCTCGGCATTGGCCACGATGAGCCGGCGCGCGTGCGGCGGGCACGGCTCGCGGAAGACCAGGCCGTAGAAGAACTCCGCCCAGACCGGCATCATCAGATCCCGCAGCCGCACCAACGCGGCGTCGCCCGGCACGAGTTCGTCCAGCACCCGCGCCGTCCGCCGGGCCGCGGCCGCGGCGAGTTCGGCGCTGGTCCCGGCGAGGATCGCGGCGGTGGTCCGGGCGACGGCGTCGTAGCGGGGCCCCGGCTCCAGATGCTCCTGGTGGACCTCGGGACCGGGGGAGAGCCAGTACCAGAACAGATCGGACAGCGCAGCGCCCTTGCTGCGACCGCTGGCGGCCGGATGCTCGTACAGCTCGGTGAAGCGGTCCGCGGCCACCTCCGCGTTGGGGACGACCACGCCCTCCGGGCCGTTGATCCGGGCGAAGACCCTCACCCGCAGGGCGATGACGGTCCGCGGCAGCCAATAGGGGACGGACAGCGCGAGCGCCGCCGCCCCGGCGCGCCTCAGCACGCCCTCGCCCCCCGCGCCACGACCTGATCGCGTGCCGGGCCGCGGCAGTCGGCGCTGCCGCAGAGCGTCAGCACATGCGCCAACTCGGCCCGCAACTCCTCCAGTACGGCGGTCACGCCCGCCTCGCCGTCCGCCGCGAGGCCCCACAGCACGGGCCTGCCGATGCCGACCGCCGCCGCGCCGAGCGCCAGCGCGACCACCACGTCGCAGCCGCCGCGCACCCCGCCGTCCAGCAGCACGGGGACGCGCCCGCCGACCGCGTCGGCCACCGCGGGCAGCGCCTCGACGGTGGCCGGTGCCGCGTCGAGCTGACGGCCGCCATGGTTGGAGACGATCAGCGCCTGTACGCCCTCGTCGACCGCGCGCCGGGCGTCGGCGGGGTGCAGAACGCCCTTCAGCACGACCGGCAGGCCGGTGACGTCCCGCAGGCGGCGCAGGTCGTCCCAGGACAGGGCCGGTGACATCGCGATGTCGCGGGTGCGGCCGGGCGGCGCGCCGGGCAGATCCCGCATGTTCTCGGCGGCCAGTCCCGGCGGCAGGTCGTGGAAGCCGTTGCGCTCGTCCCGGCCGCGGCGGCCGAAGACCGGCGAGTCCGCCGTGACCACCAGCGCCGTACAGCCCGCCTTCTCCGCGCGCCGGACGAGCGCGGCGGTGACCTCGGCCTCCGGCTGGAGATAGAGCTGGAACCACACCACGGCGTCGGACCGCACCGAGCGGGCGGCGGCGGTGACCTCGTCCACGGCGGTGGTGGCCGCCTGCGAGGTGATCAGTACGGTGCCGGCCGCCGCGGCAGCGCGCGCCGTGGCGCGTTCGCCGTCCGGATGGGCCAGCCGGTGGAAGGCGGTGGGGGAGACCACCACCGGCATCGACGCCCGGCCGCCGGGCAGCGACACGCCGGTGTCCGGGTGGCCCGTGCCGGTCAGCACCCGGGGCAGCAGGGCCAGCCGGGCGAAGGCGCGTTCGTTCTCGGCCAGGGCGGTCTCGGAGCCCGCGCCGCCCTCGTAGAAGTCCCAGTGGACCGGGTCGAGTCGGGCACGGGCTCTGTCCCGCAGCGCCGACAGCACCCCGTTCACGACGGGTCGGCGGCGGGGACGGGGGCGTCACCCGTGACGGGATGGTCCGTCAGAAAGCGGACGAGCGGGGCGCGGTGGACCTCCTCGCTGTCCCACTCGTTCTCCAGATTCTCCGTGATGTGGTGCTCCGCGACCGGCTTGCCGTTCTCGAACAGCCGCACCACCGGGTGGAGATAGCGGCCGTCGAGCCCGGCGGTCGCCTGCTGCGACACCCGGCCCACGGAGATGTCGAACGGATTCACCTTGTCGTGGTCGGCGCCGTATTCGAGGGTGACCGTCAGATAGCGGCCGACGTCTCCGAAGACGCCGTCGCCGACCGCCTGGTGGAGATGGTCGACCGGCACCTCCTCGTGATAGCCGACCGATTCGCCCGACGGTCCTCGGGAGGCGATGACCGCGTCGCCGAGGAAACCGAAGAGCTGCCACAGGGCGGAGCTGCGGTTCACCCGCTCGATCACCGCTTCGGCGATCGTCCCGGGGAGTCCGGCGGGGTCGGTGCGGTCGGTGCGGTCGCCGGGACCGGCGGGATCGGCGGCCAGTTCCCGGCGCGGCCACGGCCGGTCGTGGTAACGCTGTTCCAGGATGCGGTGCAGCGCGCGGACACCGTAGCGGAAGCCGTGAATGAAACCGCTGGTGGACTTCTTGAAATCCCGCACCTGAGTGATCGTGCCGGCGAAATACAGATCGGGTACGTTCGGGGATTCCCAGGCGTCCGTCTGCGCCGGGAATCTGTCCTTGATGGTCAGTTCCGGGCGGCATTCCTCGGCGAAGACCGAGGCGTCGAAGCGGAAACCGGTGGCAAGGATAACCCGGTCGTAGGTGATCTCCTTGACCACCTCGTTCACCCGCGCGAATTTCACCGGGACCCGGTAGGGGCCGTCCTCGCCGTCCCTGGTGATGCGCATGATCTCCCCGTCGAGCAGGGCATTTTGCGACTTGAGCTGATACGTGTCCAGGAAATTGTTGTTCACCGCCCGCAGATGCCCCACGAAATGGGTCTGCCAGGCGAGCCGCAGCGAGCCGGGTCCCGCCACATGGATGACCGAGGCCGTCTCGATGAGGTTGTCGGCGGTCTCGAAGGCCGAATTGCCCCGCCCGATGATCAGTACCCGCTGCCCGGTGAACCCGGCCGGGTCGACCGGCATCAGGTCGTACCGCTCGGCCAGTTCCACGCCCTCGATGGGCGGGATGTAGGGGCGGGACACGCCGGTCGCCATGATCAGCCGCCGGGCCCTGCGGACGGTGCCGTCCTGGTCCACGGTCTCGAAGTCCCCGCGCGGGCCGCCGTCCTGCGCCGGTCGCCGGGAGATACGGGTGATCCGCGTGCCGTAGCGGATCCGCAGGCGGTGGGTGTCGGCGAAGTCGGCGAGATAGCCGACCATGTCGTCGGCGTCGGGGAAGTACCGGGGTGTGACCGTGGTGAACAGCGGCGAGCCCTCGTCGGACAGCAGCGAGTTCCAGTCGGTGCGCAGATTCAGCTCGGGATCGTCCCAGCCGGTGTGCACCTTGTTGATGGATATGAGTTTCCTGTGTCTGGGAAACCTCGTGAAGAAGGTGCCGGGAGCCGCGCCCGCCTCGACGATCAGATAGTCGCGTCCCGCGCGTTCCAGGAAATATGCCGCCTGGATTCCCGCGGGTCCCGCACCGACGACGAGGTAATCGATCCGCTCTTCTCCGGACACTGGGCCTCCCGGCTCCTGAGATGGACGGAGTCACCGTAGTTGAGAGTTAAAGGAGACATCTATAGGCAGGGATGTGATCCATATCACACCACAGCCCTTGGTGTTCAGGCGGATAATTTCAGCTTCGGCGCAAGTGCCCGACGTGTGCCGTGCGAGCCGTGCGCACATATGCCCGCCGAGGTTTCCCTCCCGGCATTGCAGTTGTCCGCGGCCGAAACGCGACCCCCGTGACCGCCCCACCGGATCGGAGAGCGCCGTGAACAATCCGGCCGAATCGGTATTTCCCCAGCCACTCGTGGACGCTTTCCTGCGCGATCCGGGCACCCCGGCCTTCGAATTCCGGTCACATCCCGTCAGCCGCGGCGAGGTGCTCGACCTCGTACGCCGCTGCGTCGCGGGACTGCGGGCGGCCGGACTCGGCCCCGGCGGGGGAGTGGCCGTCACCACCGCCGTCACCCCGCGGGGCTTCGCCGCCCAGATCGCCGCCCACCTGCTGGGATGCCGCGTCACAGGGCTGCGCCCCGGACTGACGCCGAGCCAGCTCGCCCATGTGCTGTCCACCGGAGTCGACGCGGTCGTCGCCGACGACTCGACCGCGACCCCCGCGCTCCTGGCGGCGGCGGGCACCCGCCCCGTGCTCGACGTGGACCGCGACCTGTCGGCCGCACCGGCGGACACATCGCCCGACGCCCTGACCGCGCACGGCCGCCCCGACGACATCGGCCTCATCACCCTGACCAGCGGCAGCACCGGCCACCCCAAGGGCTGCGCCCAGACCTACCGCGCGCTCAGCGAACACTGGTCGTGGCAGCCCGCGCGGTGGAGCGCGATTACCGCCCGACTCGCCGCCGGATACCGCCGCTACCTCGTCTTCGGCACCCTCACCAGCGCCGTCATGCTCGAACACCTCTCCCTGTGTCTGCTCGACGGCGGCACCGCCGTGATCCCCGAACCGCCGCTCACCTTCCCGGAGATCTGGCAGCGCCACCGCATCACCGCCTGCCTGTGCACCGTCCCCCGGCTCTACCAGATCCTCGACACCCTGCGCACCGAGGACATCGACACCAGCAGCCTGCGCGTCCTGCTCGTCGCGGGCTCACCGCTGCCGCCGCACCGGCTCGCCGAGGCCGCCGACCGGCTCGGCCCCGCCGTCCACCAGGGGTACGGGCAGACCGAGACGGGCATGCTCGCGCTCCTCACCCCCGAGGATTTGGCCGAGCGGCCGGAGCAGGTGACGGACTCGGTCGGCCGGCCGATGCCCGGCGTCGACGTCAGCGTGCGCGATCCCCAGGGGCGCCCCGTGCGGCCGGGCACACCCGGCGAGATCTGGGTCCGCAGCGCGGGCGCCATGTCGCGCTACTGGCAGGACGAGGAACAGACCCGCGAGGTGGTGAGCGACGGCTGGATCCGTACCCGCGACCTCGGCACCCTCGCGGACGACGGCTATCTGCGCCTGGTCGGCCGCGCCCGCGACGTCATCTTCGTCAACGCGATCCTGCACTACGCGGGAGCGATCGAGTCCGCGCTCGCCGCCCACCCGGACGTCGACCAGGCCTATGTGGTCGGGGCTCCCGACGAGACGACCGGTGAGGCCGCCCACGCCTTCGTCGTACCCGTCGTGGGGCGCACGCCGACCGCCGAGGTCCTGCGCGGCGTCGTACGCGCCGAGTTGGGCGAGGCTGCCGTGCCCGCCACCGTCACCGTGCTGGACGCGATGCCGGTCGCACCCAGCGGCAAGCCCGACAAGGGGGCCCTGCTGGCACTCCTCCCCGGTGCGCACGGTGTCCCGGGTCCGCCCGGCGCCCCGGTGACGACGAGCGGCTGAGCGGACTCGCGCCCGCCCAGCCGTCAGTCGACCCGGCCGTCAGTCAGTCCACCGGGCCGGGCGTTCGGCTCGCCGCTCAGTCGGTTCAGTCGGTGCGCGGACGGATCAGGACGGTCATCGACCGCGCGTGCACCGGCACCACCGCGTTCGCCGGGATGCTCGGTCCGTCCGGGCCGCCCGTGTCGGATTCGACGGCGGTGTCCACGACGATCTGCCAGCCGTCGCCGAAGGCACCGGCCGGGACGGTGAAGTCCACTTGCTCGTCATGGCTGTTGACCAGGACGAGGAAGGAGTCGTCGGTGACGCGCTCGCCGTGCGGGCCGGGCTCGGGGATGCTGTCGCCGTTGAGGAAGGCGCCCACCGCGTGCGCGTCCTCACGCAGCCAGTTGGCCTCCTCCATCTCGCGGCCGTCCGGGCGGAACCAGACCAGATCCGGCGTGCCCTTGCCGTCCCCGCCACGGAAGAAGCGCCGTCGGCGCAGCACCGGATGCCGGGAGCGCAGGGCGATGACGCGCTGGGTGAACGCCAGAAGATTGCGCCGGGGCTCGTCCAGGTCCCAGTCCACCCAGGCGATCTCGTTGTCCTGGCAGTAGACGTTGTTGTTGCCGAGCTGGGTGCGGCCCAACTCGTCGCCGTGGGCCAGCATCGGCACGCCCTGGGACACGAAGAGCGTGGCGAGGAAATTGCGCTGCTGCCGGGCCCGCAGGGCCAGGATCTCCTTGTCCTCCGTCCGGCCCTCGGCGCCGCAGTTCCACGAACGGTTGTTGCTGTCCCCGTCGTTGCCGTTCTCGCCGTTGGCCTCATTGTGCTTGTCGTTGTACGAGACCAGGTCGCGGAGGGTGAAACCGTCGTGGGCGGTGACGAAGTTGACGCTGGCGCGCGGGCGACGGCGGCTGCCCTCGTACAGGTCGGAGGAGCCGGTCAGCCGGGAGGCGAACTCCGGCAGGGTGGAAGGGGCGCCACGCCAGAAGTCCCGTACCGAGTCACGGTACTTGCCGTTCCACTCACTCCACAGAGCGGGGAAGTTGCCCACCTGGTACCCGCCGTCGCCGACGTCCCAGGGCTCGGCGATGAGCTTCACGCGGCTGATCACCGGGTCCTGCTGCACGAGGTCGAAGAAGGCGGACAGCCGGTCCACCTCGTGGAACTGCCGGGCCAGCGCGGACGCCAGGTCGAACCGGAAGCCGTCGACATGCATCTCGGTCACCCAGTAGCGCAGCGAGTCCATGATGAGTTGCAGCACGTTGGGGTGGCGCATCAGCAGGCTGTTGCCGGTGCCGGTGGTGTCGAAGCAGTGCCGCGGGTCGTCGTCCACCAGCCGGTAGTACGAGGCGTTGTCGATACCGCGGAAGGAGAGCGTCGGGCCGAGCTCGCTGCCCTCCGCGGTGTGGTTGTACACCACGTCGAGGATCACCTCGATGCCCGCCTGGTGCAGTGCCTTGACCATCTCCTTGAATTCGGTGACCTGTTGACCGCGCGTGCCACTGGAGGAGTACGCGTTGTGCGGCGCGAAGAAACCGATGGTGTTGTAGCCCCAGTAGTTCGACAGACCACGGTCGCGCAGATGGCCGTCCTGCACGAATTGGTGCACCGGCATCAATTCGACGGCGGTGACGCCCAGTTCGGTCAGGTGCTCCACGATCGCCGGATGCGCCATTCCCGCGTAGGTACCGCGCAGCTTCTCCGGCAAGGCCGGGTGACGTACCGTCAGGCCCTTCACGTGCGCCTCGTACAGTACCGACTCGTGGTACGGCCGCTTCGGCAGATGGTCCTCGCCCCAGTCGAACGCCGGGTCGGCGACCACCGAGAGCATGGTGTGGCCGAGGCTGTCGGCGGTGTCGGGCTCGTCCGAGCCGTCGTCGCGGTAACCGAGCAGCGACCGGTGGCTGTCGGGCTGGCCGTCGATGGCCTTCGCGTACGGGTCCACCAGCAGCTTCGCCGGATTGCACCGGTGCCCGCTGTCCGGCCGGTACGGGCCGTGCACGCGATATCCGTACGCCTGGCCGGGACCGACGCCCGGCAGATACGCGTGCCAGACCGATCCGTCCACCGACGCCAGCGGGGTGCGTTGTTCACGCCCGCGCGCGTCGATGACGGCCAGATCGACTTTCTCCGCCACTTCCGAGAAGAGGGCGAAATTGGTGCCTGAGCCGTCATAGGTCGCGCCCAGGGGATACGGAAGTCCGGACCATTTCTGCATTCGCCGAAGCTAACCGCTCCGCGGCACGACGGCGCCGACGCACGCCGCGTCCGTACGGGTGACACCGCGCCCGGGCCCATAACGCCGAGCCCGCGCCTATGAGCGCGCGCCCGTGCCTATTCCGCCGAGCCCGTGCCTATAACGTCGTGCCCTCACCCCGCCGAGCCCGTGCTCACCACGCCCGCGCTCACTTCTTCTGCGGCGTGATCACGGTGACGCCGCCGGCCGACCCGTCGCTGAGGGCGGCCAGCGCGCCCGGCGCCGCGTCCAGGCCGATGACCGAGCCGACCAGCAGATCGGGGCGGAGCGTCCCGGCCGCGACCAGCCGCATCATCTCCGGATACGCGTGCGCGGCCATGCCGTGGCTGCCCAGAATCTCCAGTTCGAGCGCGAGCACCCGGTCCATGGGGACGGCGACACCGCCCGACGGCAGCAGCCCGACCTGCACATGCCTGCCCCGCCGCCGCAGCCCCGCCACGGAGGCCGCACAGGTGGCGGGGGAGCCGAGCGCGTCGACCGAGACATGCGCCCCGCCGTCGGTCGCCGCGCGGACCGCCTCCGCCGTTTCGACATCGGACCGCGAGGCGTCGACCCCCACCGAGGCGCCGAACTTCCGTGCCAGGCCGAGGGCTTGGGCCGAGGTGTCCACCGCCACCACGCGTGCCCCGCAGGCCACCGCGATCATCACCGCCGACAGGCCGACCCCGCCGCAGCCGATCACCGCCACCCACTCGCCCGGCCGCGTACGGCCTTGCGCGACCACCGCGCGGTACGCGGTGGCGAAGCGGCAGCCGAGCGACGCGGCGGTCGCGTACGGCATGGCGTCGGGCAGCCCCACCAGGTTGACGTCCGCGTGCGGGACGGCGACGTGCTCCGCGAAGGAGCCCCAGTAGGTGAAGCCCGGCTGCTCCTGCCGCTCGCACACCTGCTGGTCGCCGCGGGCGCAGGCGGCGCAGCTCCCGCAGGCGCAGACGAACGGCACGGTCACCCGGTCGCCGACCCGCCACCGGCTGACCCCGGGACCCACCTCCTCGATCCGGCCCGCGAATTCATGACCCGGCACATGCGGCAGCGTGATCCCGTCGTCATGTCCGAGCCACCCGTGCCAGTCGCTGCGGCACAGCCCGGTCGCCTCCACCCGTACGACCACCCCGTCGGGCGGACATCCCGGATCGGCCACCTCCCGAACCTCCGGCACCCGCCCGAATTCCTCGAACACCACAGCCCGCACGTCCGCCACCACCTTGCCGTCACATCAGTCGTCCCGCCCTGCAGTTGCGCCCTACCCTCGCGCACGGCCGCACTTCGCCGCACCCCGCCGCACCCCGTGGGCGTCAGGCCGCGCCCGTGACGGTGACCTCGGTGAGGTGGAAGGAGGTGTTGGCGGTGTTGCTGAGGCCGTCGACACGGATGTAGCGCGCCGCGGCGGTCAGGGAGAACGTGTCCCCGGCGTCCGTGGCGACCCCGGCGGTGTTCTTGCCGCCGAGGGCGAACCAGTGGACGCCGTCGAGACTGCCGGTCAACGTATAGGTGTAGGCGCGCCTGCCGTCCACGTAATTGCGGACGTTGACCGCCGACAGGTCGTGGGCCGCGCCGAGGTCGACCTGCCACCAGGTGTCGCCGCCGGCCATCGCGCTCGCCCAGTACGTCTTGTTGGTGCGGTCGCCGTCGACCGCCGCGGAGGGCGGGCTGCCCGCCTCGTAGGACAGGGCGGTCGTCGGCCTGCCGAGGCTCAGTACGGTGTCGCCCGAGGTGTCCCGTGCGGTGAACGGTGCCAGCGTCAGCCCGTCGAACCGCGCGGCGCCCTGGCGGTGGGTGGACGCGTTGACCGCGGAGAAGAGCAGACCGGCGTCCTCGGCGGGCGCGGCGCCGGGCAGCGGCGCCGACCCCACCCGGGTCCAGTCGGTGCCGTCCTGGCTGCACCAGCCGGTGAAGGTGTCGCCGTCGCGGCTGATCCGCAGGTGGACAGGACCGGTGAATCCGCCGCTCGACGCGGAGTGCTCAAGGGTTCCGTTGCCGTCGGCGTCCCACATGAACACGCAGCCGTGCTCCGGCGTGACGGCCAGATCGGCGTAACCGGGGCTTCCCGGCCGCGCGAGGTCCGCGCGCACGACGAGTCCGGCGCGCGCCCAGGGGCCGCTGTCGTCCTGCTCCAGCACCTCCGTGCCGACGGCCTGCCCGGAGGTCAGCCACCGCGGGCGGTAGACGGCGCCGTACTGGTCGGTGGACGCGCCGATGTCCGCGCCGCCCCCTGCCATGCCGAAGACGTCGCCGTGCTGGGCGAAGGCGATCGACGCGGGGGAAGCGGAGGACGCCGTGCGATACGGCTCGGCCACCGGTCCTGACACCAGGACGTCGGTCGTGTCGGCCGCGGTCGCCGACACCGCGTCGTCGGCTCCGCCCGACGACCAGCGCACGGTCGCCGTCAGACGCGCCAGGCCGGCGGGTGCGGCGCCGCTCGGAATCGTCACGTCCCAGGCGGCGGTGGCCGTCCCGCCCGCGGGCACCGACGGCGTGGCACCGCCGACCGGGCGGACGGTGTAGCCGCCCGGCGCGGTCAGCGCGAAGCTCGCGGCGCCGGTGGACCACAGGGCGTTGCCGTTGGTGAAGACCGCGGTCAGCCGTACGGTCGCGCCGGGCGGCCCGGCCTTCGGGTCCGCGGCCAGGTCCACATGCCCCGCCGGGTACGCGGCGACCTTCCGCGCCTGTTGATAGGCGTCGTCGGTGGGCGTGCTCCGATAGCGCGCCACCTTGTGGACCCATGTCGAGGCGACCGCGCGCCAGTCGACGGCCCGCGGCGGACCGCCGGTGCTGAGCGCGGTGCGGAGCGAGTCGAAGAACGTCCGCCAGCGCGCCCCGTAGTAGTCCCCGACCAGGCCGTTCCACTCGCGCCCCGCGTAGTCCTGGATCGGATGGGTCTCCGTCCAGTCGCTGACCAGCGTGCGCAGGTCGTACTCGAGGCGCTTGGCCTCCGCGGGAGTCGGCGCCTGCGCGGCGGCCTCCTTCTGCCAGACGCCGAACAGCGACGTGCCGTCGGCGCCCAGCAGCGTGTCCAGCAGATTCAGCTTGGTCATCCACTGCCCGCTGAGCGCGTCGAAGGCGGCGGTGTCGCGGGCGGTGTACGCCTGGCGGATGCGCGGCAGCAGCGTCCGGGTGTCGTTGGACAGCACCTGACGGCCGAGGTCCACGAGGTCGTACGTGTACGCGGTGCTGCCGCGCGACGCCTGTCCCACCTGGAGGAGTTCGCCGAACGCCCGCTGGACGTCCTTCGGGTCGTACGGGACCGAACCGGCCGTCGCGGACAGACCGGGCTGGATCGAGAAAATGCTGCTGGTGTGCCTGGTCCCGGTGTCGCCCGGCCAGGAGTACGCCGTACGGCCCAGGATCTGCCAGGCCGCCACCGCGTGCGGGTCGGCGGCCCCGTAGCGCGCCGTGGCGTACGCGGCCATCCAGGTGTCCATGTCGACCGCCGACGACTCCCACGCCAGATCGGCGAAGAACTCCACGGCGACCGGATTGTTGTCGATCGCCTCCGGCATCAACGCGATACCGCTCAGGGCCGTGCGGGGCTTGGCGAGCCACGCATGGAACTTCGTGTTCCACAGCGCCATGCTCGCGCCCATGTTGGTGTTGCCGCCGAAGTTCCAGATCGTGCCGAAGGCGTACGGGGTACCGAGGTAGTCCTGGTCGCGGTCGGTCGCGCCCGTGGTGTCGGAGTTGCCGTCGAGGACGAGCATGCGGGAGGTGTCGACGGCCCGGAGGGTCTCCTCGCGCGGGTTGCTCTCCCAGCCGAGGATGGCCCAGATCGCTCCGGGGTGGGCCCGGTCGAGGGCGTTCTGTACGGCCCGGGAGGCGTCGCCGACGTTGACGTCGCCCGCCTGGCCGCCCTCGTGCAGCAGGTCCATCTTGTACATCGAGCTGTCGCCGAACAGCTTGCTCTGCTCGCCGTAGAACGCGTCGGCGACCTGGCCGAACAGCGCCGTCGTCGGGTCCAGCCAGTCGGACCGGGGAAAGCCGTTCCAGGTTCCCTGCGCGATCACATGGGCTTCCGCGTTCTTCGCGGCGAAGCCCGGCGGGACGGTGCCGAAGTATCCGGGCAGCACCGGAGTGAGGCCGAGCTGCCGCAGATAGCCGGTCATCCGGCGGCCGAGCGTCACCCGCTGGTCGAGGAGTTGCGCGCTGATCGGGCCGTTCTCGCAGCACATGTTCTGGAGCAGCCACCACGGCTGGTGGCCGGGCTGCGGGATCCAGGCGCGCATCTCGGCGTCGGAGTAGCCGAAGCGCTGGAAGGTCTTGTCGTAGACGGCCTCCTGCCCCTCGTAGACCAGCATCTCGTTGATGCCGTCGAGCGCCAGCACGTCGATCCGCCGCTGCCACTGCTGCCAGGTCGGATACGCGCCCGCGTACCCCTCGTCGGTGTCGTTGAGGGCGAAACGGTGGGCGACGTTCGCGGACCGGCCGATGGGGGAGGACGGCAGGGGCAGCCGGTCGGGCAGCCGCAGTTGCTCCCCGTTGAGCGAGATGTCGGCGTGGGCGACGACGCGCAGGTACTGGCCGAGTCCCGCGAGGAGCGTGCCCGGTGTGGTGCCGCTGATCCGCACCCGCCCGCCCGCCGCCTCGATCAGATAGCGGTCCTGGCCCGACCCGGCGGCGATGCCCCGCAGGTCGATCTGGCGCGCGTGATCGGGGCCGAGCAGGCGCGTGACGGCGGCTTCGGCGACCGAGGTGTCGACGGCGGGGGGCGCGGCGAGGGTCGCCGTCCGGGCCTTCCCCGTCGTCGCGTCATTCCCGGTGGGAAGCTCCCTCGGCCCGCTCGGCCCGCTCGGCCCGCTCGGCCCGCTCGGCCCGCTCGGCCCGCTCGGCCCGCTCGGCCCGCTCGGCCCGCTCGACCTGTTCGACCCGCTCGTCCCGGCGGACGCGGCGGGTCCTGCCACGACGGCGCCCGTGACGAGGGCCAGGAGGGTCGCCAGGACGGTGAGGAACGCCCTGACGCGTAAGGATCGGCCGCTGACGGCACGCGGGGCGAAGAGACGTGTGGACACGGATCTCTTTCCTGTCGAGGACCGGAACCGTAGGCAAACCGCTCGCAGAGTGAACTCCCCACCCGACCGTCCGTCAACAGGTACCACTCCCGTCACAGGGAGCTGATCTGACGCGCCGTAGGCGACGGCCACCACGGTGACCGGGATGTCCCGGCCAGGACCGCATCCGGCGGCGAGCCGCGCGGGCGCCGTACCGCCGCGCGTGTGCCGGGCAGGGCCGTACGGTCGCTCAGCGCTCCTGCCGCGACGGCGTCGGCGCGGTACGGGGGGCGGTCATGTCGAGCAGGAGCATCGCGTCGTTGCCGGGGGTGCCGGGGGTGCCGGGGGCGGCGGTGTAGATGCCCATGCGCTGGCCCGCGGTGCCTTCGAGGGCCATGCCCTGGAACGCGAGGGTGATCCTGCCGACCCGGGGGTGCTGGAAGGTCTTGGTGGCGACCTTGCGACACAGCCGCGGACCTGGCCCGCCCAGTCGGGGAAGACCTCGCGGGCGGCCGGGTGTAGTAGTCGATGCTGACCCCGGAGAGCGTGGCCAGTTCCTCGCGGCGCAGGCCGGGCGTGCGGCGGACCCCCGGACCGGGGGGTGGTCTGGGTGCGACGGGCGAGCAGGAAAGAGCGGTTCGGCCTCGGGGCCGTCCAACGCCCAGCCGCGGCCGGTGCCCGACCGCCCGAAGCTCATGCACCCCAGGGTGATACGGCTGATCTCGAGTCCTGAGCTTCCCAGGTTGGTGTACTCCATGGGTCCATGGAATACGCGGAGCACGCGAAGAGGGAGGCCGTGACACGGCCTCCCTCCGTCCCTCACCGCGTCGGTCCCGCGGGGGAGCGGCTACGGAATGACGAGCGTTTTGAGCGCGGCGCGCTCGTCCATGGCCCGGTACCCCTCGGGTACGTCCTCCAGCGACACGGTCTGGTCGAAGACCCGGCCGGGGTCGACCGTGCCGTCCAGCACCCCGGGCAGCAGCTCCTCGATGTAGGCGCGCACGGGAGCCGGGCCACCGGTCAGGGTGACATTGGGGCCGAAGAGGCTGCCGAAACCGACCGGCGCGTTCGCGTACTGCGGGACGCCGACCCGGCTGATCACTCCGCCGGGGCGGACGACCCCGACGGCCGTCTCGTACGCGGGCATGTGGCCGACCGCCTCCAGGACGGCGCGGGTGCCGTGTCCGCCGGTCAGTTCGCGGACCTTGGCGATCCCTTCCTCGCCGCGCTCGGCGACGACGTCGGTGGCGCCGAATTCACGGCCCAGGTCGGTGCGGACCTTGTGGCGGCCCATGAGGATGACGCGCTCGGCGCCGAGCCGCCTGGCGGACAGCACCGCGAGCAGGCCCACGGCCCCGTCACCGATGACGGTGACGCTGTCGCCGGGACGTACCCGCGCCTGCTTGGCGGCGTGATGGCCGGTGCCGTACACGTCGGCCAGCGTCAGCAGCGACGGCAGCAGCGCGGTGTCGACTCCGGTGGGGAGCTTGACCAGGGTGCCCTGGGCCTGCGGGACGCGGACCGCCTCGGCCTGGGCGCCGCCGACGCCGCCCGCCGCGAAGAAGCCGCCGTGCGGGCACGAGGTGTGCAGGCCCGCGCGGCAGAATTCGCAGGTGTTGTCGGCGAAGGCGAACGGGGAGACCACCAGGTCGCCCACGCTCAGCCCCGAGACCTCGGCGCCCAGGTCCTCGACGACGCCCAGGAACTCGTGCCCCATGGGGACCGGGCCGTCCGTGGCGGACATGCTGTGGAAGGGGTGCAGGTCACTGCCGCACACACAGGAACGGACGACGCGTACGACCGCGTCGGTGGGCTGCTCGATCGTCGGGTCCGGCGCGTCCTGCACGCGCACGTCCCCGGCCTTGTACATGAACGTTGCCCGCATGGGGGTACGTCTCGCTCTCTGCCTGGAAGGGTGCATTCGCAGACCTGCTGATCAGGTCTCTTTCAGCGTGGCACCCACGCGCGGACGGGCCCAGGGAGAGATCTCTCCCCCCTAGGCCGTGTCGTTCGGATCATCGTGCTGACCAGATGAAGATGGCGGCGAGGTGGAGTCCGGCGAGGTAGATGGTGGCGGTCTTGTCGTAGCGGGTGGCCAGGCCGCGCCATTGCATGAGCTTGTTGATGCAGCGTTCGACGGTGTTGCGCTGTTTGTACGCGTCGCGGTCGAAGGACGGTGGCCTGCCGCCCCGGCTGCCGCGGCGTTTGCGGTTGGCGGCCTGGTCAGCGGGCCGCACTGGCCGTCGGCGGCCAGGTTGATCTTCGTGGTCAGTCCACCGCGGGACCGGCCGAGGGCGTGATCTTTCGGCTCGCAGGCTGGGGCCCCTTTTGACGGGCCCCGGCGGCGTGCTGGTGAGCGCGTACGATCGTGGAGTCGACGGCGACGACCCAGTCCAGGTCGCCTTCGGCGTCGGCCTGGGCGAGCAGCGCGGACAAGACCCTCTCCCAAGTGCCGTCCGCCGCCCAGGTCCGCAACCGGTTGTGGACGCCCTTCCAGAACCCGAAGCGTTCGGGCAGGTCCATCCACGGCGTGCCAGTGCGGTTCTTGAACGCGATCGCATCGATCACCTGCCGGTGATCACGCCACCGCCCACCCCACTCCGGCGTCCGGTCAGGAAGCAACGGCTCAATCCGGGCCCACTGAGCGTCAGTTCACGACACACATCAATCAACGATCAGATGATCCTCAAGAAGCGCCCTAGACGAGGGGCAGGCCGCCGCCGAGGTGCACGCCGAAACTGCGGTGGCGGAGAGCAGGACGGGCAGGGTTCGCCGCAGCCGGGATTATGCCGCCTGGGGCGGGGCTCGCCCGCAACACCGTGTTCAGTTCGGCGAGCAGGACGCGGTGACGCCGGAAGGCAATCAGGAGGCGGGAGTTTTAGTCAACATCGTTGCAGTTGACACTGGCGCCTTGGTCGCTGCCATCTGAGTAGTCCCAGCCCACTACGGCATAGCACTCTGCTATGTGGCTGCCCGTCCAGTAGTAGAAATGAGTGCTGGCGTTGAAATACTCGCCGTCGGGCTGCTCGACCGAAACTGATCCGGCATCCCAGTACAGCGCACCGCGAGGAAGGTTGCGGTTGCTAATGCCCGGACTGCCGTCCGGAAAATGCTCGATTTCGATATCATTATCGGTGTATGGGTCAGTGGATGTGACCTCGCTCGATGCGTGTGAGGTATCGAAGTGAAGCTCCGCGTAGGCGGTCTTGTTGCACTGATCGAAGCCCTGGTAGAAAACGCCGATGTGTTGACCGTCGGCCACCAGACTTTTGATCTGACCCACCGTGCGAAGGCAGGATGCGGCGCTTGCGGATTCGGCCGTAAGCAGAGGCAGCGAGCCTCCGGCGAGGGCCGTAATCGCGGTGACGGCGAGGATGCCTGATGTTTTCCGGAGCCTGATCACGATCTCTGTTACCTCCTAGAGGGCGACAGGTCTGGCGGTAGTTCGCAGAGAAGCGCGGGTCCTGGGTGCGTCCGGTGCGTCAGCCAAGACGTTGTCCGGAGACCGCCCACCCGTGAAGACGCTAAGCACAGGGGTCCTTCGACCGTCCTAGATTCGTCCTAGTGCGTGGTCAGCCGGGTGCATCATCGACTTCTGGCAGCCAGTGAGCACGCCAGCTGTCACTCCACGGCGTAGTGTGAGCAGCTTGCGCGCCGCCGTACGCCTCGGGCGCCACGAGGCATACACATCGGTGCCGGTGACCGACGACCCGGAAGTGGCCCGCATCTGGTACGAGTCGCTGCGGGCACAGGGGGTGGGGCCACCGTGGCTAGGTCATTTCCTTCGGATCATCTGATCGGTGGTTGATGTGTGTCGTTGACTGATGCGCAGTGGGCGCGGATAGAGCCGTTGTTGCCGGACCGGACACCGAGGCGGGGCGGGCGGTGGCGTGATCACCGGCAGGTGATCGACGCGATCGCCTGGAAGTTCCAGACCGGGTCACAGTGGGTGCATCTCCCCGCGGAGTACGGTTCGTGGAAGGGCGTTTATACGCGGCTGAGGAACTGGGCCATCGACGGCACCTGGGATCGAGTTTTCACCGCCCTACTGGCCCAGGCCGATGCTGACGGCGAGTTGGCTGGGTCGTCGCGGTGGACTCCCCGGTCGTGCGCGTGCACCAGCATGGTGCCGGGGCCCGGGAAAAGGGGGCCTCGGCTGACGAGCGGGCCGACCACGCGATCGGACGGTCGCGTGGTGGGCTGACCACGAAGGTCCATCTCGCCGCTGACATCCGCTGCCGCCCTCTGTGCTTCGTGCTCACGCCCGGCCAGGCAGGAGTCGCGCTGGCGTTCGACCACGTGATGGCTGCCATCCGGATCCCGCGTCGGGTTGGCAGGCCCAGGACCAGAGGCCCTTCATGGTGCTGGCTGACAAGGCGTACTCGTCACGGGCCATCCGGGACCATCTGCGAAGGCGCGGAGTACGGACCGTGATTCCTCAACCCGCCGACCAGATCGCCAACCGCAAGCGCAGAGGACGCGGCGGCGGGCGGCCGCCCGGATTCGACCGCGCGGCCTACAAGCGACGCAACACCGTCGAACGCTGCATCAATCGCCTCAAGCAATGGCGCGGTCTCGCCACCCGCTACGAGAAGACCGCCACGGTCTACCGTGCCGGCCTCCTCATCGCGGGCATCTTTCTCTGGTCCGTCCGCTGAAGGACAGCCCGCTCAGGGGCGGAGACGTTCTCCCTGCGGATCGAAGCAGACGAGCTCATGCTCACGGGCCAGCTCAGCGGCGTACTCCGACACCTCCTCGGCCTTGCCGTAAGACATGATCAGGTACACGATCGGCCCCGATGCCTCATCGATGACCGGTGTCGACGCCGACACCATGCTGCGGTCGATGCCATCCGGGTACTGCGCGACGAGGGCTTCCACGTACTCCACGATGCGCGGTGCCGGAGGCGCGACGACATCGTCCGACTCCAGGTAGCGCTCATAAAGCTCGTCGTACATCGAGACCGCTTGGCGGTCATCGAATGGACGGTCGCCGTCCCACACAGCAAGGTCATAGCTCACAGACGCATCGTCGCAGGCAGCAGTTCTGTCAACGCCAGCAGGTCCTGCGACCGAATCTCCGCCAGTGATCCATAAGAGAGCTCGTAGAGCCGGATGCGGTCATGGCCGGGGCGCGGGGGAGGAACGGGAGCGAGAACGCATGGCGTCCCGAGTTCATGCCGAAGGGCGGCCGGCCGTCGGGGAGGCGCACCTCGGCGCGGGTGTTCGGCGGGACCACGGCCGTGACGGTGAGGGTGCCGCCCTCGGTCCGCCAGCCGGCCTCCGCCCTGCCGTACGGCGTCTCGTGCGCGGCGGGGGCCCGGGTGAGACCGGCGCCGGGCACGGGCGCGACCCGGATGTGCCGCCAGCCGGGGGAGGCAGCGGCGAGCCCGGCGACCGTGCGGTGCAGCCAGTCGGCGACGGCGCCGAGCCGTTGGCGCTCGGTCGGCGGCAGCACGCAGCGGATCGCCAGCGCGTACGCCGTCTGCGTGTCGCAGGACAGCCGTCGGCCGGGCGTGACGAACTCCTCGGCGAACGCCGCCCGCGTGCGCGCCGCCAGCCTCCGATACCCGCTCGCGTCCCGCTCCTCGCCCAGGATGTCGGCGATCCGCGCGAACACGTCGGCCGACCGTACGAGGTAGGCGTTGGCGACCAGGTCCCCGTCGGTCCTGGCCGCGCCGGGATCCTCCGCGGGCGCGGCCGGGTCGAGCCAGTCGCCGACCTGGACGTCCTGCCGCCACAGACCGCCCCCCTGCTCGGCCAGGGCGGCGGTCGCGCCCACCCAGGCCGTCATGCCCGCGCCCCGGCCGCGCTGCCGCGCTCACACAACGACGGGGCGGCGGCGGGCGGATGACCGGGGGCGCGGGGACACCGAGCAGGTGGGCGGGTGGTGGGGAATCGGGTCCTCCTCGGCTGGCTCTGGCGCGCGAGCCCGGCCGGTGGGGCGGCTCGCAGGGGTGCGCGCTCCATGGTGACGGGAACACCCGCCCGCGGGCGGTGCGGAACGGGAAGCGGCGGCGGCCGGGTCCGGCAAGGGCACTCGCCGCCGACCGGCGCCGTCGCGCCGCGCTCGCGGATTCGCACGCCGGACGCGGTCAGGGGACACCGACCTGGAAAACGTGCGCGAGCCGCGGTGCGGAACGTAGTCTCGAACACGTGAGTCGGCTGACGGGTGTTGAGCAAGAAGAGTGCGTGCGGTGCGCGGAGCTGGAGGCCCGGTTCAGGGATCCGTCGACCGTCAACCCCGGTGCGTATCTTTACGGTTGGGCCACCCACCAGCTCGACGACCACGACGCCGAGCCGGAACCCCTGCCCGACTGCCCCGAATGCGGCAAGTACGCGGCGGGACCCGGCACCGTCCACGCGCGGGTCTGGCAGCGCTGGGCGCGGACGCACTACATGCAGTGCACGCTCGCCCCGTACTGGAAGCCGTAGCGGGAGTCCGGCGGAAACCGTTCGCACCGCCACTGAGCTGGGAAAACAGTGTGCTGGGAGTCGGCCGCCGCGGGATCCGGAACGGTCCCGAATGGCGCAATATGGACATATCGGATGTCATGGTACTAAGCGTGTGTCTCTCGTGACGCACAGCGACCGCCGGGGAAGTCTCACCCCTGGTAGTTCGGCAAAGGAATACGCACCATGTCATCTGATCCCAGCTCATCCCACGACGAGCGATCCCCCATAGCCACGCGCGACGAGCCCAGGCACACCCTGCTCCGCACCGCGGCGACCACCCGCCCGCTGGCCGAAGTGGCCAGTCTGGTCAACCTCCTCAAGCAGAACGGCGAGTCGCCGAGTCCGGCCGACGAGGCACTACGGCTGGCCGCCGTGTCCCGACCGGTCGACGAGGTACGGCAGTTGGTCGTCCTGCTCAACGAACCGCCGCACGCGGACGGCGAGGCCGGTACGACCC
Source organism: Streptomyces sp. NPDC025721 (assembly GCF_055558595.1). Taxonomy (NCBI): domain Bacteria; kingdom Bacillati; phylum Actinomycetota; class Actinomycetes; order Kitasatosporales; family Streptomycetaceae; genus Streptomyces; species Streptomyces sp. NPDC025721. Next base: position 80,655 of record NZ_JBVHMF010000025.1, on the reverse strand, counting down.
TGCGCGCGGCGGCCATGGGCCGTCCCATCGAGGACGTCGCCCACCTGGTCACCATCTTCGGCCCGGAGAGCGACGGCTCGCCGATCCGCGGCCCGGAGCCGACCGGCCCCGACACGTCAGGGCACGCCTGGCCGGAACAGCGACCCGAGGGGGAGGGGCAGGGCACCGACGAGCCGCCCGCCACGGGCGGCGGCGCGGGCCGCCTCGCCGGGCGCCGCCCCGGCTCGGGCCCCGCGCGGACCCGCCGCGCGGCGCCCGCCCTGGCCTCCGTCCTGCGCTGGCCCGCCGCCGTCGCGCTCCTCGCGGTCGCCGCGATCCACCTGCCCACCGACATCGCGGGCCTGCGCGCCGGCGACCTCGCGGCGGGTGTGTCCCTGGCCATCACCGTCCTCTGCCTGGTCCTGGCGGTCATGCTGACCGTGCAGGACACGGTCTGGACGTGGGCGGCCAGCGCCACCGCGGCCGTGGGCACGCTGGTGCTGCACTCGCTCGCCGCCGGCTTCGGGCCCGTGCACCTGCTCAGGGACAGCCTCGGCCGGTCCTTCGCCGGGTCCACCACAACGGTGCTGGCCTGCGCCGCGGTGGCGGCGGCCCTGGCGGGCTCCGCGCTGCTCCGCAGGCACAAGCCCACGGTCGCCGCGACCGACGCCTGACGGCCCGCAGGCGGTGCCAGCGGGCTGACGCTGACGGCCCACAGGCGGTGCCAGCGGGCTGACGCCCGGCCGGTGCCGCCACGAATGGCGGCGGTCATTCGCCCGTCGGCGTGCGTGCAGCCGCCACGTGTGCCAAGGTAGAAGAGGTCCCGCAGCCACCCCCCCCGGCTGCGGGACCTTCGCTTGTCCGTTCCGCGGGTCCCGCGACGCGACACCACGGCCCTCGGACGCGCCCTGTGCGGACGCACGTCCTCCGCATACGGTACGAACCGACACACCCCCTGCCCCGGCCCCCGCGCCGGGGCATCGTGCTGCCGCCCGGGCCCCCGCCGGACCCCGACACGCGCCCCCGCCGCGCCCCGTCCGCCCCTTCCCGCCCGTCCCTCCCGTGCCGCCTGGACGATTCGGGCGTTGCCGAGGCACGACAGGGCGTACGGTCACTGGTGCGCCGAGCGGGGCGGCGGCGACAATCTGCTGACCAGGCGATCGACGTGCACAGCGCACGACGGGCCACACCAACGCGCACCGCCGGACGCACGACCGGGCGCACCGCGAGGAGCAGCCGTGATATCCGAGCCGGAACTGACGGGCGGACTCGACGAGCCCACGCCCGCGGACATGGTCTCCGACGGGGACCCCGCCCCCCGACCGGCCGCCTTCGGCCCGGGCGGCAGGCGCCTGTGGGCGGTCGGCCTCGGCGGCGCCCTCGTCGCGTCCGCCGCGTGGGCGGGCGGCCTGTACGCGTACGGCCCGCGGCACAGCGGCGCACCGGACATGCACGGCTACGTCCTGCACGGCAGCCCGTGCGCGGGACTCACCCTCAAGCCGCTCACCGACGCGCTCAAGGCCACCGACACCCAGACCGTCTCACCCGCAGTGGTCCACCTCGGCCCCGCGCTCGACCAGATCCGCTGCACGATCGAGACCACGTCACCGATCCCGCTGCGCGGCGGCACGGCGCGTTACGAGGTGGTCGTCGGCGTCGACCTGCACAAGGCGACCGACCCCGCCGCCGAATTCGAGGACCAGCGCGATCTCGACACCGCCGACCTCATCCCCGTCACGACCACCGAATCCGTCCCCGACCTCGGGGACAAGGCGTACTTCCTCACCATCAACGCGGGGTCGCAGCAGCTCAAAGTCCTCGACGGCGGCGCGGTGTTCACCCTCACCCTCAACGGCTACAACTACCTCGCCACCAGCGTGGACGGGCAGCAGGGCGACAGCACCTCCGAGACCGACCTGCGGGCGTACCAGCCCGCGCTGATCGCCACGGTGCGCAACGTGATGAAGGGGCAGAAGTAGCGGGCACGGCAACGGTGACGTCCCGGACGGACATGACAGTCGGGGCGGAGGCGGCGGCCACGCCGACCCGGGCCCTCGCCCCTATCGGGTGTCCTTGAGAGCCCCGCCGCCGGAGTACCCGCCGGGTCGCGGTCGCGTTGGGTAGTTTTGTGGCACGTCCTTCACAGCGGTCCAGGCCGGACCGCCTCCGGGCCGGCGACCGCCGTCCGGCGGCCCGGCCGCGCCGCCCACGATGCGGAGCAGCGCGATGACCACACCACGAGACCTGATCGTCGTCGCCATGGACGTGCCGCCCGACCTCCTCGTGGACCGCGGCGACCTCTCCCTCGCCCTGGCCGGGGCCGAGCTGATCGACCTCATCGCGGCGAAGGAGTTGACGCTGCGCGGCGACCGCGTGGTGCCCGTACCCCGGCCGGAGGGCGAGCGGCGCACCGCGGACCGGCTGCTGGGGGAGGCGCTGACGGCGTACGAGACGGCGACGCGCTCCGCGGAGGCCGCCGACCGCGACCCGGGCAGGGCGACGGACAAGGCGACGGAAAGAGCGGCGGGCGAGGCGGCGGACAGGCCGACGGGGAAGCGGGCGGAACCGGCCGCGGAGAGCGGCGCGGACGACAATCCGGGGGAGCGCGTCGAGGACTGGCTGTGGCGCCGGGGCCGGGACCTGCCGACCGCGTACATCGCCGCGCTCGAAGAGGACGGCACGCTGGTCCCCGAGCGGCACCGGCGCTGGGGCCTGCTCCCCACCAGCCGACGCGTCCTCGCCGACACGCCGGGTCGGCGCCGGGCGGCCCAGCACTGGGCGTCGGACGCGCCGGTCCTCAGGGCGCTCGCCACCCTCATCGGGGTCAAGGGCGACGAGCCGCCGCCGGACGAGGTCCCCACGGGCAGCCCGTCGCGGGTGGTGCTGCGCGCACTCCGGCACGCCGTCGAGGAGTTGGCCGAGGAGCGCCGTCTGCGCACCACCCGGCTCGATCGCGCCAACGCCACCTACCGCAGCCGCGGTTACTGACGGTCTGACGGTCGGTCACCCGCTCCCGATCAATCACGATTCGGGGGAGTGGACGGCTTGTTACGGGGTAGGCGACTCTTGCCCCGTGACACGGGGTGAGCAATTTTCCACGAGAGGCTGTGACGATGTCGGCCCACCCTGCCGCGCTGCGTGAACTGGTCGAGCGGTACGAGCACTTGAATTCCCAGAGCCCCGAGGTCCGCTCCGAGCCGCGGATCCGCGACCTCCTGCGTGACACCGCCTACACACTGTGCGTGGCGACCGGCACCGGCGAGATCGGCGCCGCGCTGGCCGCCGCCCGCGCCCTGCTCGCCGAAGCCGGGGACACCGAGGCGCTGGACGACGAGGCCGGAGACGCGACCACCGTCCTCGAAGCGGCGGCTTAGGGCCCCTCCTGAACCCCACGTCACCTCCAGAACCTCACGTCACCTCCCGCGCCCACGGGCGGCGGTACGCGGACCGGCACATATCAGCTCCAAACCCGTTGTGAACCGGCCCGACGGGGCACACTCACCGCATGGCTGATCTTGACGACGACCCGGTGATGGTCTGCGCCGAATGCGGGCGCACCAGCGACTGGAACCCCACGACCTTCTGCTCGTGGGCGTGCTTCGACACCGAGCCGCGGCCGGGCGCACCCGAGGCGATGGCGTACTTCACCGGCGCGGCCCCCGAGGACCCGGCCGACAGCGAGGAGTGAAGGGCCGCTTACGCGCTGCCCCCCTCGCGTCCCGGCGTGCCGACAAGTCGGTTTCAGGCCGCTGCCCGCGCGTCCCGGCGTGCCGACAAGGCGGTCCCAGCCCGCCGCCAGCCCGCCCCGCCATGCCGTCCTGCCCGCCGCGATACGAGCCCGGCCCGCCCCTGGCGTGACGCTCGCGGTCACCCCCCGACGCGACGGCCGCACCCGCCCCCCTGTCCGATCCCTTGACGCGCGGGAGAGCGCTCTCATATGTTCCCCACGCACCGCATGAATGAAACGATTCACTCGCGTCTGCCGTTGAGTCACCCCCCACCTCGCACGGAGGCCGGAGCCATGTCCTTCCCCCACCCGCCGGGGCGACGATCGCCCTTATCCGCTTCCCGCCGCTTCAGGGTCGCGCTGTTCCTCGCGACCCTGTGCGCCGCCGTCGGCCTGTCGACCACGCCGCCCGCGTCCGCCGATGCCCGCAGCTCCGAAGCCCGTACTGCCGCGGCCCCCGCGGTTCCGGCCGCCGCCCCCACCGGGCTCGCCGGCCGGTCGGCGGGCGACGCGTACATCTACGCCCCGCACAGCAGGACGCTCGCCCCGGTCGCGGTCAAGGGCACGTCCGGGTCCGTCACCTCACCGGGGAACGTGCTGTCGGGCGCCTCGACCCGCATCTCCGGGACGAACGCGTATCTGGTCCTCGACTTCGGCAAGGAGGTCGGCGGGCTGGTGACGCTGAGATTCGCCGGGGCGAGCGGCAGCGGGCAGCGGGTCGGCCTGGCCTTCAGCGAGTCGTCGCTGTACGTCGGCCCGGTCAGCGACTTGAGCAGCGGCACCGTGTACTCCGGTTCCGGCACCGACGGCGCGCTGACCGCGACCGTCGACGGCGCGGGCACGTACACCATGCCGACCGACAAACTGCGCGGCGGCTTCCGCTACTTGACGGTTTTCATGGGGACGTCCGGCTGGGTGGACCTCAACGGGGTCTCGCTGGCGTTCACCGGCGCGGCCGGGATGAGCGACCCCGCCGCGTACACCAACTACTTCTATTCGAGCGACCCGCTGCTGAACAAGATCTGGTACGCCGGGGCCTACACCGTCCAGATGGACACGATCGCGCCCGACACCGGCCGCGCCTATCCGCCGCCCGCCTCCGGGTGGGAGAACAACGCCGTGATCGGCACGGGAGCGGGCATCCTCAGCGACGGCGCCAAGCGCGACCGCGCCGTCTGGCCCGGCGACCTCGGTGTGTCGACGCCCACCGAATACGTCTCGACCCATGACATCGCGTCCACCAAGAACGCCCTCAACAGCCTCTACCAGCACCAGAATTCCTCGACCGGTGAGCTGGAGTACGGCGGTCCGGCCGTCAACTTCTACGGCTCCGACACCTATCACACGTGGACGCTCATCGGGTCGGCGTCGTACTACACCTACTCCGCCGACAAGGCGTGGCTGGACTCGGTGTGGAGCCGCTACCGGCTCGGCATGTCCTTCATCACCGCGAAGATCGACGGCAACGGCCTGCTGAACGTCACCGGGACCAACGACTGGGCGCGCGGCGGCCAGGGCGGCGAGAACATCGAGGCCAACGCGCTGCTCTACGCGGCCCTCACCAGCGGTGCGACGCTCGCGTCCGTCGAGGGGGACACGACGGACGCCACCGCCTGGCGTCAGCGCGCGGCCACCGTGAAGTCCGCCGTCAACCAGCGGCTCTGGAACGGCGCGGTCGGCCTCTACCGCGACAACCCGACCAGCACGCTCTATCCGCAGGACGGCAACTCGCTCGCGGTCTGGTACGGGCTGACCGACAGCGCGGACAAGGACACCGCCATCGCGCACGCGCTAGCCGCTCGGTGGAACGACCACGGCGCGGCCAGCCCCGAGAAGGACGGCGGCGCCATCGGCACCTTCCCCGGATCGATGGAGGTTCAGGCCCACTTCGCGGCCGACGACGACATCAACGCGCTGGCCCTGATCCGCCGCGAGTGGGGCTACATGCTGGGCAGCCCCACGGGCACGGGAAGTACGTTCTGGGAGGGGTTCCGCTCCGACGGGTCCTTCGACTACGGCGGCACGTACATGAGCCTGGCGCACGGCTGGGGGACCGGACCGACCTCCGCCCTCACCTTCTACCTGCTGGGCCTGTCCCCGACCGGCACCGCTGCCTACGACTTCGTGCCGCACCCCGGCGACCTCGCCCACACCGAGGGCACCATCACCATGCCGCAGGGCACGGTGACCGGCTCCTGGGACCGGGACACGGCCGCGGGTACCCTCACCGAGTCGCTGACGAGCCCGGCGGGGACCACCGGCCGGATCGGCGTACCCACCAACGGCTCCGCCGACGTCACCGTCACCGTCAACGGCGCCACCGTGTGGAGCGGCGGCGCCTTCCATCCGGGCGCGGGCATCAACGGCGGGTCGAGCGACGGCCGTTACGTCTACCTCACCGGCGTCCCCGCCGGGACGTACGCGGTGTCCGCCACCGGCCTCGGCGCACCCGTGCCCTTCGCCACCTCGGTCGCGGGCACGACGCTGCCGACCGGCTACACCCTGTGCGCCGTCGAGGGCGGCACCTGCACCCCGTCCGGCAGCCAGGTCATGGCCTACGGCGCGGGCGCGTACGCCTACCGGTCCGTCAGCGGCGCGACGCTCTGCGCGGCCTCCGCCTTCGGCGGCGCCGACCCGGCCTACGGCGTACTGAAGTCCTGCTACCTCGCCCCGTCCGGCGGCCCCGCGGGCTACACCTCGTGCGCGGCGGAGAAGGGGACCTGCGCGGTCAGCGGCACCCAGGAGGTCGCCTACGGCGCGAACGGCGCCTTCCGCTTCCAGGTGGTCACCGGCAGCGTCGCCTGCACCAACGACGCCTTCGGCGCCGACCCGTTGTACAACACGGCCAAGAGCTGCTGGGCCGCCCCGAACGGGCCGCCCGCGGGCAACTGGACGCAGTGCGCGGCCGAGAAGTCCGTCTGCTCGGCCACCGGATCGCAACCCGTCGCGTACGGCGCCGCGGGCGCGTTCTGGACCGGCCGCTCCAACGGCCCGACGACCTGCGGCAACGACACGATCGGGGTCGACCCGGTCTTCGGCGTGGCCAAGAGCTGCTACACGTACGCGGGCGCCCCGCCCGGCTTTCCGGCGACCTGCTCGGCGGAGAACGGCAGTTGCGCCTTCACCGGCCGCAGGACCGTGGCGTACGGGGCGGCGGGCGACTATCTCTACGCGACGTTCACCGGGGGCACCCCCTGCACCACCGCGGCCTTCGGCGGCGGTGACCCGATCCCGAACGTCGCCAAATCCTGCTACCTGACGTCGTAGGGCGGACCCAAGCGGCGGAACGCGCAGGGGAGTTGCGAAACCACGCAAGTGGAATCCATGCATCCTGCGCGGTCATTTCTCGACCACGTCTTCCCCAAGGCGAACTGACGAAGGCAAAGCGGAGGTAGAGACTTCGCCCGGTCCCTGTATTGACGTGACCGCGTCACCCATAGTGGCGGTTCGGTGCCTCAGTCACCCCACCTGGCACCGCAGGCACCACTGCATCCGCAGGCCCCCAGGTAACCCACCACAGGAGGCAGTTCGTTGCGCATCACCCTGAATCCGGCGATACGTCGCGCCGGTCTACCCCTCACAGCGGTCGCCGCTCTGGCCGCTTCCGCGCTGGCCCTCACCCCGTCCGCCGTCGCGCAGACGCCGGCCGCCGCGCAGCCCGTCCACACCGCGCGGGCCTGTGCCACGCCCGCCAAGGCGGGCGACATGGCCTGTAAGGCGCTGCGCGTCACCAGCGGCACCGTGCACGCCGCGCGGACCACTACGGTCTCGCCGGACGCGGCCACCGCCGCCACGCCGTCGGGCTACGGTCCCACCGACCTGCGCGCCGCCTACGGCCTCACCTCGGCGGCGTCCACCAACGGCAGCGGCGAGACGGTCGCGATCGTCGACGCGTACGACGACCCCAACGCCGCCAGTGACCTGGCCGCCTACCGGTCGTACTACGGTCTGCCCGCCTGCACGGTGGCCAGCGGCTGCTTCAAGAAGGTGAGCCAGACCGGCTCCACCACGTCCCTGCCCAGCGCCGACTCGGGCTGGGCCGAGGAGATCTCCCTCGACCTGGACATGGCCAGCGCCATCTGCCCGAAGTGCAACATCCTCCTGGTCGAGGCCAGTTCCGCCTCCATGGCCAACCTCGGCAAGTCGGTCAACGAGGCCGTCGCCCTGGGCGCGAAGTTCGTCTCGAACAGCTACGGCGGTTCCGAGTCGTCCTCCGACACCAGCTACGACTCCTCGTACTTCAACCACCCCGGTGTCGCGATCACCGTCAGCGCCGGTGACTCCGGCTACGGCGCCGAGTACCCCGCGGCCTCGAAGTACGTGACCGCCGTCGGCGGCACCAACCTCAAGAAGTCGTCCACGACCCGCGGTTGGACGGAGACGGTCTGGTCCGGCTCCGGCTCCGGCTGCTCGGCCTACGACGCCAAGCAGTCCTGGCAGAAGGACACCGGCTGCTCGAAGCGGACCATCGCCGACGTCTCGGCGGTCGCCGACCCGGCCACCGGTGTCGCGGTCTACGACTCCTACGGCGTCACGGCCGGCTGGTACACCTTCGGCGGTACCAGCGTCTCCTCCCCGATCATCGCCTCGGTCTACGCGCTGGCGGGCAACCCGTCCTCCGGCTCGTACCCGACGTCCTTCCCGTATGCCCACACCACGGCGCTCAACGACGTGACCAGCGGCTCCAACGGAAGCTGCTCCGGCAGCTACCTGTGCACCGGCAAGGCCGGTTACGACGGTCCGACCGGTCTCGGCACCCCGGCCGGGACGACGGCCTTCGCGGGCTGATCTCCCGTTTCTCGCGGGCGGGGGGGGGGGGGGGGGGGCCACCCCCCCCCCCCCCCCCCCCGCCTCTGCGCCGTCTTCCGGCCCCGCCCGTCAGCCTTCTGACGGCCCGTCGGACCGCGCGGCGGCCTCCGGAGCCATCGCCCAGCGGATCGTCCTGGTCAGACCGTGCCCCGCGAGCCGGACGCCGGTCGCCTCGGTGATCGGCAGATACGGCAGCCGCAGCGGGCTGCGGGCCCACGAAGGAAGCAGCCCCACCGCGCCCGCGGCCAAGATCGCGTACGGGCCGCGGGCGGCCCACGGCAGCGGCGGGTCGAGCAGCAGGAAACGCGCCGCGTCCCGCGCCTCGGCCGTGGACCGCAACTCCGGCCGGTACGCGGCGAGCCGGGCGGTCAGCGCCGCCTGGTCGCGCGGCGGGTCGAGGACACCGAGGGCTTCCGCGACCCGCGCGGTGTCCGCCACGTAGGCGTCGCAGCCTGCGGCGTCCAACGGCCGCGCCCCGTACCGCTGATGAGCGCGCAGGAAACTGTCCACCTCGGCGACGTGCACCCAGCCCAGCAGATGCGGATCCGACGCCCGGTACGGCTCCCCCTCCGCGGTCGTGCCGCTGACGCGCGCGTGCACCGCCCGTACCTGCTCGACGGCCTGCCGCGCGTCCTCGGCGGTGCCGAAGGTCGTGACCGCCAGAAAGGTGCTGGTGCGCTGGAGACGGCCCCACGGATCTCCCCGGTAGCCGGAGTGCGCGGCGACCGCGGCCATCGCCAGCGGATGCAGCGACTGCAACAGCAGCGCACGCAAGCCCCCGATGAACATCGACGCGTCACCGTGCACCACACGGATCGGCCGCTCGGGACCGAACCATCGCGGCCCCCGCGCGTCCTGGATCCGCGCCCGGTTCTCCGGCCCCGAGGGCCCCGCCACCCGCGCCAGCAATTCCGCGCGCAACCGCTGCCGCACGGCTGCGACGCCGGGAATGTCCAGAATACTGACGGCCATATCGCCACTGTACGACTCGGGCGTGAACGCGGTCGCGCGGGGAGGTGTCGGCGAGGTCCCGCCGGAGATGATGTGGGACGGAACAGGCGGCCGGACCCCGGCGGTACCCGGGCGCGGCGGCCCACGAACGGAAGCACCTGCGCGGGAGAGGCGGAACGCGATGACGACGGCTGAGGCGGGCGCGCTCGGGGACGAGCTGCGCATCGAGCGGGCGCGAGCGCTGGACCCCGGAGCGGCGCACGCGCTGCTGGCCCCACTGGTCCGGGGCGGCGCCCCGCTCGGCTGGCTGGAGCCGCCCGGCCCCGACGAGGTCACGGCCCTCCTCGACCGGGTCCTGACCGCCGTACGGGCCGGTGACGGGTCGCTGCGCGCCGCGTATCTCGGCGAGGACCTGGTCGGGTTCGGCTACTGGCTGCGGTACACCCGCCCCACCCACCGCCCCCACGCCGACCTGGAGCGGCTCGCCGTGGACGGCGCCGCCCACGGCCACGGCATCGGCCGCGCCCTGACCGCGGCGCTCGTCGCCGACGCCCGCCGGGCCGGGATCGAAGTGCTCACCCTCGACGCCCGTGGCGACAACACCCGCGCCATCGGCCTCTACGAATCACTGGGCTTTCGTGAGTACGGCCGCCTGCCGGACTTCGTGGCGGTCGGGCCGCGCCGCTACGACAAGGTGTTCCACATGCTCGACCTGCGCCCCGGCCGCCACGGCGGCGGCGCGGAGGACGCCGCTCAGGGCAGCCGCAGCGTCACGTAACGGATCGTGTCGCCCGGCAGCAGATACCGCTCGACCTCGACGAAGCCCTGCGTGAGCGCGAAGCGCAGCCCGTCCTCATTGGACTCCAGCACCACCGTCTCGACGGCGCCCGGCCGCAGCTCCCGCGCGTGCGCGAGCCCGCGCGCGTACAGCTCCCGGCCGAAGCCCCGCCCCCGGTGTGCGCTGAGGACCCGCGCGATGACCGTGACCACCGGCTCGTCGTCGGTCGGCGGCCGTACCGTCATGTTTCCGACCAGGACGTCGCCGAGGTAGGCGACCTCCAGGAGGTGGCGCCCGCTGCGCTCCCGGACGTCGTCCAGGGACAGCGGATGCGTGGGGATGACCGTGTTGTGGACGGCGCGCCAGTCCTGGACGAAGGCGTCGGGGCGCACGCGTTCGATGCGAAGTGTGCTCACCTGCACAGCGAAGCGGGCGCGCCCCGAGGCGTCAACCGTGATTCGGGGCGCGGCCCGCGGCTCAGGCAGTCGACGTCCAGCGGATCTGCGTGCTGCACAGGGACACGACCAGCGCCGAGGCGGCCACGGCGCCCAGGCCCCAGACCAGACCGGTCGCGTTGGCGATGAAGCCGATCACCGGCGGCCCCGCGAGCAGCCCCGTCGTACCCATCGTCGCGACCAGCGTCAGCGCGTCCGAACCCTGACCGGCCGCCGCCACGTACACGCACGGCGTCACGGCGGCGATGCCCAGGCCGACCGCGGCGAAGCCGATCAGCGCCGGGACCACGCCGCCGCTGAGCAGCGCGATGGCCAGGCCCGCCGCGGCCAGGGCGCTGCCCGCACGGACGATCAGGCCGTCACCCCAGCGGCTGCGCCAGCCGTCGGCGAAGAGCCGGGCGAGCACCATCATGACCGAGACGACGGCGATGCCCATGGGCGCCAGTTCGGCCGAGGCCTTGGCGACGTCCTTCATGTAGATCGCCGACCAGTCGTTCATCGCACCCTCGGTGACCGTGCCGAAGGCCATCGCGCAGCCCATCCACAGGGTCATACGGGCGGGCAGTGTCCACTTGCCGCGGCTCTTGGCACCCCGTTCCTCCGCGACCGCGACCGCGTCCTCCTTCTGCTCCTGCGCCTCGGCCGCCTCGTCCTTGGCCGCGATTTGCTCTTGCGTCAGCAGCCCGGTCCTGGCGTACGCGGTCAGCAGGAGCAACAGGACGGCGGCGGCGCCGAAGTGCACCGCCATCGTCGAGGTGACGGTGTTCATTCCGGAGGCGAGCAGGGCCGCGCCGAGCGAGCCGCCGCTGAAGGTCGCGTGCAGCTTGGCCATGGCGTTGCGCCGATGGACGGCCTCCAGCGCCGCGCCCTGCGCGTTCATCGCCACATTCAGGCAGGCCACGAGCACCCCGTCGCAGCCCATGACGAGCAGCGCGACCGGGTAGTTCGGCATGACGGACAGCGGAATGAGCAGCAGCGTCAGGCCGACGGCCGAGAGCAGCGACAGCAGCCGCGAGCCCAGCCGCCGCATCAGCATCGCCACCAGCGGGAAAGCGGCGGCGGCGCCGATGCCGGTGGCCATCAGCAGCAGCCCCACCTGCGCGGCGGTCAGGTCCAGATGCGCCTTGATCGCGGGCAGCCGCGACGCCCAGGTGGCGTACTGAAAACCCAGCGAGAAGAAGAGCGCCCCGATCGCCAACTGCCCGCGCCGGAACGGATCGTGAACGTGCAACACAGGCGTTATCCCACTTCGTTTCGCGTTGGTGCCCCGCTCAGCAGGCCGCTGGTCGGCGTCGGACTCTCGACGGTCGGCGCGGTCGGCAGCGCCATGGACATGTACACCGAACCGGCCCCGTAGCTCTCGGAGTTCACGACCTCCTTCTGGGCGGCGAAGCCGTTCGCCGCCCAGAAGGTGTGACTGCCGCCGACCGCGACGAGCGACATCTGCTCGTATCCCTGCCGGAGCGCCCGCCCGGTGAGGTGGTGCAGCAGGCGTTTGCCCAGGCCCCGGCCGCGCAGATCCTCGGCGATGACGAGGTCGTGCACATGCAGATTGCGCGAGCGGAAGACCACCTCCTCGCCGCGGGCGAGGTCGGGCGCCTGCGAGACCGGGTACGGCAGCGCCAACAGGTAACCGGCGAGCCGCTGTTCGACGTCGAGGACGAAGCACGTCGTCGGCGACGCCCACGCCTTCGACTCCAGCGCGGCCCGCCCCTCGGACAGACCGAGGGAGGTGTAGGCGGCGGCTTCGAGCGCGACGAGGTCCGCCCAGTCGCCGTCGCCGACAGGGCGGACGCGCGCGTGCTCCGTCACCGCGCGCCGGGGTGTCTCGCGGTCGCTCACCTGTCGTGCTCCTTCCGCGGGCGGCCCGGCCCGTCGCCCGCGCCGCGTACGCACACGTACGGCAGCGGGCTGAAGCCGTTGAACCCCTGGGTCATGTAACTGACGGCGTAGGCACCGCTGGACAGCACCCACACCGGGTCGCCCGACACGACCGACTCGGGTACCGGGACCAGGCTGTGCTCGCGCGAATAGGCGTCGTCGCTGTCACAGGTCGGACCGGCCACGGTGGCCTCGACGCGCGGGGTGTCGGGGTGGGTGGGGAAGACCAGCCGGTACTGCAACTCGTCCATCTCGTACAGGCCGTTGAACTTCCCGCAGCTCAGGTAGAGCCAGCGGTGGGCCGTGCCGTCCGCCGTGTGCCGGGTGGACAGCCGCGAGACGTGCGCCCGGACGGCCCCGTGGTCGGCGACCAGATGGCGGCCCGGCTCCATCACGAAGCCCAGGCCGTCGCCCGCCGCCTCCCGGCACCGCTGCATGCCCTCGCGGATGACGGCGAAGATCTTGTCGATCGGCGGGTCGAGCGGCCTGCCGCGCTTGTCGAGATAGCCGAGCGCGGGCAGGCCGCCGCCCAGATTGACGTACCGCGGCGGCATACCGCGCTCGCCGAGCACGGTCAGCGTGTCGACCAGTTGCTCGAACGCCCGCTGCCACGCCTCGGCCGTCATCTGCTGCGAACCGACGTGCACGGAGAGCCCGGCCGGCCGCAGCCCGGACTCCCGCGCCTTCTCCAGCACGGCCACGGCGTCCTCGGCCGAGCAGCCGAACTTGTTGCTCAGACCCCAGAGCGCACCGTCACCGTCGGTCGCCAGCCGGCAGAACACCCGCGAGCCGGGGGCGTGCGCCGCGACGGCGGCGACGTCCTCCAGGCTGTCGGTGGCGAAGTCCCTGACACCGAGGCGATAGGCCGCCGCGATGTCCCGGTCCGACTTGACGGTGTTGCCGTAGTGAATTCTCCCGACCGCGACGCCGGAGCGTACGGCCTGCTCGATCTCGTTGATACTCGCCGCGTCGAATCCGCTGCCTTTCGCGACAAGACAGGCGAGCACTTCGTCCACGGGACAGGATTTCATGGCGAAGCGCACCGCGATTCCCGGCAGCTCGCGCAGCAGGGAATCGTAGCGTTCCTCGATACCGCTGAGATCGAAGACGATCCGGTCCTCGGCGCTGGCCGAAAGAGCGGCGAACAGTGAGGCGTTCTCGTGCGTCATGTGCGGCGTCAGCCAGGCAGCCGCTGGAGTGTGTCGAGACCCGTTTCCCTGCTCGCCCGAATCATCGCCGACCATGTTTCCGTCAACAGGGCGTAGTCCTCGATGTCCCCGCGGGCCTCGTCCAGCAACCGCTCGCGCCGCTCCGTGAGCGATTCCGCGAATTCCGCGTACCTGCCGCCGAGCTTGCGGTAGGACCGGTCGAGGATGTCCAGCCGCTCCACATTCTCCGCACGGTCCAGCAGAGCGCTGTCCCGCAGCAATTCGGCGACCGCGGCCACCCGTATCCGGTGGTCGTCGTCCAGCAGCGCGGAACCGGCCTCGGCCATCCGGTCGTACACGGCGTTGAGATACAGCATCGACAGGAAGAATTTGGCGAAGCGCAAGTGATACGCCATGAACCCGGCGTCCGTCTTCCGCTCACCGGTGTGGTAATTGACGATGTTCCGGTTGTGCAGGACACCGGGCAGCGTCGCGTCGTGGACGAGGTGGATCAGGAAGTAGTCGCTTCCGATCGTGTCCGTCGCGGGCATCAGCGGGACCTGCTCGTGGACCCCGTGGAAGGCGATGTTGCACATGTCGACCCGCATCGGGTCGACCAGGGTGAGCGTCGAGTGGTCGCCCGCGAAGGGCTCGTGGCCCGCGCCCTTGAAGGACTCGTCGACCAGTTCGCGCTTCTTCCGCGACGACCAGTGGACCGGCGCCCACAGCCCGACCACGTCGTAGTAGGCGTCGCGGTCGAGCCGGTGCATCTCCTCGATGTCGACGGACATCTCGCCGATGAAGGAACTGCCCACCATGGAGACGGTCTTGCCGGTGTGCGCGTCCGCCAGATCGGTCTCGGTCACTCCGGCCGCCGCGTCGGCCGCCCGCTTGCCGAGCGACAACAGCTCATGGTGGACGGGGAAGACCGGCAGACCGTCCACGGACTGGTAGCGGCTGTCGGAGTCCCTGCGGTGTACGGACTCGCAGCCCAGCGCCGCGGCGATCAGGAACGCGCGGTTGGTGCAGGCGCCGTACGAGAGCCCGGCGGGCAGCATCAGATCGAGCAGCAACTCGGGCTTGTCCGGCGCGGCCCGCTCGATGACCCGCCGCAGGAAGTCGCGCTGCTCCGCCTCGCCGAGGTGGTGCACGACGACGCCCGGTACGGCCGGCAGACCGCGCACGACCCGAGCGTGCTGCTCGCGGGCTTCGGCGTCGGAGGAGTCCAGGACCAGCAGACGCACCTCGACGTCGAAGTGCGTGGCGGCGTGGGCCGCCTCCTCGTGCACCGCCGATATCGTTGTCGCGCAGGGCCTGTTGGTGGGAAGCGTCAGGCAGATTCGGCGCATGTCCGCTCCCCGGTCCCCTGGTCCGCGGACGGCTGCTTCCAGGAGTCGCGGCCCAGCAGCTTGGCGCCCAGGTCGGTCAGCTCCGCGGGTCCGTACCGCAGGGACTCGTGCCGGGTGGCGTCGCCGACCAGCGTGCCGTTCCACTCCGGAGTGCTGAGCGTCCGCCAGGAGTTGACGCGCGAGTCCCGCAGCTCCTGGTGCGACTCCAGGGCGGGCATCATCGAGAGGTACTGGGCGGCGCGGACGCCGCTCTGCGAGGTGTTGGGCGCGACGCCGTGCGCGAGCAGCCCGTTCCAGATCAGCAGGTCACCGGCCTTGAGATCGGGCTGGATGACGGGGTATTCGGCGCGGTCGACGCTCGGCCGGATCGGGTCGCGGTCCTCCGGCTGGAGCGCCTTCCACTCCTCGAACCGGTGGAAGAGGTCGGGCGCGCACTGGAAGCCGCCCTGGTCGGGCTTGGTGTCGTTGAGCGCGATGATCCCCTGGACGCGCTGCGGGAGCACCTCCAGCGTGGTGTCGATGTCCCAGTGCAGCGTGATGTCGAAGCCGCGCTCGGTCGGCGCGATGTGGGCGCGGTCCCGGTTCTTGATGTTGGGCGGGTTGAGGTTGAGCCGGTCCAGCGTCACCCACAGCTCTTCGCAGTCCCATACGTCGACGAAGGCGTCGTAGACGCGCTGCGACTGCCGGCTGTCCCACATGAGCTGGTGCTGGTAAGCCTCGACGAAACCGTAGATGTGCAGTTCCCTGTCGAGATCCGAGCGGAACTCCCGCTCCTCGTACCAGGTGTCCGGGCGGGCCGGATCAAGTCCCTGGAAATTCCAGGCGAATTCCAGGAGTTCGTCGGCCGCGACGGCGGGTATCGCCTGCCGCACCACGACGTATCCGTAGGTCTGCCAGAAAGTGAAGTCCTCTTCCGACAGCACACGGAGTTTCTGTGTCTTGCGGAGGTTCCGCAGCGGAGTCGGTGTGAGGTAGGTCTCGCCGTCCGAGCTGAAGTACGGGCGTTCGGAAGAGGCTCGAAAAGAATGATCAGGCGCCGACAAAGCAGTCGCTCCAGGGTTCGGTTCTCTGATGCGGATCGCCCCCGGGCTTTCCTTCGGCCGGGACGGATCGGCCGTGTGGGGACAGGCAATCGCGTCCGGTGCCGAGAGTGGTTCTGGGCGACCGCCACTACATGTGCCTACGTCAAAGCACGGCGGAACCGTGCGTTGCCGTCGGTGGGCGAGTGGGTGCGTACGGCAACGGACGTTCGCAACTTGCCCATCATTCATGGCACTACGCCGCGCTTGTCGCTCGCTGAACTCGCGTCCCACTAAAATGGATTAGACCAACCGCCCATGTCAACCGTGGAGTTGACGTGTCGCGGCGCCTGAAGGCGGCGATTCGGCCACCTCGTCGCCGTGCGCGATCCGGGCCCTACCACGGGTGACGCGGCTTCCCCGGCGGCGACGGACCAGGTCAGGCGCGGTCTCCCGGACGCCCCGGCCGATGTGGCCGGTGTACGTGCGTCAGGCACTTGACACCCCAGATCACGCTGGGCGAGTATCCGGATGGTCTGTACCAATGTCCGCCGTGTCACAAATGCGTTGGCTCTACGTGGAAGGCCCAGTTGATGTCCTCCAGCACGCCCGACAAGGAGCTGCGACGACTCGCGCTCTCCGTTCTCCAGCCCGGCTTCGTGGGGACGGAGGCGCCGGAGTGGGTGCTGCGGGCCATCGGTGACGGCCTGGCCTCCGTCGTCCTCTTCTCGCGCAACATCGCCTCGCCCCAGCAGGTGGCCCGGCTGACCGCGCAACTGCGCGCCGAGAACCCCGCGTTGATCATCGCGATCGACGAGGAAGCCGGGGACGTCACCCGTATCGAGTCCTCGACCGGTTCCACCCGGCCCGGCAATTTCGCGCTCGGCGCCGTGGACGACCCCGACCTCACCGAGTCCGTCGCCCGCGACCTCGGCCGCCAACTGCACGCCGCCGGCGTCAGCCTCAACTACGCGCCCAGCGTGGACGTCAACTCCAACCCGGACAACCCGATCATCGGGGTGCGCTCCTTCGGCGTCGACGCCGGTCTGGTCGCCCGGCACGCGGGCGCCTGGATCCAGGGTCTCCAGTCGGCCGGAGTCGCCGCCTGCGCCAAGCACTTCCCCGGTCACGGGGACGTCGCTGTCGACTCCCACCACGGCCTGCCCAGCTACGACGCCGACCTCGCGACCATCGCCGCCCAGGCCCTGCCGCCCTTCGAGGCCGCCGTCCGGGCGGGCGTGCGCGCCGTGATGAGCGGTCACCTCCTCGTGCCCGCCTACGACCCGCACGTTCCGGCCACCCTCAGCAGCCGCATCCTCGACGGGCTGCTCCGCAAGGAACTCGGCTTCGACGGCCTGATCGTCACCGACGCCATCGAGATGGGCGCCGTCACCGACCGCTACGGCATCGACGGCGCCACCGTGAAGGCCGTCGTCGCGGGCTGCGACGCGGTCTGTGTCGGCGGCGAGAACTCCGGGGCCGACACCGTCGACCTGCTCACCGACGCGCTCGCCGACGCCGTACGGTCGGGCGACCTCACGCAGGCGCGGCTGGAGGAGGCGTCCGAGCGGGTCCGCGCCTTCGCCGAGTGGTCGACCGGCCTGGCGCGGGCGGTTCCGGTCAATCCGGTCAGCGGCGACATCGGTTACGTCGCCGCCCGCCGCGCCATACGCCTCGGCGGCTCCGCGGGCGACGTCCTCCCGCTGACCGCGCCCCCGCACGTGGTCGAACTGGTGCCGTCCACCAACCTGGCCATCGGCAAGGAGACCCCCTGGGGCGTCGCGGCCCCGCTGCGCGAGCGGCTGCCCGGCACCACCTTCGTCCGCGTCCACCACCAGGAACTCGCCGCCGACGCCGCCCTCCTGGAGTCGTACGCGCTCGCGCCCGCCGCCGGGCGCCCGCTGGTCGTCGTCGTCAGGGACGCCTCCCGCAACAAGTGGATGGGCCGCGCGCTCGCCGAACTCGCCGGGGCACGTCCCGACGCGATCGTCGTCGAGATGGGCCTGCCGGGCGACTCCGTCCAGGGCGCCGCGCAGATCTTCACCCATGGCGCGACGGCCGCCTCCGGTGTCGCCGCGGCGGAAGTCCTGGTGGGCGCGCGGTAGTCGGGCCGGGCCCCGGCGGGGTCCGCGCCTTGGGCGGGTCCGACGACCACCGGGGGATACTTGGCCCGAGGCGGTCCGCGGCCGGAGACTCCGGGACGCGGCCACCGCGGTCCGAGGGGGAGCCATGATGCGGACGATGTTCGATCGTGACGATCTGTCGCCGCCGGACCGGCTGGCGGCCCTCAACGAGCTGTTCGTCACCAGCGAGCACCCGATGAGCCTGTCCAGCCGGGAGGCGGAGGACTTCAGGGCGTCGGCCAGGACCGTCGACCTCGCGGCGGTGAACGTGGTCGAGCTGAGGGTCTCGCCCTCGCAGGTCGTCCGCACGCCGAAGATGGTCCGCCAGGCGGATCCGGAACTCCTCTGCCTGGCCATGGCGCCCTCGGGCAAGCTCGTCATGAGCCAGCTCGGCCGCGAGGCGGTCCTGGAGGCGACGGACATCGTCCTCTACGACAGCTCGCGCCCCTTCGGACTCCAACTCGGCGCGGGCGGCGAGCCCACCACACTCGTACGCGTCCACATCCCGCGCGCACAGCTCGGACAGCCCGCCGACCGGATCGAACGCCTGCTGGCCCGGCCCTTACCGGGACAGGCCGGATTCGCGGGCATGCTCGTGCACTTCCTCACCGGCCTGACCACGCAGGCGGCCTACCGCCCCGACGATCTCGGGCGGCTGGCCCGTATCTCCGAGGACCTGCTCACCGCCGTCGTCGCCCACCACCTCGACGCGGAAGCCGCCCTCCGCGAGGACTCACGCCGACGCACACTCCTGCTGAGCGTCGAAGCCTTCGTCCAGCAGCATCTGCACGACCCCGACCTCTCGCCGACCCACATCGCCGACGCCCTGCACGTCTCCGTCGGCTACCTCCACCGGCTCTTCACCACGCGCGAGACCACCCTCGCCGCCTGGATCCGCCGCCTCCGCCTGGAGCGCGCCCGCCGCGACCTGCGCGACCCCGCCCTCCGGGACATCCCCATTCACCGCATAGCCGCCCGCTGGGGATTCAAGGACCACTCCACCTTCACCCGTTCCTTCCGCACCGCCTACCACCTCTCGCCCCGCGACTACCGCCACGCGACGGGGAGCAGCGAACCGTAAACGGCTGGGCTCAGCGGCACCGTGTCGTGCCGCATGCCTGAGGTCGCCATGGCTGAGGACGCGGTGGCTGAGTGCGCCATGCCTGAGCGCGCCTCTTACGCGTCAGGACTGCCCCCTTCGCCGTCGCCGTCGCCGTCCCCGTCCGCCGCGGCGATCTCGCCCAGCGGCACGGGGAAGGCCAGCGGGCGGGTGGCCAGGCCGCGGTGGTCGGCGGCGGTGGCGGGGCGGCCGGTGAGGGCGGCGCTGATCGCGGTGGTCGCGAAGCCGCACACACGGCCCTGGCACATGCCCATACCGGGGCGGGCGAGCTGCTTGAGGGTGCGCGGGTCGTCCGCGCCCAGCGTGCGGTGGGCCTCGTCGAGCGCCGCGAAGGTGACCTCCTCGCAGCGACAGACGACCGTGTCGGGCGTGAGCCACGCCGTCCAGTGCGCCGGGACCGGATGGGCGGTGTGCATCGCCGCGGCGAAGCGGCGACCCCGCCGGATGCCCGACCGCAGACGGCGTACGTCGCCGCGGTCGTAGGACCGGCCCAGGTCGGCGGCCACGGCGAGCCCGCTCAACCGGCCCTCGCGCAGGGCGAGCGCGGCACCCCCGACCCCGGTGCACTCCCCGGCGAGGTAGACGCCGGGCACGCTCGCGCGCTGCCACGCGTCCACCACCGCGACCAGCGAGCCGTCCACGTCCACCCGCGTCCGCGCGCCCAGCGCCAGCGGCAGTTCGAGAGCGGGGGTGAAACCCCAGCCGAGCGCCACCAGATCCACCGCGACCTCGGTGGCGCGCGCGGTGACGGGGCGGCCGTCGCGGCCCAGCGGCGCCACCCGGACCGCGCGGACGCGCGTCCCGCCGAGGATGTGGGTGACGACGGTCCTCGTCCGGTACGGGATACGGTGGCGCGCAAGCAGCGCCGCGTACCGCGCCGCCTCCACCGCCTTGGCCGGTTCCCGCGCCGCGCCGCCGGCCTCGCGCAGCCAGCCGCGCAGCGCGTTCGCCTCGCAGATCAGGGGTACGTCCGC
Source organism: Streptomyces sp. NPDC025721 (assembly GCF_055558595.1). Lineage (NCBI taxonomy): Bacteria > Bacillati > Actinomycetota > Actinomycetes > Kitasatosporales > Streptomycetaceae > Streptomyces > Streptomyces sp. NPDC025721. Next base: position 60,342 of record NZ_JBVHMF010000025.1, on the reverse strand, counting down.
CCCGGCCGCGGCGAGGCCCGTCGCCACCGGGAGCAGGAAGGGGCCGGTCCCGGCCACCACGGCCCGCCGCCCGGCCAGGGTGCCGTCCGCCTTGAGCAGCGCCTGCACGCCGCCCGCCGCCATGACACCGGGCAAGTCCCAGCCGGGAATGGGCAGTTGGCGGTCGTATCCGCCCGGACAGAGCACCAGGGCGCGCGCGGCCACCGTCACGGCCGGTGCGCGGGCCGTGACGTGCGCGGGCCGGGTCCTGAGAATGAAGCCGTCGGCCCCGCGCTCGGCCCGCCAGACCTGCCGGCCGTACAGCGTCCGTACCCCGGCTCGGGGCAGGCGCTCCGTCAAGTCCGCGTACGTGCCCAGGTGGTGGTGTCCCTCGTCGGCGCGCGGTCCCCCCGGTCCGTGCCGCCAGAACTCGCCGCCGGGGCGCGCCGCCGCGTCGACCAGGATGACGCTCAGCCCCGCCTCGGCGGCGGTCACCGCCGCGGCCAGCCCCGCGGGACCCGCGCCGACCACCGCGACCTCGGCCCGCGCGACCTCGGCCTCCGCCGTCGTGGCGGCGCCCGTCATCGGTCGGTGCCTTCGTATGTGGCGGGCGCCGTCTCCAGCCGCATGCCGTCGGCCGCCGGCACCTGGCAGGCGCGCTGGTCGCGGTGGCCGTCCACGGTGATCAGGCAGTCGAAGCAGACGCCGATCCCGCAGAACAGGCCGCGCGGTTGGCCCTCGACGCGGGTCGACCGCCAGGCGACGATGCCCGCCGCCATCAGGGCGGAGCCGACGCTTTGGCCCTCGCGGGCAGAAACGGGCCGGCCGTCGAGGAACACGGTGCAGGGCGCCGCGAGGTCGTCAGCGTGAGGGGGCACGGGGTTCCTCCTGCGGTTCCTCGGTGGGCGGGCTGGTGTCGAAGCGCTCGGGGGCGAAGGGCGCGAGGTCCAGCGGTACGGCCTGGCCGGTCAGCGCACCGACGAGCAGGCTGGCCGTGCCCGCCGACAGACCGATCCCGGCGCCCTCGTGCCCGCAGGCGTGCCACAGCCCCGGAGCCCGCGGATCGGGGCCGATCACCGGCAGGTGGTCGGGGCAGTAGGGGCGGAAGCCGACGTAGGAGCGCAGCGCCGGGACCGAGGCCAGGAACGGGAAGAGCGCGATGGCCTTGCGGGCCAGCGCCGCGGGGACGGCGGGGGACAGCCGCCGGTCGAAGCCGACGCGTTCGCGCGAGGAGCCGATCAGGACGGTGCCCGCGCGGGTGCCCTCCACCACGGGCGACGTCTGGAGTGCGGCGTCACCGCTGGCCACATCGGCGACGTACTCTGCGGCGTAGACCTTGTGCCGGATGACCAGGGGGAGCGGCCGGGTGACCAGGACGGCGCCGCGCCGGGGGAGCACCGGCACCCGTACTCCGGCCAGCGCCGCCACGTCGCCCGCCCACGGGCCCGCCGCGTTGAGCACGGCCGGGGCGTGCACCGGACCGCGGTGGGTGTCGACGCCGGTGATCCGTCCCCCGGACGTGCGGAAACCGGTCACCTCCGTGCCGGTCCTGACCCGCGCGCCCGCCTCACGGGCCAGGCGCAGCAGGTGCGCGACGACGAGCACGGGCTGCACCTGGGCGTCCTGCGGGTAGAACGCGCCGGAGACCAGCTCCCGCGACAGCAGCGGTTCGTAGCCGGGCAGTTCGTCGCCGGACACCTCGACCGCCTCGACGCCGAGGGTGCGCTGATGCCGTACGAGCGTGGCCAGCGTCCCCGAACCCTGCGCGGTGGCGGCCACGACGAGACCGCCCTTGGGCTCGTACTCCCACAGGCCGGCGTGTTCCGCGAGGTCGTCACGCCACACGCGCAGCGAGAGCAGGGCCAGATCGAGCTCGGGGCCCGGCTCCTTGTCGGAGACCAGCAGATTGCCCTCGCCCGCGCTGGAAGTGCCGCCCGCCAGCGGACCGCGGTCCAGGACCGTGACGTCGAGACCGGCGCGCGCCGCGAAGTACGCGGCGGCGGCACCGATCACGCCCGCGCCGATGACGACCAGGTCAGCGGTGTCGGACGCCGTGGCCGGGCGCGGCGCCGTTCGCGACGCGGGCGGGTGCGGTGTGCGCATGGCGGCCTTCCCGGTCGCAGGTCAGGGGCGGGGCGTGGGGTTCACGGGCGGGTGCGGACGCGGGGTCCACCGGCGGGTGCGGGCGGGGGTCCACCGGCAGGGCACTACAGGAGGAATCCCGCGGGAAAGGGGTCGTCGGGGTCGAGCATGTACTGGGCGGTACCGGTGATCCATGCCCGCCCGGTGACGGTCGGTACCACCGCGGGGACGCCGCCGACCTCGGTCTCCTCCACCAGACGGCCGACGAAGCGGGTGCCGATGAACGACTCGTTCACGAAGTCGGTGTCCAGCGCGAGCTCCCCGCGGGCGTGCAACTGCGCCATCCGCGCGCTGGTCCCCGTACCGCACGGGGAGCGGTCGAACCAGCCGGGGTGGATGGCCATGGCGTGCCGGGAGTGGCGGGCGGTGGAGCCGGGCGCGGTGAGATAGACGTGGTGGCAGCCGCGGATGTCAGGGCGCTCCGGATGGACCGGTTCGTCGGCCTCGTTGATCGCCGCCATGACGGCCAGGCCCGCCTCCAGCAGCCGTCCGCCCTCCCGCCGGTCGAAGGGCAGGCCGATCCGCTCCAGGTCGACGACGGCGTAGAAGTTGCCGCCGAAGGCGAGGTCGTAGCCCACCTCGCCGAGGCCGGGCACGGTGACGGTCCGGTCCAGCGCGTGCGCGTAGGAGGCGACATTGCGCAGCGTCACCGACCGGGCGGCGCCGTCCTCGACCGCCACCTCCACGGTGACCAGCCCCGCCGGGGTGTCCAGCCGGATCACGGTGACCGGCTCGCGGACCTCCACCATGCCGGTCTCGACCAGCACGGTCGCCACCCCGATGGTGCCGTGGCCGCACATGGGCAGCACCCCGGACACCTCGATGAACAGCACCCCCCAGTCGGCGTCGGGCCGGGTCGGGGGCTGGAGGATCGCACCGCTCATCGCGGCGTGCCCGCGCGGCTCGTACATCAGCAGGGTGCGCAGATCGTCCTTGGTGGCCATGAACCACGTACGCCGCTCGGCCATGGTGCCGCCCGGCAGGACGCCCACGCCGCCGGTGATCACACGGGTCGGCATGCCCTCGGTGTGGGAGTCGACGGCGTGGAAGACGCGCCGCGCCCTCATCGGCAGCCCTCCGCGACCGCGGCCTTCGTCAGCTCGGTGATCCGCGCGGCGACGTCGTCGGGCAGCGGACCGCGCGGCGGACGGCAGGGGCCGCCGTACCGTCCGGCCACATCCATGGACAGCTTGATGGCCTGGACGAATTCCGTCTTGGAGTCCCAGCGCAGCAGCGCGTGCAGCGAGCGGTAGAGGGCGATTCCGGCCGGTACGTCGGCGGGGTCGTCCGACGTGATCAGGCGGAACATCTCGACGGTGGTGGCCGGGAAGGCGTTGGTGTACCCCGCGATCCAGCCGACCGCGCCCGCGAGCCCCAGCTCCAGCACCATGTCGTCGGCGCCGACGATCAGGTCCAGGCCCGGCGCCGACTCGGCCAGCAGATAGGCGCGGCGCGGATCGCCGCTGAACTCCTTGACCGCCACGATCAGATTCTCGGCGTGCAGTTCGGCGAGCAGGCCGGGGGTGAGGTCGACCTTGGTGTCGATGGGGTTGTTGTACGCGACCACGGGCAGCCCGACCCGCGCGGCCTCGCGGTAGTGGGCGACGACATCGGAGCGCGAGGCCCGGTAGGAGTTGGGCGGCAGCAGCAGGACGGAGGCGGCGCCGGCCTCCGCCGCCCGCTCGATCCACTCGCAGACCTCCCGCCACCCGTACGCGGCCACGCCGGGCATCACCCCGAAGCCCTCGGGGGCCGCCTCGATCGCGGTCCGCATCACGCGGGTGCGCTCGTCGATACTGAGGGTCTGGTACTCGCCGAGCGAACCGTTGGGGCACACGCCGTGGCAGCCGCCGTCGGCCAGGAACCGGACGTGCTCGCCGTACGCGTCGAGGTCGACCGAACCGTCGGGGCGGAACGGGAGCGCGGTGGCGACGTAGACCCCGTGCCAGGGCTGCGCCTGGGTGTCGGGCATGCGGTTCTCCTCACGGGAAGGGCGGACGCGCCGCCTCGGCGGTGCGAGGACGACGGGGGCCGGGCGGGCGAACGAGGGCTCGCGGGCCGCGCGTTGGGCGCCTGGACGCTGACGGGGGCGCCGCGACGGGAGCCCGGATCGGTGGTGCGCAACGGGCTACGGACCGGCCGCCGGGACCGTGGGCGCTGCGCTGTCACAGTAGCTGTGCAATGGCACTGACGCCAGACCTCGACGGATCTTCGAGTGAACAGCGCGGGGACATGCGCCTTTGCCCCTTTCGTTCCCGGCTCGCGCGTCCGTGAATATCATTGCGCCGCACAATGAAACCTCATTGACCCTCCGCCCTGTCGCCGCCGTACCCCGCCCGGCTGTCATCCTGACCTCGGACAGGCGATGCGCCGGCCGAGCGGCGGGGGCGCGGGAGAGCCGAAGGGCGGGGCACGTGAGCGGTGGGCAGAGCGCCGACGGCCGGGAGACGCAGCGGGACCGGGTGCGCGACGAACTGCGCGCCGCCGTCGTCTCCGGGGACCTGATCCCGGGCGCGGTCTACTCCGCTCCCAGCCTGGCGGCGCGCTTCGGCGTGTCCTCCACCCCGGTGCGGGAGGCCATGCTCGACCTGGTCAAGGAAGGGCTCGCGGTGGCCCAGCCCAACAAGGGCTTCCGGATCACCGAGGTCTCCGACCAGGACCTGGACCAGATCACCGCCGTCCGCCTGCTGATCGAACCGCCCGCCGTACGCGCCGTCGTCCCGCTGGTCCCCGCCGCCGACCTGCCCCTGCTGCGCACGCTCGCCGAGCACATCGTCGTCGCCGCGCGCGCCGGTGACCTGGTCGGATACGTCGAGGCCGACCGGATCTTCCACCTCACGCTGCTGGGCTACACCGGCAACCGGCACCTGGTGAACGTCGTCGCGGGTCTGCGCGCGCGGACCCGGCTGCTGGGCCTCGCGCCGCTGCTCGCCGACGGCAGCCTCGTCGAGTCGGCGATGGAGCACCACCAACTCACGGACTTCGTGGAGTACGGCGACGCGGTGGGCGCCGAGCTGATGATGCACCGGCACATCGGGCATGTCCGGGGGCTCTGGGCGGCGCGCTGACGTCCCTTCCGTCCGCGTAACACAGGTTTTACCGGGCGGATCGGACGAAATTTTCTCCCCGCCCGGCGGCGCTCCGCGCGGGCTCGGCCCCGTGCGGCCCGGGGGAGTCAACTCGCAGGTGGCGGGCGGGCGTTGAGCGCCCGGACGACGATTTCCCGACCCGCTCGCGAGCCCGGTCGGATGGCTTGAACGGTGCCCTGTGCGTCGTCGCCGATTCAAGAACTTCGTGATCGACCGTTGACCGCACCCTTGTCGCTCACTTAGCGTCCTGCTCACCCCAGTGGAAGCCAAGTTCCAATGAATGGAAGTTCAGGTGAACGCTGTGAACCCGGACGATCCGTCGGCCCTCGACGCCCGATTGACCGATGTCAGCAAGACCTACCCCGGCGGCGAGACCGCGGTGACCAGCATGAACCTCGGTGTCAGGCGAGGCGAGTTCTTCTCGCTCCTGGGACCGTCGGGATGCGGCAAGTCCACCACGCTGCGGATACTCGCCGGTCTCGAACAGCCCACGGAAGGCACCGTCGCCATCGCGGGCAAGGACATGACCGGAGTGCCGCCCAACAAGCGGCCGACCAACCTGATCTTCCAGAGACTGGCGCTCTTCCCGCACCTCACCGTGGCCGAAAACATCGCTTTCGGTCCGAAGATACGCCGCCAGTCACGGGCGGAGATCCGGTCGACCGTCACCGACATGCTGGACCTGGTCGACCTCGCGGGTTACGCCAACCGCAAGCCCGCCCAGTTGTCCGGCGGCCAGCAGCAGCGGGTGGCGATCGCCCGCGCCCTGGCCAACAAGCCCGCCGTACTGCTGCTCGACGAACCCCTGGGCGCGCTGGACCTGCGGCTGCGGGTGCAGATGCAGCGCGCCCTGAAGCAGATCCAGCAGGAGTCAGGGACCACCTTCGTCTTCGTCACCCACGACCAGACCGAGGCGTTCACCATCTCCGACCGGATCGCCCTGATGAACCAGGGCCGTGTGGAGCAGGTCGGCCGGCCCGACGAGCTCTACGACCGCCCCGCCACCGAATTCGTCGCCACGTTCCTCGGCGACACCAACATCATCCGCGGCGCCGTCGCCGACCGGGTGCTGCGCGCGGACGGCTTCACCTGCCGCACGCCGGGGCCCGGCACGGCGCTGTCGGTCCGGCCCGAGGCCATCGCCATGCGGCCCCGGCTGACCAGCGACTTCGACAACCGCTTCACCGCCCGCGTCACGGACCTGACCTTCCAGGGAGCCAGCATCCGCTTCCAGGTGGCCGTGGCCGACTCCAGGCAGGAACTGGTCGTACAACTCCCCGCCAAGGACGCACGGGGGATCGCCACGGGCGACGAGGTCGAGATCGGCTGGCCGTCCGACGCCGCCGTCATGCTCGGCGCCGACTCCTAGGACTCGTCCGCGCGACGGGCCACCGGGCCTGTCCGCGCGACAGTCCCGGCCGAGCGCGGGCCCACCACCAGAAGTGCTGTGACCACCCAGGGAGAGACCATGCACAGCAACACGGGCAGATCGAACGGGGACAAGGCGGCAGCGGCCGGAGCCGCGTCGCCCGCAGGGGAAGGCACCGGCCGTACCCCGGTGTCGCGGCGCTCGCTGCTGACCGGCGGCGGCGCGGTGGCGGCCGGACTGTTCCTGGCCGCCTGCGCCTCGAACAAGCAGCCCGGCACGTCGGCGAGTTCGGGCGCGGGCAAGGGAGCGGGCAAGAAGCTCACCATCACCATGACCCCCTTCGCGGGCGCCGATCTCGGCCTCATGCCCAGGGAGTTCGCCAAGGAGTACCAGGACAAGCACCCCAACGTGCAGATCAAGATCGACGACACGCTCAACCTCGCCAAGCAGACCGCCGCCTACCAGGCGAACCCGCACAAGCCGCTGAACAACCTGGTCTTCTCCAACGGCGGCGCGACGGCCACCGGCAAGGCCACCGGTATGTACCTCAAGCTGGACTACAGCAAGATCCCCAACACCTCGCAACTGCACGCCCAGTTCGTCGAGCGCGACCACTGCGGTGTGGTGTTCGGCGCCGACCAGATGGGGCTGGTCTACAACACCAAGACCTACCCCAAGGGCTTCGCGTCCTGGACCGACCTGTGGTCGCCCGACCAGCGCGGAAAGCTCTGTTTCTTCACCATCCCCTGGTGGGCCATCGGCATGGCCGCCAAGCTCAACGGCGGCGGCTGGGACAACATGGACCCCGGCTTCAAGCTGTGGATCGAGCACGCCAAGAACATCCGCACGATCGTGACGGCCAACCCTCAGTTCCTCAACGTGCTCTCCACCAGCGAGGCCCCGCTGACCTCGCACTACCTGGGCACCTCGACGGCCTGGCACGCCCAGGGCGCGCCGCTGGGCTTCAGCCGCCCCACCGAGGGCGCCTTCTTCGACCCGGTCGGCGTCAACATCAACTCCGGTTCCTCCGACGACCAGCTCGAGGTCTGCTACGACATCGTCAACGAGATGCTCCAGCCCAAGTGGAACCAGCGCTGGGTGGACACCTCGGTCGAGATCCCCGCCTCCAGCACCTCGAAGCTGACCCCGAAGCTCCAGGCCATCCCGGCCATCGCCGCCGGCGCCGACCAGAAGTTCGTGGACGTCGACTGGGACACCGTCGGCAAGAACATGGCCGCCTGGACCGCGCGGTGGAACGAGGAAGTCGTCTCCAAGATCTGACGGCCCCGTTCGTACGACTCAGTTCTTACGGCTCCAGTTCTTACGGCTCAGCTCTCACGGACCGGTTCCGACAGCCCGGTTCTCACGGCTCAGCCCCGACGACGTCCACCCCACGACCGGAAGGACCTGCACGATGGCGGACAACCCTCCAGGCGGCATACGAGAAGCCGCCCCGGTGAGCGGGGCGGCGACGGCCACGGCGGAGCGCCCGGCCCCGGAGAAGCCGGGACCCCGCCGAGCGCAGCCCAAAGCCTTCACCGGCAAGGGCCGCGACCGGCGCACCGCACTCCTCCTGCTCGCGCCCAGCATCGTGCTGCTGCTCGCGGTGTTCGCCTTCGCCATGGAGTCGCTCGTCGAGTACTCCCTGCAGAAGTACCAACCCGGTGGCGTCAACACCACCAACACCCTGGCCACGTGGACGAAAGTCCTCACCAGCTCCTACTACTGGTCGGTGATCTGGCAGACCGTACTCGTCGGTCTGCTGGTCACCGCGATCACCGCGGTCGTCGGCTACCTCACCGCCCTGGCACTGCACCACACCAAGCGGACCGGCTGGCGCAACGCCGGATACGCGGTGGTCTTCTCCTCGCTCGTCTTCTCCGGCATCGCCAGCGTCTACGCCTGGCAACTGCTGCTCGGCCAGGAGGGTTTCCTCAACTCCGCGCTCGGCCTGTTCGGCATCGGCCCCGTCCACCTGCTCTACGAGCGCAGCGCCGTCGTCATCGCCCTCGTGCACACCCTGCTGCCGCTGATGGTCCTGCCGATCAGCAGCACCTTCCGGCAGATCGACGGGACCCTCGCCGATGCGGCCGACGACTTCGGCGCCTCCCGCTGGCGCACCTTCCGCTCGATCACCCTGCCGCTGAGCGCGCCGGGCCTGATCGCCGGATGCCAGCTCACCTTCGCCCTGACCATCTCCAGCTTCACCGCCCCCAGCCTCCTCGGCGGCGGGCGGGTCGCGACCCTGTCCACCAGCATCTACTCCCTGGTCGGCACCACGGACTATCCGGGCGCCTCCGTCTGCGCCCTGGTGCTGCTGATCCTCGCGCTGGTCTCCACCGGAGCGTTCGTCCTCCTCCAGCGCCGGTTCGCCGAGGCCGACCAGGGCGGAGTCACCATCAGCCCCTCGCCGCCCCGCGGCATCCGCGGGCTCGGCGTGTGGATGGCCGTGCTGTACGCCTTCCAGCTCGTGCCCGCCGCGATCGTCGTGATCAGCTCGCTGTCGTCGGTCTCCTACGGGGTATGGCCGCCGCCCGGCTTCTCCACCCGCTGGTACACCAACCTCTACCACCAGGACGGCGTCATGGACGCCTTCGTCGGCAGCCTGTGGATCGGGGCGCTGGTCGCGGTGCTCGCCGTCCTGCTCGGCTCCGCCGGCGCGGTCGCCCTGGTCCGCTACCGCTTCCGGGGCAGCGGGGTGGTGCAGTCGGCGCTCTTCTCACCCGTCGTGGTGCCCAAGATCGCTTTCGGCTTCGCCGTGTTCATGCTGCTCGCCCGGGCGGGTCTGCCCTCCGGGCGGTGGGCGGTGGTCCTCGCCCACACCGTGGCGACCGTGCCGTTCGTGATCGTGCTGCTGTCCGCCGCCCTGACCCGGGCCGACCGCACCCTGGACTACGCGGCGATCGACCTCGGCGCCTCGCCGCTGCGCGCCTTCCTGCGCACGACGCTGCCGCAGATCGCGCCCGCCCTGCTCATCAGCGGCGTCTTCGCCTTCCTCGTCAGCTTCAACGAGATCGACCTGTCGATCTTCCTGCTCACCTCCGACCAGCAGACCCTGCCGGTGTGGATGTACGGCTACCTCAACAACTACCAGGACCCGACCCCCGCGGCCCTGTCCACGATCATGACCGCGCTGTCGGTGCTCGTCGTCGGACTCGGCGCCCTGCTCCTGCGTGTCGTCCAGCGCGGCCGACGACTGGAGCTGTGACCGACCGCCACCACCGCTTCGGGCCACGCCGCACCCGCGTCCGCGTACCCGCACACCACCCGCCTTCGTACCACCAAGGAGACCACCGATGGCTGAGCTGTTCCCACGGCTGCGCCACGTCTGCGACCTGGACGCCGCCTACCTGCGCGAATACTCAGGACTGCACGACGAGTACGACGGCACGATCGTCGACCTGTCGCCTGCCGGGGTGGCCTCGGCGCTGGCCGCGCTGGGCGGTCCCGCGCTGGACGACGCGCACGACGAAGCACAGCTCGCCGCCACCGAGAACGCGATGCGGACCCGGTTCGGCCGTATCCGCCAGCACCGCTGGGACCCCTGGGTCCACATCGAGGCGCTGGACCTGTCGCCGTACGACCGGCCCTACGACGACGAGGCGGTACGCGTGCGGGCCAGGCGCCGCCACCTGCGGCTCTGGCCGGACGCCGTGGACAACGCGATCGAGGCGCTGGACGAACTGTCGTCCTCCGTCGCCGGGATGTTCCTGCCCGCGGCGCGCGGAATGGCCGCCGAGGTCCGCGCCGACGACGGCGAGGACGGCGTACGCGCCCTGGCCGCGCTGGAACGGCTGACCGCCCACCTCGAACGCGCGGCGCGCGAGGCCGCTCCGGCAGCGGGACTCGGCAGGGCCGACCTCACCGCGCTCCTCGGCTGCGAGGACCGCGTCCCGGTGGACCTGGACGAACTGGCCGCCATGGCCGACAGCGAGTACGCGCGGATGAGCGACATCCTGGACGACGCCGCGGCCCGGCTCGACCCCGCGGGCGCCGACGACCCGGCCGCCAGGACCCGGCGGCTCAGCGCCCGGGTGCGCGCCGACCACGGAGACTTCCCGCGCATCCTCGCCGACACCCAGGCCCAGGTCGCGCTGGCCGCGCGCTTCGTGCGCGAGCGCGAACTGGTGCCCGTCGTCGACGAGGCGTGCGTCATCGAACCCAGCCCGCCCGCGCGGAGTTGGGCCGCGGGCCGGGTGAGCTGGACCGCGCCGTGGGAGACGCGCGGCCACTCGCTCTTCCACGTGACCGGACCCTCGCCGCACTGGTCGCTCGACGACCACCGCGCCTGGCTGTCCCGGTTCAACCGGCCCGCGATGGCCGTGATGGCCGTCCACGAGATCGGGCCCGGCCACTGTAGCCACGCCCTGATGATGGGCAAGGTCGACCGGCCGATCCGCAAGACGCTCTGGTCCGAGCTGTTCTTCGAGGGCTGGGCGCACTACGCCGAGGAGATGATGTGGGAGGAGGGCTACCAGGACGACAGCCCCCTCTACCAGTTCGGCATGGCGCAGGAAGCCATGATGCGGGTCGTCCGCGTCCAGGCCGCGCTCGGCATCCACACCGGCGCCCTCACCCTCGACGACGCCATCGCCCTCTTCGAACGCAAGGCGTTCCTGGCGGGACCGGCCGCGCGGGCCGAGGCGCTGCGCGGTGTGTGGGAGCCGACCTACATCCGCTACACCTGGGGCAAGGTCCTCATGCGGCGGCTGCGCGACCAGGCGAAGTCCGCGTGGGGCAGCGGCTTCACGCTGCCGCGCTTCCACCGTGAGCTGATGGCCTTCGGCTCCCCGCCGGTCGGCCTGGTGGCCTCCGCGATGGGCATCGGCCCGGCGCCGCTCTCGCAGCCGGGTCCGGGCGCACCGGCGGACCAGGGGAGCGGACCGGCATGACGGCGGGCCAGCGGCCGGTCGTGGACCGGGCACTCGAACAGGGGCGGAAGGACTCCGCCCACGGCGGCACCGCCATGGTCTCCGCCATGCACCCGGCGGTCGCCGACGCGATGCTCGACGTCCTGCGGCGCGGCGGCAACGCCATGGACGCGGTGCTCACGGCCATCCCCCTGCAAGGCGTGGTCGAACCTCAGATGACCACCCTGGCCGGTGGCATGTCCGTGCTCTACTACGACGCCGCCCGGCGCGCCTACGACTACATCGACGGCGAACTCGACCACACCCGAGACAGCCCGCCGGTCTCCGCCACCTGGGACCACTACGTGACGGTGGACGGCGCCCTCGGCGCCTCCTCCGGCCGCCGCGTCGCGGTCCCCGGCGCGGTCGCGGGCATGCACCTGGCCATGGAACGCCACGGCAGCATCCCCTGGGCCGACTACTTCGCACCCGCCGTCGAGGTCGCCGCCGCCGGCTTCCCGATGTACTCCTTCCTGTACGGCGAGGCATTCGAGGCCGCCGCGGGCCGGTTGGCGGCGCACCCTTCGGGCCGCGCCGAATTCCTGCCCGACGGCCACGTACCGCCCGTCGGGGAGCGGCTGGTCCGCCCGGCGCTGGCCGAGACGATGCGGCGGATCGCCGCCGACGGCCCCGACCACGTCTACCGCGGCGCGTGGGCGTCGCGCTTCGTGGCCGCGGTCCGCGAGACCGGCGGCACCGTGACCGCCCGCGACCTCGACGACTACACCGCCCGCGCGAGCCGCCCGGTGCGGCGCGCCTACCGGGACCACGAGATCGTCGGCGCCCCGCCCCCGTCGTCCGCGGGCGTCCTCATCGGCCTCGTGCTCGGCATCCTGGAACACTTCGACCTGCCCGCCCTGGGCCACTACACCCGCGACGCCGAAGCCCTCGAAGTGCTGCGACGCGCCATGGCGTTCGCCGAATTCTTCACCGAGCGCTTCGTGAAGGACCCGCTGTCCTTCGACGTCCCGGTGGACGAACTCCTCTCGCCCGACTTCACGGCGTCGCTGGCCGCGCTGATCCGCGGCAACACCCGACGCGACCCGGCGCCCGCGAGCGGCGGTACGGTCCGGCCGCCCGGCGCGCCGCACACCCACAACACCGACCACGTCGTGGCGGTGGACGGCGCGGGCAACATGGCGTCGCTCACCCACAGCGTCTACGGCACCACCTTCGGCACCGGCCTGGTCGTGGACGGCGTCCACGTCAACAGCGGCAACAGCTTCCCCGGCACCGGCGACGGCGACGGGCGGCGCGTTCTGTCGCCCTTCCCGCCCACCATGGTCGCCCGCGACGGAACCCCGCACCTGGCCCTCGGGTCACCGGGCCTGTCCGCGCGCGCCACCGCGATCGTCCTGGCCAACCACCTCGGATACGGCCTCGACCTGGCCGAGTCGATCGACGCGCCGCGCTTCCAGGGCGTCCAGACCGACCAGCCGTTCACCGTCGAGGCACGGATCGACCCGCGGGTGCTCGACGCGCTCGCCACCCGCTACGGCGCCGACGTACGACCGACCACCCCCTACTTCTGGCACTTCGGATCCGTCCACGCGGTGGAAGTCGACGCGGACGGCCACCGCCACGGATACTGCGACCCGCGGCGCCCGGGACGGGCCACGGGATGGTGACCGACCCGCCCGAACAGCCGCCCAACGCAACCGACTTGGGACGACAGGAGACGCACGTACCCATGGCAGAGGACACCGAAGTCCCCGTACCGGCCCCCAGCGAGAACACCAAGTCACCCAGCTACATGGGGCGCATCCTCAACTTGCTGGAGCAGTCCGTGGTCGCCGAGGGCGCACCGCTGACCCTCACCGAACTGGCGGCGGCGGCCGACGCGCCGCTGTCCACCGTGTCCCGGCTGACGGCCCAGCTCGTCACCTGGGGCTTCCTCAACGAGACCACCTCGCACCGCTTCGTGCCCGGCCGACGGCTCGCCGCCATGGCCGCGGCCGTCAGCGAACACCTCTACAGCAACGACCGCCTCCAGCAGGCCACCCGGCTGCTCACCGGCGTCACCGGCGAGAGCACCACCGCCGGACGCATCGTCGGGAACAGCATGTTCATCATCGCCCGCACCGAGTCCGAGCAGCCGCTGCGCGCGGTGAACCGCATCGGCGAGTTCATACCGCCCGACAACTCCGCGCTCGGCAAGGCCATCATGTCCCGGCTGCCCCGCGCCCGGCAGCTCGCGCTGCTGCGCGGCGCCGACGTGGCGGACCCCGAGGCCACGCTGGAGAAGATGCAGCCGGAGCTGGAGGAGGCCAGGCGGCGCGGCTACGCCGTGGACGAGGAGACCTACAGCGTGGGCCTGCGCTGCCGGGCCGCCGCCGTCGTCGGCCCCGACGGCGTCGCGGTCGCCGGACTCTCCATCAGCGGACCCGCCGCCCGCTTCACCCTCGACCTCGCCGAAGGAGCCGTTCCCGCGCTGCGCCAGGAGGCGTCCGCGATCGGCGACATGCGGTGACCCCCGCCGCGGCCGGGGACACCCTCCCCGGCCCCGGCGACGACCAGAACCCGAGCACCGATCCCCGTATCAGTACCCGTATCAGCAAGGAGACACAGCGGATGAGCGACACCACAGCCACCGGTACCCCGGCCGCGCAGCCCGGCCACACCGTCGAGACCGTCCCCGTCACCCGCGTGGACAACGGGCACGACCTCGCGCTCACCGTCCACCGCCTGACCGGCGCCCGGCCGGGGCCCACCCTGGTCGCCTTCGGCGGCGTCCACGGCGACGAGGCCATGGGACCCGAGGAGATCCGCAGGTTCGTCTCGTCGGTCGACCCCGCCGAACTGGCGGGCACGATCGTCGCCGTACCGGTGGCCAACCCGTACGCGTACGCGGCGATGTCCCGCTTCACCCCGCAGGACGGCCTCAACCTCAACCGCATCTTCCCCGGCGACCGCAACGGCTCGGTCACCGAGCAACTGGCCGCCGTGCTCGCCGAGATCATGCTTCAGGCCGACTACTTCGTGGACTTCCACTCCAGCGGCCTGTACTCCACGGTCGAGTACTCCTACATCATGGACGACGGCCGGGAGATGGCCACGTCCTTCGGCGCCGCGCTGCTCTACCACCACGAGCCCTACGAGGGCACCTCCAACGCGTGGGCGATCAAGAACGGCATCTCCTCGACCGTCTGCGAACTGGGCGGCGGCGGGCAGCTCACCGACGCCTTCCTCGACAAGGCCGTACGCCAGGGCCGCAACATGCTCAAGGGCATCGGGATGCTGGAAGGCGCCCCCGAGGCGATCGTCGAGCAGCAGACGGTGATGACCGAACTCGTCACGCTGCGCCCGACCAAGGGCGGCACGATGATCTCCCACTTCACCCCTGACCGGCTCGGCGAGGTCATCAAGGGCGGCACGGTGCTGGGCGAGGTCGTGGACCCGTACACCTTCGAGACGCTGGAACAGCTCGTCGCGCCGTACGACTCCAACATCCTGGTGCTCAGCCGCGAGGGCTACTCCCGCACCGCGCCGGGCGACTACGGCTTCATGGTCGGCAACGCCGGCACCACGACCACCGTCGACGAGCTGTTCGGCGCCTGAGCGCGGGGGCGCGAGCCAGCGGGCGACGGGTGTAGCGGAGACGAGGAGCGGCGTACCGGCATGGACATCAGACACGTCCACGTGGTGGACCCCGAGAGCGAACAGATCCTCAGGGACCGGCGGATCACCCTGGAAGGAGACCGGATCACCGCCGTCACGGCCGACACCCCGGACCCACTCGCGCCCGGCGACGTGGACGGCACCGACCTGTACGCGGTCCCCGGCTTCATCGACTGCCACGTGCACGTCACCTCGGTGACCGCCGACGAGTGGGCCGACACCGGGATGGCGCCCAGCTACGTCACCGCCCACGCGCTACGGGAACTGCGCGCGATGCTCGAACGCGGCTTCACCACCGTCCGGGACGCGGGCGGCGCCGACGCCGGGCTGGCCGACGCCCTGGACGAGGGGCTGGCGCCAGGACCCCGGCTGTACGTGTGCGGCAAGGCGCTGTCGCAGACCGGGGGCCACGGCGACCTGCGACCCCGTGGCCGTTACCACGCCGACGACCATCCGGCCGTGCCCGGCATCGGCCGGATCGTCGACGGACCCGACGCACTGCGCACCGCCGTACGCGAAGGCGTACGGTCCGGGGCGTCGTTCGTGAAACTCATGCTCTCCGGCGGGATCTCCAGCCCCACCGACCGGATCGACACCCCGCAGTACAGCGAGGACGAGATCCGCGCGGCGGTCGACGAGGCCGCGCGTGCGGGCGTCTACTGCGCCGGGCACGCCTACACCCCGCAGGCGGTGGCCCGCGCGCTGCGTCTGGGCGTACGCACCATCGAGCACGGCAATCTGATCGGCCCGGACGAGGCCCGGCTGTTCGCCGAGCACGACGCGTACTACGTGCCGACGCTGGTGACGTACACGGTGCTGGCGCAGGAGGGTCCGCTCCACGGGCTCCCGCCCGCGAGCACCGCCAAGGTCGCGGCCGTCCGGGACAGCGGCCTCACCGCGCTGGCCCACGCCCACGCCGCCGACGCCCCGATCGCCTTCGGCACCGACCTGCTCGGCGCGATGCACGTCCACCAGTCGCGGGAGTTCGCGCTGCGGGCCAGGGTGCAGCCGGGCTGGGCGGTGCTGCGCAGCGCCACCACCACCGGCGCCCGGCTGCTCGGCGCGGCCGGTGAACTCGGTGTGCTCGCGCCCGGCGCCCGCGCCGACATCGTCCTGACCCGCCACAACCCCGCTGTCCACGTCGAGCGGCTGGCGGACCCGGAGGCCGAGGTCGCCGCCGTCTTCTCACGGGGCCGCCTCGCGGTACGCCGCTAGGCGCCGCCAGGGCCCCGGCGCCGCACGCGGCAGCACCATCACACGAGACAGGGAGCCGTATGCACCACCCACCGCACCTCACCAACCCGACCCGCGCGTGCGGGAGTTCGAAGGTCTTCCCGGTCGGCCTTGGCGGCATGCTGCTGTCCATCGAAGGGCGCCCGGACCGCGCCCGTGCCACGGCGACGATCCACACCGCGCTCGACGCCGGAGTGACCCTCATCGACTCCGCCTCCGCCTACCACACAGGTGCCGACGAAGTAGGCCACAACGAGACGCTGATCGCCGACGCGCTGGAGAGCTGGGACGGCGACGCCTCCGGAGTCACGGTGGTGACGAAGGCGGGCCGGGTCAGACCGGGCGACGGGCGGTGGCTCACCGACAGCAGCCCCGACCACCTCGTCCGCTCGGCCGCCGCGTCCCGCGACCGGCTCCGCCTTGACCGTATCGAGCTGTTCTTCCTGCACGCACCCGACCCGGTGGTGCCGATCGCCGACTCGCTGACGGCGCTGCTCCGGCTGGTCGCCGACGGGACCGTCACCTCGGTCGGTGTCTCCAACGTCACCGTCGCCGAACTCGACCAGGCACACGAGCTGTTGGGTGACGCCCTCGTCGCCGTGCAGAACGAGTTCTCACCCAGCGCCGTACAGCACCGCGCGGTAGTGCGTCGCGCGGAGGAACTCGGTCTGGCCTTTCTGGCCTGGCGGCCGTTGGGCACCATCGGCACGAAGGACGACGAACTCACCGCCGCCTTCACCGAGATCGGCCGCGCCCACGACGCCAGCCCGCAACGCACCGCGCTGTCCTGGCTGTTGTCCACCAGCCCGGCCCTCATCCCCATACCGGGCGCCCGCCGCCCCGAGACGATCCTCGACTCCGCCCGCGCCGCCGAACTGCACCTGGGGGAGGACGAAGTGAGCCGACTGGACGCGGCGGTCGCGAGCCGCGTGCCGTCCTAGGCGAGAGGAGTTCCGAAGGTCGCGCCTCAGGAGCGGGGCCGCGCCATCCGTACGACCGCGGTCCCGCGCTGGAGATCGACGGTCGTACGGTTCGCGGGCGCGCCGTCCTCCTCGTCGTCCCGCAGCACGAGGGCCGACTGCCGCTCCTTCAACTCGTTCTGCTTGCCCGGCGAGAAGCTCGCGTGCAGCATCTCGAAGCCGGTGGACGAAATCTGCCCCTGGCGGCCAGGACCGCGCCACGGCAGGATTCCGGCCCGCCCGGCCCGCATGAGCATCTGATCGGCGAAGGCCACCAGGGTCAGCAGGATGACCAGACCGGGCAGGGTCATGAAAACGACGAACGTCATGCCCCCAGTATCGCCGTCCGGGCGCCGGTGATCCATGGGCCGGCAGGGGCCGGTCCGGCCCGCGCGCCACCTCGTCGGCCGCGCGAGGGGTCCGGCGGGAGGCTCCCTCTGAGCATGGTGCTGGGCGGTCTCGTGACCGCGGGGACCGCTCACGCCGACGTGGCACCAGGGATGTCGATCGACCTCGGCGGCGCGGGCGGCGGCGACTTCATCGCGGACACCGGCACCGGCGGCAGGCCCGACACCATTCCCGCGGGCGCTCCCAGCTTCCCGAACTGGGGACGGACCGTGGCCCACCCGATCCCCGCCGACATCTGGAACACCTCACGCGTCGGGGACTCCTCCTACAGCATCCCCGGTCTCACGCCGGGCGCCGACTACCAGGTCCGTCTCTACTTCATGGACTGGTACTACACCCACTCCGGTCAGCGTGAATTCGACGTCACGATCGACGGCGCCAAGGTCCTGACCGACTTCGACATCATCGGCGCGGCCGTGGCGGCGGGCGCGGACGGCCAGGAAGCCTTCGGCGTCGAGAAGGACTTCCCCGTCACCGTGGACGCCTCCGGCACCGTCTCCCTCGACTTCACCCGCGGCTCCGCCAACCAGGCCCAGGTCAACGCCATCGTCGTGACGCCCGCGAGCTGACGACCCGCCTCCGGCACGCATCGTCCACGTGATCGCGGTCGGCCGGCCGGGCGGTGCCTCCATGGCGGGTCCGGCCGACCGCGCTGCCGTACGGGGGACCGGGACCCCGGTCCGGCTACGGGCGGCGGCGGGGCTTGCCGCGCTTCGCGCCGCCCGTACCGCCGCTCTTGCCGCCCTTGCCTCCGGCACCCCGGCCCGGCGCGGGCTTGCGGCGCGCCTCCGATGCCTTGTCCGGGCGCTTGTCCTTCGCCTTGTCCTTGGCCTTCGCGGCCTTCGCCCCCGGTGCGGACGGCTCCGGGAGCGGCCGGCCGCGCGTGCTGTTGACGGTGCGACCGCGCACGATGCCGATGAGGTGTTCCACCAGATCCGTGGTCTCCTCCTGCGGCCAGGACAGGGCGACGCGGGACTCGGGCGCGTCCGGGACCGGACGGTAGGTGAGGTCCCTGCGGTGGTGCAGCCGCGCGAGCGACTGGGGGACGATCAGCAGGCCCACACCCGCCGCGACCAGTTCCACGGCGTCCGCCGTGGTGGCGGGCCGCTCCTTCGCGGGCCGCCCCGGCGGCGTCTGCCAGGTGAGGGTGTCGTCCAGGGGACGCAGCACGATGTCGTCCGCGAGATCGGCCAGCGACACCTCGTCGACCGCCGCGACCGCGTGGTCCTTGGGGACGACGACCACCGTCGTCTCCGTGTAGAGCGGGATCGCGCTGAGGTCCGCGCCGTCGACCGGCAGCCGTACGAATCCGGCGTCCGCGCCGGACCCGCCGCCGTCCCGCAGCGCGCCGAACGCCTCGGCGGCGGGCACCGGGACCAGGGTGAGCGGGACCTCCGGCAGTCGCTCGTTCCAGATCCGCACCCACTTGGTCGGCATCACGCCCGGAACGTATGCGAGCCGGAACGAAGGAGGTACTTCCGAACCTGTCACCCCAGCAGGTTATCCGCTGGTGGTCGGAGGCGGCGCACGCGCTCGTTACCCTTGACGGCATGACGTCGCAGCAGACCGCCCAGACCATGAAGCCCGCGACAGCGGCGAAGAAGCTGGGTGTGTACCTCCAGGCCACACCCGCCGAGTTCCAGGAGGGTGTCGTCTCGCGCACCGAGCTCAACGCGCTCCAGGCCGATCCCCCCGAGTGGCTGGTGGAACTGCGGCACAACGGACCGCACCCCCGCCCTGTCGTCGCGTCCAGGCTCGGCGTGTCCATCGCGGGTCTCGCGCGCGGCGGCGTGACCGAGGCGCTCACCACCGAGGAGATCGAGGCACTGAAGCAGGACCAGCCGCAGTGGCTGGTCGAGGAGCGTGCCGTGCAGGCGGAGGTCCGCAAGGAAGCGGTGCGGATCAAGGAGAAGAACGCGGAGCGCGCCGCCCGTACCCGCTGATCTTTTTTCCCGCTGACTCGTACCCGCTGACCTTTGTCCCCCGACCTTTGTCCGCTGACTCCGGCGCGGATTCGCTGACCACATATTGACCAGTGGTAAGAACGGGGTCCATCATCGGTGCGTCGCCGAACACCTCGGCGTCCGGACGCCGAGACACCGGCACCCGCCCCGCGCGGACAGGACTGGTGGGCCCATGGTCAGCAGCGAGAGCCGCTGGGAGAAGCGGCAGCGGATCCGTACGCACCTCCTCGACCTCGTCGAGGAGACCGCGACCGGACGACCGCTGCCCGGTGAGCGCCAGCTCTGCGAGACCCTGGAGGTCTCGCGCCCGACGCTGCGCTCGGTGATGGACGACCTGGTGCGCGACGGACTGCTGATCCGGGCCCACGGCCGCGGCGTCTTCGTCGCCGAGGACAAGGTCGCCCAGCGCCTGGGGCCGGCCGCGGGGCCGGGACCGAGCATGGGCGTCGGCGGTGTGGACGGCGCGTGGACCAGCCGCACCGTGGAGTTCACCGCCATGGCCGCCGGACCCAGGATCGGCCGCCGCCTCGGCACCGCCCCGGCCGACCGGATCCTGCGGATCGCCCGGCTGCGGCTGGTCGACGGCGACCCGATGTGCGTCGAGACGCTGCACATACCGACGGCGCTGGTCCCCGGCCTCACCGCCCACGACCTGGAGACCGACTCCTTCTACCGCCTGCTCGGCAGCCGGTACGGCATCCTGCTCACCCGCGCCTCACAGCTCATCGAACCGACCGTGGTGGACGAGGCCGAGGCCGAACTGCTCGGCGTGCCCGTCCACACCCCGGCCCTGCTCTTCGAACGCGCCGCCAGGGACGCGGACGGGCGCGTCGTGGAGTTCACCCGCTCCGTCTACCGGGGCGACCGGTACCGCATCCTCACCGAACTGTCGCTCGCCCCCGAGCCCGACAGCGGACGCGTCCTGGGCGGCTCCTGGTCGGCGGCCTCGCGCGTACCGGGCGCCGACACCCTGGTCCTCGACCCCTACTGGAACGACAACGGGTAGCCCCCGCGCCCACCCACGACTCCTCCGTCACCCCCCACCCCGCGCCGCCGCCCCCGGCCGACGCGGCGCACCCCCACGCCCCGAAGGGACGGATCATGCTTCGTCGCAGGCTCATCCTCGCCACGGCCGCCGCCTGTTCGGCCGCCCTCGCCGGTGCCATGGCCGCGGGCGCCATGACGACCGACAGCGGTACGTCCGGACCCGGTACGTCGGCCGCCGCGTCGAGCGGCGCCGCCCACCGGCAGCCCGCCGCCCGTACCGCCGCCTCCGCCGTACAGCTACAGACCTGGCTCTACCCCGGCTCCGCAGGCGACTCCACCTGCACCGCGCCGAGCGAATACGCCGACAACCGGGTCAAGAACGGCGCGCTCAAACCCGAGTACTGGAGCGTCACCGGCAAGGGCAAGGTCAGCCTGGAGACCACGGCCGCCGGGCTCTGCAACACCTACAGCGCCGCCAACGTCGCCGACCTCAAGGCGCACTCCGCCTACCAGTACCCGACCGTCTCCGGCATGACCACCGCCGACGTCCACGCCCTGGTCAGCAGCAGTGCCAACCGAAGCGACGCCGTCTCGCAGCTCACCTCCTTCGTGGTGACCAACCAACTCACCGGCGTGGACGTCGACATGGAGGACTACTGGTCCTGGAGCGCCGCCGACTTCACCAACTACAAGACCTTCCTCGGCCAGCTCGCGACCTCCCTGCACGCGCAGGGCAAGAAACTCGTGGTCGACGCGCCCGCGATGACCGAGGACGCCGCCTTCTACGACTACGCCGCCGTCAGCGCCAAGGGCGTCGACGAACTGGACATCATGGCGTACGACGAGGAGTTCGACACCGCGCCCGGCAGCCGCTGCCTGCCGATCACCCCGCTCGCCTGGCTCAAGCAGGTCACGCGGTACGCGCAGAGCAAGATCCCGGACCCGTCGCGGCTGGTCATCGCCCTGCCCTCGTACGGCATCAGCGCGCCCGACCCGTGCGACCTGGACGCGGTCACCGGCAACATCCAGTTCAGTGACATGAAGCACAGCCCCGGCTTCTCCACCGACCCGAGCACGATCGCCGCCCGTCGCGACGCCTCTTCCGGAGAGATCCGCTGGGTCTCCGGAGGAAAGCTCTACGACTACGTGGACAGCACCGCGCTCAACTCCAAGCTGGCGGTGCTGACCTCACTGGGCGTCACCAAAGTCTCCGTCTGGTCCCTCGGCGGCGGGAACCCCTGGTTCACCGGGTGACTCTCCGTCAGTGCGGGTGAAGCGCGCGACCCGCGGGACCGGCCCGAGTCCGGTTCCGCGTACGCCGCCTGACGCGCCCTCATGAGGCACTCGCGCCGAGCTTCACCACGACGGCCCGTTTCCCTCCGCGGTCGGTCGGTGTCAGGCTGTGGCCATGAAGGGGCACATTCCGCAGGAGACAACGAGTTTCGTCGGCCGTACGGCGGAACTCGCGCGGCTGGACATGGCGTTGGCACACCGTCGGCTGATCACCCTCACCGGGCCCGGCGGAGTCGGCAAGACACGGCTCGCGCTGCGGGCGGCGGCGCGCGCGTCGGTCGGCCGCGTCGCCGTGGAAGTCGCCGCGGAACAGGAGCCGGGCGCGGACCGGCGAATCGGTTCTGCGGAAGACACCGACTCCTCCCGCTTCCCCGACGGCACCTGGTGGGCCGACCTCGCCACCCTCGACAGCCCGCACCTGCTGCTCGCCACCGTCAGCGACGCCGTCGACCTCGCCGACCACTCACCGCGGATGCCCGTCGAGGCACTGTGCGAATGGCTCGCCGACAAGCGCCTGTTACTCGTGCTCGACTCCTGCGAGCACCTGATCGAGGCGTGCGCCCACCTCGTCGGAGAACTGCTGACGGCCGCGCCCGGCCTGACCGTACTGGCCACCAGCCGCCGCCCGTTGGCCTCCGCCGTGGAGGAACTGATCGACGTCGCACCGCTGTCGGCAGAAGGACAGGACGCGCTCGCCCTCTTCAACCAGCGCGTCACCGGCCGCCTCGGCCACACCCCGCTCGCGGAACCCGGCGCGGCGGAGGCCGCCGCGACCATCTGCCGCCGCCTCGAAGGGATACCGCTGGCCATCGAACTGGCCGCGGCCCAGGTCGGCCCCGCCACCGTCGCCGACGTCGCCGACCGCCTCGGCTCACGCTTCGACGTCCTGTCCCGCACCGGCTTCGTCTGGCCCCGGCGCCACCAGACACTGCGCACCGCGATCGGCTGGAGCCACGAGCTGTGCACCCCGCAGGAACGGCTGCTCTGGGCCCGGCTCAGCGTCTTTCGCGGCGCCTTCGACCTGGCCGCCGCGGAAGCGGTCGCCACCGGCGGCCCGCTGCGCGCCGCTGACGTCGCGCCGACCCTGGAACGGCTGGTCATCCAGTCGGTGATCATCAGGACGGCCCCTGCCGACGACGCGTCGAGCGGCGCAGGACACCGCGAGCGCTACCGCATGCTCGACACGATCCGCGAGTACGGCGGTGAGTGGCTGCGCGAGCTGGGCGAGTCCGCCGCGACCGCCCGCCGTCACGCCGACTACTTCACCGGCCTCGCCCGCTGGGCTGACGGGAGCTGGTCGAGCCCCGACCAGCTCCTCGGCTACCGGGTGATCGAGGACACCCACCCCGACCTGCGCTCCGCCCTCGACCACTGGCTCGTCCACGACCCGGCGCAGGCCGCCGAACTGGCCGGGCTGCTGGTCTACTTCTGGACCTGCTGCGGCCACCTCAAGGAAGCCCGCTCCTATCTGGAGCGCGCCCTGGAACTGCACACCGCGCAGGACCGGGCCCGTGCCCGCGCGCTCACCGGCCTCGGAGCCACGGTCACCCTCCAAGGGGACTACGCCCTGGCCACCGAGATCAGCGCCGAGGTGGAGGCCGCGGCCGAAGCGGGCGGCGACCAGGAGGAGCGGATCGCCGCCGCCTGCCTCACCGGCCTGCTGGGCCTGCTCATGGGCCAGCCGCGCAAGGCACTGGACGCGGTACGCGCGGCGCTCGGCGGCGCGCCCGGCTTCGCCTTCGACTCCCCGGACCGGCTGCGCTGCAACCTCGTCGAAGTGCTCTCCCTCACCGCCCTCGGGGACTTCGCCGAAGGCCGCGAGCGGGCCCTCGAACTGCGCGAGCACTGCGTACGCACCGGCGAGGTCTGGACCCGCTCCTACCTGGACTACCAGCTCTCCGTCGTCGCCCTCTTCTCCGGCGCCCCCACCGAGGCCATCGGCTACGCCCGCACCATGCTGGAGAGCAAACGCCTCATCGGGGACGCCTTCGGCATCGCGCTCGGCCTCGACCTGCTCGCCGCGGCCCTGGCCGCCGAGGGCCGGGCCGAGCAGGCCGCGTCGGTCTACGGCACCGGCGGCGCCTATTGGCGCAGCGTCGGCCACCCGCAGCGCGGCGCGCCGGAACTCCAACTGGTGCGCGAGCGCTGCGAGGAGACGGCCCGCGCGGCGCTGGGCGACCAGGCGTACGCCGCCGCGTACGCCCAAGGGTCCACCGCCCACGGCCCGACCGCCCTGGCCGCCGCCCTCCAGCCGGACAACCACACCGCGTGAGCGGCCCGTTCACCCCTGCCGGAGACCCGCGAGGGAACGGGGCGGCCGGTCGGACATCCGTCGGCCGGGGCCGGGGGGAGGTCGGCCCCGGCCGACGGGAACGTGCCGCGCTGTGGGGTTCGCGGCACCGGGCGGGAAGGAAGTAGGAGGCGGCGACGGTCAGTTGGAGAAGTCCTGCGTCATCCAGACCGTGCCGGAACCGTCGCGGTAGACGTCGATGCCGATGTGCGTGTAGCCGCTGCTGAGGATGTTGCGGCGGTGGCCGTCGTCAGGGGCCTTCTCGTCCAGCATCATCTGCGTCAGACCGACCGCGCTCGCGGCGATCGCGGAGGCGGAGGAGCCCACACCGCCGCCCTCGCCGATGTTCTCGCCCGCCGACGTCCAGTGCACCCCGGCGGCCGTCTCGCGGTCACCGAAGGCCGGTTCGCCCGGGCACTGGTGGGACAGGCCGCAGCCGGACGCCATCACCTGATTGTGCGCGGCGGCGCTCTTGTTGAGCCCTTCGAGCAGCGTGTACGGGGCGAGGCCCTCCGCGGCGCGATTGCGGTTGATCAGGTCGAGCACCTGCCGCACGGCGTCCCCGGCGCTCGGCGGGTTCGTCGTGGCGGGCGGTGCGGGAGTCGTCGCCGAGGGGCTGGGCGCCGCCGTCGTGGGCGCGGTGGTCACCGGGGTGCCGGTCGGCGTGGCCGTCGGCTTGGGGCTCGGCCGTCCGGGGCGCGGGCGGTGCGTGGTGGAGATGGTCGCGGCGGGGGCGGTGGGCCGGAAACCGGCCGGCTTGCCGCCGGGCCTGTGCCCGGCCGACGCGCTCGCGTCGCCGGAGCCGGAGCCGGAGCCGCTGTGCCCGGCGGGGGGCGACCCCTGATGCGGCGCCCCGAGGCAGGCGAAGGCGGTGCCGCCACCGAGTACGGCCAGGGCCGCGGCTCCGGTCACCGCCATGCGTATCCGCGGCTTGCGCCTCGCCCTGTGCTGGCCATGGGCGGAGTTACGGGAGTGGGCACGGCGGGACGAACTCATTGCTGGCACCTCGTGGTGGGGGAGACGTGTCGTGAGGGGGACCCGCTCACAGGAACGGTCCGGCGGGCACGACCCTAGGCCGCCGGAGCCGTCCGATCCGCCGGCCGAGCCCAACTTCACGTTCCCCTAAGGAAAGCCGCAGATTCCGCTGAGCCCCGCCCCCGGCCGGGCGTCCGCAGGACCGCGGACACCGCTGAGCCCCGCCCCCGGCCGGGCGGGCGAAGAACCGCGGACACCGCGCCTCACCAGGACACCTCGCTGGTGACCTCCTTGGCCTGCGGACGCAGCGTCGCCGTCAGCTCCGAGCGGTGGCGCGCCCCGGTGAAGGTGATGGTGAGGGTGTCCGGCGCGCTCTGCCGGGTGCTCGTGGTGAAGCCGATCGCGGGCACCGCCGAGACCAGGCACACCGCGTCCGCGCCGAACCGTATCGACGCCTGACCGCCCGTCGACTCGAAACTGTGCGTCCCGGCACCTCCTTCGCAGTCCGGCGGCCGGGAGGCGGTCGACGGCGGCGCGGCCGGCGCGGAGGACGGGCTGGTCGCGGTCGCCGTCGGGCGACGGGTCGAGGGGGACGGCGACACCGTGGGCTTGCGGGTCCGCGTCGGCGACTGCCGGGGCGTGGCCGTCGGCGAGCCGATCACCACGGAACTGGGCGAGTTGGTGGCGATCCCGGCCGCCACATCCCGCGCGGACGGCGGCAGCGGCGCCGTCGAACCCACCACGAAGCGCACGGTCAACGACACCGCCGTGACGGTGAGGACCGTGCACGACAGCCAGATCAGGAAATGGCGCAAGGACCGGGGCACCGGGCCATCATGGCCGATCCGTTACGGTGTGCCGCATGGCGAGCGTCCTTGTCGTAGAAGACGATCCCGGCATACGTGCCGAACTGATCGGGATACTCACCCGCGACGGGCACGAAGTCCGCAGCGCCGCCGACGGATTCAGCGGATTGCGCGAGGCGACCAGAACGCCGTTGGACGCGGTGATCCTCGACCTCGGCCTGCCCGACCTCGACGGCGGCGACGCGCTGCGCATGATCCGCGGCATCTCCCGCGTACCGGTCCTGATCGTCACCGCCAGGGACGACGAGGCCGAGATCATCCGGCTCCTCAACGCGGGCGCCGAC
The DNA here is from genome assembly GCF_055558595.1 of Streptomyces sp. NPDC025721. Taxonomy (NCBI): domain Bacteria; kingdom Bacillati; phylum Actinomycetota; class Actinomycetes; order Kitasatosporales; family Streptomycetaceae; genus Streptomyces; species Streptomyces sp. NPDC025721. The sequence goes on along the minus strand of NZ_JBVHMF010000025.1, from coordinate 33,976 downwards.
GACTACCTGGTCAAACCCTTCTCCGGCGGACAGCTCACCGCCCGCCTCGGCGCCGTCCTGCGCCGCTCCGCGGGCCCCGACGGCAGGACCGGCGCCCCCAATCTGCGCGAGCCCGTCACCCTCGGACCGCTGCGCATCGACCCCGGACCCCGCACCGTCCACCTGCACGGACACGAAGTCCCCCTGACCCGCCGCGAGTTCGACCTGCTGTCCTTCCTCGCCGCCAACGCCGACACCGTCGTGTCCAAACGGCACATCCTCACCGAGGTCTGGCGCGACCCCTACGTCGAGGACCAGACCATCGACGTCCACCTGTCCTCCCTGCGCCGCAAACTCGGCGAGAGCGCGGCGGCGCCGAGCCTGCTGCGTACGGTGCGCGGCGTCGGCATCAAACTGGTGACCCCGCGGTGAGAGGGACCCTGGCCAGGGTCGCCCTGGCCGTCACCTCGATGGTGGCCCTGTCCTTCCTCATCCCGCTGGGCCTGCTGGTCCGCTCCGAGGCCCGCAACCAGGCGATCACCGCCGCCGAGCAGCGCGCCGCCGCCCTGGCGCCGGTCCTCACGCTCACCGACGACCCGGCCGCCGTACGGCAGGCCGTCTCGGGCCTCGACCCGTCGGGAAACCTGGCGGTCCACCAGCCCGCCGGCCGCTCCATCGGCGCGGGCCACGCACCCCACTCCCTGCTGGTGCGCGCACAGCACGACGGCGAGTCACTGGCGCAGGACCTGCCGGGCGGCGGCTGGGTCTACCTCCAGCCGGTCGTGCTGCCGCAGGGCCGGGTCGCCGTCGTCGAGGAATTCGTCCCCGAAGCCGAGCTGAACCGCGGGGTGAACGCGTCGCTGACCGTGATGGCGCTGCTCGCCGTCGGCCTGGTCGTCGGCTCCGTCCTGGTCGCCGACCGCCTCGCCTCCCGCGTCGTACGGTCCTCCCGCAACCTCTCCTGCGCCGCCAACGCGCTCGGCCGCGGCGACCTGGAGTCCCGCGTCGACCCCATGGGGCCGCCGGAACTGCGTGAGGCCGGGCAGGCGTTCAACGCCATGGCCGCACGCATGCTGGAACTCCTCGCCGTCGAGCGGGAATTGGTCGCCGACCTGTCCCACCGCCTCAGGACACCCCTGACCGCCCTCCAGTTGGCCACCGAACGCATGGGTACGGGACCGGACGCCGCCCCCGTGGCCGCCGCGGTCGCCCAGCTCGAAACACAACTGCACGCCGTCATCACCGCGGCCCGCACACCGCTGGCCGTCGGACACATGGGCGCGCCCCAACTCGACCGGCCCGAACAGGTGTTGTGCGCCGCCACGGTGATCGTCCGCCGCCGCGCCGGATTCTGGACGACGCTCGCGGAACAGCAGGGCCGCCCCTGCCTGGTGGAAGTGACCGGCGAGGACGCCCTGATCGACCTGCCGGAGGACGACCTCGCCGCCGTCATCGACGCGCTCGTCGGCAACGTCTTCCGGCACACCGCGCCCGGCACCGCCTTCGCGCTGCGCCTGGTGCGCGCCGCCCAGTCCGTCACCCTCACCGTCGAGGACGCGGGCCCCGGCATCCCGGACCCCGACGACGCCCTCGTCCGCGGCGCCAGCACCGCGTCCACCGGCCTCGGCCTCGACATCGCCCGCCGCGCCGCAGCCGCGACCCGCGGCGCGCTGGACATCGACCGCGGCCCGATGGGCGGCACCCGCGTCGCCGTCCGCTTCGGCCTCGCCTCACCGCCGCCCAAGCGCGGACCGCTGCACCGCAGGCGGGCCCGCCTGCGCAAGTCGCCGGTCTGACGCGGCGGCCACGAAGAAGTCCTGCCCCGCGGCCGAGGGCGTGGGCCGCGGTGGCCGATTCAGCGCTCGGGAGCCGGTACCGCTCGCGCGGTGAGCCGGGTCCAGCCGGCGGGCGGCGCCAGAAGCGTACGCACGTGCGGCCTGCGCGTGCGCAGCCGTACCTCGCCCCGGTAGCCGCTCAGGATGAGGTGGCCGAGGTGTTCGAGGGCCCTGACGGCGAAGCCGCTCGCCGGACACATGCCCTCGCCCTTGCCGAACGGCAGGTAGGACCGCCGCTGTTCGTCGGTCGGCCGCTGCCAGCGCGAGGGGCGGAAGTCCAGCGGCGCCTCCCAGACGGCCGCCGACCGGTGGATCGCGTGCGTGCCGATCAGGACGTGCTCGCCCTCGCGGACCTCGGCCCCGGCGATCTCGTGGTCGGCGGCGGCCACTCTCATCAGCCGCCAGGCGGTCGGATACAGGCGCAGCGCTTCCCTGACCAGGCGGTGGACCTGCTCCCGCCGCACCGTCGGGGTGTTGTAGCCGTGCCGGACCCCGAGCAGCACCACCCATTCGAGCGTCACGCCGGTGAAGCCGACCGTGGACAGCACGAGGCGTTGCAGCACCTGCGCGCGATCGGCCGTCGACAGCTCGCCGGGCAGCCCCAGCACGAGGTCGACCAGATCCCGCGCTCCGTCCTCCTGAGCGGACAGCCGCCCGAGCTGTTCGGCGAGCCCGGCCCGGACGGCGGGCACCGTACGGTGCGAGCGTCTCAGCACATGGCCGACGACGTCGTCGGCGACCACACTCGATGTCACATACGTGTCGACGAGCGCGTTGATCGCGGTGTGGCTCCGGTCCGCGATGACGGGGGCGAAGTACCGCCGGACCACCTCGACGCCCCAGCGCTGGTGCCGCAGACGGCCGCGACCGTCACACACCTCGCCGAGAGCCGCGCCGAGGTCGAAGGACGACGCGGGATCGTGCCGGGCCAGGACCCTGAGCAGTTCACGCGAGGCTTCGCCCCTGACCGCCGGGGGCAGGGACTCCGGCCCGAGGCGGAAGAACCCGGACTGGGACAGATAGTCGCCCGCCTGCTCGACCAGCACGTCACGGGCCGCGCCGCCGTCGGCCACGAACAGGGTGCCGAAGCGCAGCCGGAACGGCCCGTCACGGCCCGCCGCCTGCTCCTCCCACCGCCGCAGGTCCGGCCACAGACTCTTCCTGTCGAGGAACACGGGTCGCCCGCCTTGTCGGATACGGGACGGAACGCGCGCCGCGTACGGCCGCCCGCCCCGTCCCCGCGCGGAGAAGACGTCAGGCGTTGTGCCCGTACCTGTCGCCGTACTGGTTGCGCCGCGCACGCGCCTCACCGCTGAGCGCGCGAAGGCTCCTGACGATCCATGACATCGTGGCCGTCCTCCTTGTCGGTCCGAGTGGTGCCCGGTCCTGCTGCGGGCGTCAGTCCTGCTGCCCGTAGCCGACGAAGTACCCGTGCCACCGTGCGCGCATCTCGCCGCTGAGCGCCCGAAGGCCGCTGGTCACCCATGACATGGCGTACTCCTTGTCGGTCGGTGCTCCCGGAAGGTGACGGTACTCCCACGAGCGAACCGGGCGAACCGCCGAAACCGGCCAAAGACGGCGCGGGGCGCGCCCGGTGGACCGGGCACGCCCCACGCCGTCGGACCAGGGGTCAGCCGAAGATCCACTTCTGGTTGGCGGCCCCGCCGCACGTCCATGTCTGCAACCGCGTCCCGTCCGCCGACGCGTTGTCCTTCGCGTCAAGGCACTTGTCCGCGCCCGTGTTCGTCAGGTCGTGGGCGTCGGTGTACTTCCACTGCTGCGCCTGGGTGCCGTTGCACGTGTAGAGCTGCACGGCCGCGCCGTCCGCCGTCGAACCGCCGTCCACGTCGAGGCACTTGCCCAGCGCCCGTACCGTCCCGTCGGCGCCGAGCGTCCACTGCTGGGCCACATTGCCGGTGCAGTCGTGGAGCTGGACCGGCGTACGGTCGGCCGACGCGCCGCCCGCCACGTCCACGCACATGCCGCCGATGCCCTTGATCGAACCGACCCGGTCGGAGCCGCCAGACCCGCCGGACCCGCCGGTGCCGCCGCCCGCCGTCGTGCCGGAGCCGCTGGCCCACTGCGACGCCCGTACGTAGTCGACCGTCATCGTCTGCGGGAAGGACGTCGAACCGTCGGGCGAGCCCGGCCAGTCACCGCCGACCGCCAGGTTGAGGATCAGGAAGAACGGGTGGTCGAACACCCACGTGTTGCCGCCCGCGTCCGACGGCGTACGCGTCTGGTAGACCGTGCCGTCCACCGTCCAGGTGATCGCGCTCGGGCTCCAGTCCACACCGAAGGTGTGGAAGTCGTCCGCGAAGGCCGCGCCGCCGGGCAGTGTGTACGGGGACCCGATACCGGCCGCGCCCGAGTAGCCGGGGCCGTGGATCGTGCCGTGGACGGTGCCGGGCTCCCGTCCGATGTTCTCCATGATGTCCAGCTCACCGCTGTGGGGCCAGCCGACGCTGCCGATGTCGCTGCCCAGCATCCAGAACGCCGGCCAGATGCCCTGGCCGCGCGGGATCTTGATGCGGGCCTCGAAGTGACCGTACGCCTGCGTGAAGGTCGAGGCCGTGTTCAGCCGCGCCGAGGTGTACTTACAGGGTCCGTACCAACAGGACAGTCCGGTGTCGGAGTTGGGCCGTGCGGTGATCACCAGGTGCCCGTCGCCGTCGAGAGCGGCGTTGGAGGTGCTGTCGGTGTAGTACTGCAACTCGTTGTTGCCGTTGCCCGAACCACCCTTCTCATGCGTCCACTTGGCGGGGTCGGGCGCGCTGCCCGCGGGGCCGTCGAACTCGTCGGACCAGGTCTGCCGGCCCTCGGCGGCGTCCGCCCTCGACGTGCCGGGACCGGTCGTCGCCACCAGGACGGCGGCCACCAGAGCGGCGGCGACCAGGACGACCAGTCCGCCGAGCGACCATCTGCGTGCGCGGTGTGCAGCCATGGGTTACGTACCTTGTCTGTGGGGGAGATCAGGGTTCGCGTCGGCGGCGGCCGGGCGTACGGCGTCGGGGGAGGCGGGGGCCGTGGCCGGGGGAGCGCTCTCACGGGAGCGACGACCGCCGCCGACGGCCCCGATGCTACGCACGGTCACCCTGCCCGCCAACCCGCCCGGACAGCCGCCCGCACGCCCGTGACGTGCCCGAACTGCGAGGACGCCGATCGGCCCGAGGCGCTGATAAGCCGCTCTTAACCGGCCCTTAAGACACGGCGTTCGTGATCGTCCGTCACCGGCCGGACCTCCCGCGCCGCCGGACCGGCACCGACCCTCGGCGTGCCCAGGAGGACTCGGCTAGGGTACGGACGAGTCCGGGCCCCGAGACGTTACAGGGCAGACCGGCCGCGGGCCGAGCGTGGGGGAGACAAGGTGGGCGCAGCCGTTCCGAGCGGCACGGATGAGCCGAACGAGCCGTCCGCCGCTGAGTCCGAGGTGACCTCCGTCGTCGTGCACGCCTCCGGAGCGGTCGTCACCCGCCGCGCGCGCGTCACGGTGCCGACCGGAACCGCCGAGACCACCGTCCGCGTCGAGGGCCTGCCGCCCACGCTCTACGAACAGTCGCTGCGCGGCCGGGTGGTGAACGGACCGCACGGGCTGCGCGTGACCGGCGTACGGCTGGACGTCGGCGCCACCGTGCACCGGGGCGAGCAACTGCCCTCGCTGCGGCTGGACCTGGAGGACGCCGAGGACCAGCAGTCCCGGCTCCAGGACCGCAAGTACCGGCTGGAGAGCGAGATCGAGGAGGTGGCGGCGCTGCGCGCCGAGCCGCCGCAGCCGCGCAGGGGCGACCCGCCTCGCTGGGCGCCCGTCGAGTCCTTCCTCGCCCTGGCCGGATTCGTCGACACCCGACTCGGCTTCCTGCACGAGCGGTTGCGGGCCACCGAGGACCAACTGGCGCGCGCCGACCACGACGTGGACGTCCTGCGGGCGCGACTGCACCAGTCGTCCACCGCCCTGAGCGCCGAGCGCACCGACCCGGCCGTCGGCGCGGTCGTGACACTGGCCTCCGAGGTGACCGACACGACCGACGTACCGGACGCGTCGGCCGACGCACCGGACGCGCCCGAAACCCGCGAGGACACCTCCCCGAACGACGAGGCCCGGACACCCGCCGACGCCCCGGCCGAGATCGACGTGGAGGTCGAGGTCGAGTACCACGTCCCCGGCGCCACCTGGGTCCCCACCTACCAACTCCGCCTGGACGGCACCAGCGGCGCGGGCACGCTCGTCCTGCGCGCCTGCGTCGCCCAGCGCACCGGCGAGGACTGGTTGGGCGTACGTCTCGCGCTGTCCACCGCGGACCTGCTGCGCCGCTCCGACGTGCCCGAACTGCGGTCGCTGCGGATCGGCCGCGCCCAGCAGGAACCGCAGACCCCCGGATGGCGCGAACCGCCGCCAGGGCTCGCCGAGTTGTTCACCGGCTATGACGGCGCCGCCGCGGCGCACCCCGCCGCGTCGCGCGGTCCGGCCCGGCCGTCGGGCCCGGGCGCCCCCAGGTCCATGAACGCGTGGCTCGGCGGCGTCGAGGACGACCTGGAAGAGGCCGACCTCTCGCCGGACCTGGCGGCGGGCGGCGCGTACGGACCCGCGGAGCCCGGCGGCGCGGCCGAGGCCGTCGGCTACGGCGGTTCGTTCGGCGGCCCGGTGCCCGCACCGGGAGCGGCGCCGCCCCCGGCTCCGCTCCCCGCCGCAGCGCCCATGTCCCAGGCGCACGCCGAGCCCGCGACGGACCGCGCACGCGGCAGGTCGGCGCCCGTCGCCCGCAGCGCCCGGCGCAAAACCGCCGCGCCGCCCGTACCGCCGCCGTCCACCGCGCCGTCCGTGGACATGCTCGACTACGGCCGCCTGACCGTCGCGGGTCCCGACGCGGGCGCCGAGCGCGGCACGCTGCGACCGGAAGCCGCCCCGATCGCCACCGTGGTCACCGAGTACCGGCGCAGGGCCGAGACCGTCGGCCGCCTCCCGCGGCCCGCGCACGCGGTCGACGTACGGACCTCGGCCGGCTCCTTCGACTACCGCTTCGACACCGCCGCGCCCGCGGACGTGGTGTCCGACGGCGCGTGGCACATCGTGCCGGTCAGCGAGGTGCCGGTCGTCACGGAGTCGCTGCACGTGTGCGTCCCCGCGGTGGACACGGCCGTCTTCGGCACCGTCCTGGTCACCAACACCTCCCCGCACGCGCTGCTCGCCGGTCCGGCCGACGTCATGGTGGACGGCGACTTCGTCCTCACCGCGGCCCTGCCGACCCTCGCCCCCGGACAGCGGCAGGCGGTCGGCGTCGGCGTGGCCGAGAGCGTCCAGGTGGCCCGCCGCACCCACATGCGCGAGTCCACCGCGGGACTGCGCGGCGGCACGACCGTCCTCGACCACACCGTGGAGATCGAGGTCGCCAACCGCCTGCCGTACCCCGTCGTCGTCGAGGTCCGCGAGCGCGTACCGGTGTCGACCGACAAGGACGTCCGTATCGAGGAGCACCGGGCGCGACCGGCCTGGACGGAACCCGAGGAACCGCTCACGGGCCAGGGCGGCTCGTACGTCCGCGGAGCGCGCGTGTGGCGCGTGGAGTTGGCACCCGGCCGGACCACGAGGCTCACCGGAGGGTTCGAGGTCCGCCTCCCCGCGGGCAAGTCGGTCGTCGGCGGAAACCGGAGGAAGTGAACCGTGACCACCCCGGAGACCCTGACCGACGGGACCGGCGCGCCCGGCGCCGATGACACGCCCGCCGAGCCGGACGCGCTCTTCCTCCCGGTCACCACCGTGACCTGCCTGGAGGACCGCGCCCAGGTCGAACGCACCGGCACCGCGCGGCTCACCGCGGGCGTCCAGCGCCTGCGGATCGGCCCGGTCACCTCGCTGACCGTCGACCGGTCCCTGCGCGCCGAGATCTCCGCGGACACCGAGGGGGACGACGACACGGACCTCGGCGCGGACGGTCCGCGCGTGTTCGACGCCCGCGTCATCCGCACCTACACCCCCGCGCCTCCCGGCGGGCCGGGTCCCGACGCGTCCGAGCTGCGCCGCGAAGTCGACTCCCTGGAACGGGAGATGCGCGAGGTCGGACAGCTGCGGCAGCGCCTGGAGAGCGCGCTGGCCGTGGTCCACCAGGCCAAGGCCGATCTGCACCGCGACATCGTGCAGGGCGCGGGAGCGGGCGCCGCCGACCCCGAGCGCTGGGCCGACCGCCTGGAGCGCGTGGACGAGGACGCCGAGACCAGGATCGGCGAACTCCACCGGCTGCGCCGCCGCGAGCACGACCTGAACGAGGAACTGCGTACGGCGCGTACGGCATTGGCGGCCACCGAGACCGAACCCCCGGTGCTCACGGCCTTCGTGGAACTCGTCGTGGAGGCGCCCGAGGCCGGTTCCGCGCGGATCCGCGTCGTGAGCCTCGTCCCGTGCGCGCTGTGGCGCCCCGCCTACCGCGCGACGCTCGCCGCCGACCGCGACAGCGTCACCCTGGAGACAGACGCCTTCGTGTGGCAGGACACCGGCGAGGACTGGAACGGCGTACGGCTGTCCCTGTCCACCGCGCGCCCGACGCTCGCTGCGGCCCCGCCGGAGCTGACCGAGGACGTCCTGACCCTCAGGGAACGCACCGTCGAGGAGCGCCGGACCGTCGAGGTGGACCTGCGCGAGGAGGACGTCACGACCGTGGGCGGCGACTCGGCCGCCGACACCGCGGGCGGCGCGGGACCGCTGCCCGGCCTGCACGACGGCGGCGCGGTCCGCGTCCTGCACGCGCCCCGCCCCGTCACCGTCCCCTCCGACCGGCGCCCGCACCGCGTCCACCTGTCGGCCTTCACCGCCGCCTGCCGCACCGAGGACACCTGCGCCCCCGAACTGTCGCCGCTGGTCGTGACCACCGCGCGGTTCCCCAACGCCGCGGGCCACGTCCTGCTGGCCGGCCCCGTCGACCTGGTGCGCGACAGCGGCTACACCGGCCGGGCCACGATGTCCTTCGCCGGTACGGGCGAGGACGTACGCCTGTCCTTCGGCAGCCAGGACACCTTCCGGGTCGTCCGCCACACCGAGGAGCAGCGCGACACCACCGGTCTCGCCGGGATCAACCAGCGCACCGTGATCACCCGTCAGGTGCGGCTCTTCGTCTCCCGCCTGGACCAGCCGAGCGCCGAGCACCCCGGCGACACCGACCGGCCGGGCGCCGACCTCACCCGCGAGGTCGTGATCCGCGAACGCGTCCCCGTCTCCGAGGTCTCGGCCGTCGAGGTCCGCACCCTGCCCGACCGCTGCCGCCCGGCGCCCGACGAGACCGACGACGACGGCATCGTCCGCTACGTCCAGCGCCTGGCTCCCGGCGAGCGCCGCGAGATCACCCTCGTCTACGAGGTCAGCGCGTCGAGCGCGGTGACCGGTCTGTGACGCGGCCCTGACGCCCTTACGCAGGACCGCCGTTCAGCCCGCTGCCGCCCGGTAGGGGCGGAAGAATTCGCGCAACTCCCGCGCGTACACCTCGGGTTCCTCGAACGCCGCGAAGTGGCCGCCGCGCGCGGGCTCGGTGACGCGTACGGCGTTGGCCGTACGCTCGAGCCAGGCCCGCGGCGGGCGGGCGATGTCGCCGGGGAAGAGCGAGAAGCCGGAGGGCACTTCGACGCGGCGGGTGAGCTGGGCCGACGGGATCGCGGAATTCGCGTGGTACATCCGCATCGACGAGGCGATCGTCCCGGTGAGCCAGTAGATCGTCACGTTGGTGAGGATCTCGTCCTTGGTGAAGCTCCGCTCGATGTTGCCGCCGCAGTCGCTCCACGCCCGCAGCTTCTCCACGATCCACGCGGCCAGCCCCGCGGGCGAGTCCTGGAGCCCGACGGCCGCGGTCTGCGGCTTCGTACGGTGCATGGCGGCGTATCCGCCCTCGGCCGCGCCCCAGGCGGCGGTCTGCTGGAACCAGGCGCTCTCCTCGGGTGTGAGCTCCGCCGGATCGCCCGCGAAGACGGGCAGGCCGCCGTCGGTGCGGTGGACGGCCACCACCCGGTCGGGGTGGTCGAGCCCGAGATAGCGGCTCACATGGCTGCCGATGTCCCCGCCCGCCGCGCCGAACCGCGCGTAGCCGAGGACGTCCATCAGCTCCGCCCACAGGCCGCTGACGGCGACGGAGTCGAGCGGCCGTCCCGCGGCGGGGCGGTCGGAGTACCCGTAGCCCGGCATGTCGGGCACGACCACGTCGAAGGCGTCGGCCGGGTCGGCGCCGTGCGCGGCCGGATCGGTGAGGAGCGGGACGACCTTCGCGTACCGCCAGAAGGAGTCCGGCCAGCCGTGGCTGAGGACCAGCGGCAGGACGGGCCCCGCGGGCGCGACGGCGCGGGCGTGGACGAAGTGGATGCCGAGCCCGCCGATCGGGGCCCGGAACCGGGGGAGCCGGGCCAGCGCCGCCTCCTGCGCCCGCCAGTCGAAGCCGTCCGCCCAGTAGGCGACCAGTTCGCGGAGGTAGTCCAGGTCGGTTCCCAGCGACCATCCCGCGTCCTCGGGCGCGTCCGGCCAGCGCGTCGCGCGCAGCCGGGTCCGCAGGTCGTCGAGCGCGGCGGCGTCGGCCCGCGGGGCGAAGGGTTCGGGGCGGAACGGGGCATCGGGCATGGGACGCATGCTAACGCCGCGTACCCCGGCGGCCCCGGAACGGGGGAGCGTGGCGAATCCGGACGTCGGCCACTGGTAGCCGACCGTTCAACAGGTCGTCTCCCGCAGGGGTCTGGCCTCCGCCCACGCGTCACGGAAAGATAACAGGTATGGACCGAACGGCCTCGATGTTCCGGGGTGTTCGGTCCCACTGGTGCCCTCCCGCACCGCCCGCCTCCGCCACCTCCGCCATGTCGAACGGAGCAACAGATGTCCGACCACGGGATCTCCCGCCGCAGCGTCCTCGCGGCCACCGCCGCCGTCGGCGCGACCGTCGCCGTCAGCGGCGTCACCGCCGCGACCCCGGCCGCCGCCGCGGCCCCCACGCTGCCGAACGGCACCAGTAAGGACAAGGTCCTCGTCGTGGGCATGGACGGCCTGCGCCACGACAGGATCGACGCGGCCACCGCCCCCCACCTCAAGTCCCTGATGGCGAACGGCACCTACGGCACCAGCCTGCTCTACGCGAGCCCGATGGCGGCCACCGTCTCCGGCGCCGGCTGGTCGACCATCGCCACCGGTGTGTGGCCGGACAAGCACGGCGTGAAGGACAACACCTTCGCGGGCAAGAACTACGGCGCCTACCCGGGCTTCATCAAGCGCATCGCGTCCGTGAAACCGGCCCTGTCCACGTACGTGGCCGTCGACTGGAAGCCGCTCGACGCGCAGGGCACCTTCACCGACGGCGCGGACGGCAAGGCCGTCTACGACGGCGACACAGCCGACTACACCGTCACCGACGCCCAGATCGTCGCCGACTCCGAATCCGTCCTGCGCGATCAGAACCCGGATGTCGCCTTCGTCTACTTCGGCAACACCGACGAGGTCGGGCACGCCTCGGGCGCCGCCAGCCAGGCGTACCTCAAGGCCATCGCCACCCAGGACGGCTACCTCGGCCGCCTGCTCGCCGCGGTCAAGGCCCGTCCCACCTACGCGAGCGAGCGCTGGACGGTCATCGTCGCCACCGACCACGGACACCTGGACGCGGGCGGCCACGGCGGCTCCACCATCGAGGAGCGGCGCACCTTCGTGCTGGCCCAGGGGCCCGGCATCGCGGCGGGCCTGCGGCCCATCGACACCCGCCTGGTCGACGTGGCCGCCACGGTCTTCAAGCAGCTCGGCATCGTTCCCGCCGCCTCCTGGGGCCTGGACGGCAAGCCCATTCAGGAGCGCTCGACCGATCCCTTCGACGCGTTGACGCTCTCACCGCGCACCGACGAGACCGGCATCCCCGCCGGGGTTCTGGGCTACACGCACACCACGCCCAGCGGCTGGTCGATCATCAACTCCGCGATGGGCACCGGCGGTGTCACCGAGTGGCGCGGCTGGTCCTTCGCCACCGACGAGTTCTGGTCCCGCGCCCAGGCCGACCAGTCGCGTGAACTCAACGTCCGCTCGCGCGGGGTCTTCGCGGTCGCCGACTCCGACGAGTGGGCCGACAAGTCCTTCTCCGGCACGTTCGACTCGACGCTCGTCACCCCCGCCCACGCGGTCACCGCGGGCTCCAAGGTGACCCTCGACTTCGTCACGCACTACCTCCAGGAAGGCAGCCAGAAGGCCGAGATCCTCGCCTCCTGGAACGGCGGCACCCCGACGGTCGTCAAGACCTACACCACCGACACGGTCGCCAAGGTGGAGTCCCTCACCCTGACCGCGCCCGCGGGCGCCTCCACTGTCAGTTTCCGCTTCCACTACACCGGTTCCAACAACTGGTACTGGGTGATCGACGCGGTCAAGATCACCGCCTAGCCGCCCGATGTCCGGGCAGGGGGCGCCGCCACCGGCATCCGCGCCCCCTGCCCGCCCGACCCGGCACCTGAAAGTGCGGGAGAAGACGCAGGTCAGCCCTGGCCGAAAGCCGGATGCGAGGCGATCGGCCGACTGGCAGACTCCGCACATGCCCCATGCAGACGTCGCGCCCGGAGTGTCCCTCGCCTACGAGACCTTCGGCGACCCCGCCGATCCCGCCGTCCTGCTCGTGATGGGCTTCGGCGCCCAGATGATCTCCTGGCACGAGGACTTCTGCCGCGCGCTCGCGGACCGTGGCCGCCACGTCATCCGGTACGACAACCGCGACTGCGGGCTGTCCACCTCCTTCGACGCCCACCCCGTCGACATGGGCCGGTTCATCGCCGCGGTCGGCTCGGGAGACATCGCCTCCGCCCTGGCCATGGTCCCCTACACGCTCCAGGACATGGCCGACGACGGCCTCGGCCTGCTCACCGCGCTCGGCATCGACCGGGCCCACGTCCTCGGCTCCTCGATGGGCGGCATGATCGCCCAGACGATGGCCATCCACCGGCCGTCGCGGGTGCTGACCCTGACCTCGATGATGTCCTCGACCGGCGAGTCCGAATACGGTCGGCCGACCCCTGAGGCGCAGGCGGTGCTCTTCGCCCCGAAACCGGCCGACCGCGAAGGCTATGTCGCCGCGGCGGACAGGGAGTTGGTGTGGGCCTCCCGGCGCTACGGCGACGCCGACGCCCTGCGCGACCTGGCCGCCCGCAGCTATGACCGCGCCTATCACCCCTCCGGCGTCGGCCGGCAGCTCGGCGCGATGATCCTCGGCGGCTCACGCGCGGACGCACTCCGGAAGCTCAAGGTGCCGACCCTCGTCATCCACGGCCTGGACGACACCCTGATCGGCCCCAGCGGCGGGGAGCGCACCGCGGAGTTGGTGCCAGGGGCCGAACTCGTCCTGATCCCCGATATGGGCCACGACCGCCCCCGTGAGCTGTGGCCCGAGATCATCGGCCTCGTGGCGGAGCACACCGCCTGAGCGATGACCGCGCTGCGGTCGCGCAGCGTCCGTCAGGTCGCGGAGCCCCGGCGGACCGGCCTCGCCCCCGTACGGCCCGGCGGTCGTATGGTCACCCCTCCAGGACGCCCTCGTCGACGAGGCGGTTCAGCCGCTCGGCCGGCGCCTCGCGCGGGATGCCGAGGGCGCGCGGACCTGGCAGGGTTCTCAGTGTGCACGCGTGTCGGTCCACGGATACGTCCCCGGACGCGGCCCTGGGCGGCCGTCCGCGTACACCACCAGAGCCGCCGACCCGTTCACCGGCGCACCCGCACCAGCCATCAGGAGCTGACCACGATGCTCGACCCCGACGTCCGCCGCGTCCTCGACGGCACCTCACTCGCCCACATCGCGACCGTCCTGCCCGACGGCGCCCCGCACACCGTCCCCGTCTGGATCGGCACCCACGGCGACCGCGTCACGATCTTCACCGGCCCGCGGTCCCGCAAAGCCCGCAATCTGCGCCGCGACCCGCGCGTGGCGCTCTCCCTCACCCCGGCCGACAACCCCTTCCAGCCGGTCGTCATCCGCGGCAAGGTCGTCGAATGGCTGGAGGGCGACGCCGTCTGGGAGATCATCGACCGGATGGCGACGAAGTACACCGGCGGCCCCTACTCGCGCGACAACGAGCTCGTCGTCGCGCTCATCGAGCCCGAGCACCAGAGCGTGGGCATGGGCTGAGGATTCCGCAGGGCCGCGCGCCGCCGTCCGGACGCGTCAACGTCCCACGGCGTAGCCCTGCATGCCGCGCGGATTCGCGGCGGCCGACAGCACGCCCGTCTCCGGATCGCGCGCGACGGCGGAGATCCGCCCCTCCGACCAGGCGCCGCCGACGCTCACCGCGTGCCCCCGGCGGCGCAGTTCGGCCACGACATCGGGACCCGTCCGCTCCTCGACGGTGAGGCTGCCCGGCGCCATGGCCCGCGGGTAGAAGGAGCCGGTGAAGCTGTCGGTGTGCCAGTTCGGCGCGTCGACGGCGCCTTGCAGGTCGTAGCCGCCGCGCACCCGGTCGCGGAGCGCCACGGCAAGGAAGAAGTGCACCTGCCACTGGTCCTGCTGGTCGCCGCCGGGGGTGCCGAAGGCGAGGACGGGCACCCCGTCCCGCAGCGCCAGCGACGGACTGAGCGTCGTGCGCGGCCTGCGGCCGGGGGACAGGGAGTTGGGCAGACCCTCCTCGACCCAGGTCATCTGGAGCCGCGTGCCGAGCGGGAAGCCCAGCTCCGGTATCACCGGATTCGACTGGAGCCACCCCCCGCTGGGCGTCGCCGAGATCATGTTGCCCCAGCGGTCCACGACATCGATATGACAGGTGTCGCCGCGCGTGCCGCCGTCGACCGCGACCGTCGGCTCGCCCGCCCCGACTCCGGCCGGCGCCACCCGCGCACTCGCGCCCTCCCCCGCGGCGGTCGCGTACGCGCTCAGCTTCGGCGTCCGACCCTCGGGGTCGCCGGGCCGCAGTTCGTACGAGGCCCGGTCACCGATGAGTTGGCGGCGGCCGGTGTTGTACGCGGTGGACAGCAGCGCGTCGAGCGGGACGTCCGACGCGTCGCCGTACCACGCCTCGCGGTCGGCCATGGCGAGCTTCGTGCCCTCGACCAGTCGGTGGACATACGCGGCGGACCCGTACGCGGGCAGGTCGGCGGCGCGCGACGGCAGCAGGGCGAGCTGCTGGAGGAAGGCCGGGCCCTGACTCCACGGACCGGCCTTGCAGACCGTCCAGCCGTCCCACTCATACGTGGCGGGCTCCTCGTACGACGCGGACCAGCCCGCCAGATCGGCGGCCGTGAGGGTCCCGGTGTGCCGCTCGCCGCTGGTGTCCATGGTCGGACGGACGGCCTGGGCGACGATCGCCTCGGCGACGAAGCCCTCCCGCCAGATCCGGCGCGCGGCCTCGATTTGCGCGACCCGGTCCCCGCCGCCGTCCGCCTCCGCGTCGGCGATCAGCCGCCGCCAGGTCGCGGCGAGCGCCGGATTGCGCCACAGCTCGCCGGGACGCGGCGCCTCGCCGCCCGGCAGATACAGCTCCGCGGACGTCGTCCACTCCGTCTCGAACAGCTCACGCACCGTCTCGACGGTCGCCGTGACGCGCTCGACCGGCGGATGACCGTCCGCCGCGTACCCGATCGCGTAACGCAGCACCTCGGCGAGGGACGCGGTGCCGTAGTCGCGCAGCAACGTCATCCAGGCGTCGAACGCGCCGGGCACGGCGGCGGCCAGCGGCCCGGTACCGGGCACCAGGTCCAGGCCGAGCGAGCGGTAGTGGGCGACGGTCGCGCCCGCGGGCGCCACCCCCTGCCCGCACAGCACCCGTACCTCCCCCTCGGCGGGCCCGACGATGATCGGCACCTCGCCGCCGGGACCGTTGAGGTGCGGCTCCACGACGTGCAGCACGAAAGCACCGGCCACGGCGGCGTCGTACGCGTTGCCGCCGCCCTCCAGTACGGCCATCGCGCTCTGGGAGGCGAGCCAGTGGGTGGAGGCCACCATGCCGAAGGTGCCTTGGAGGGTCGGCCTGGTCGTGAACATGCGCTGCGCCTCTCTCGGGTCGGGCAACTCCCGTCAAGGCGCGTCCCGTTGCCCGCTTCGAGGGCCGTCCGCCGCCATGACCTGGCACATCACGGTGCCGCGTCCTTGCACGCAGGCTAGCGACCGGGAAGCGGCGGGTCCGCGGCGGTCCACCATCCGGGCCCGCGCGGGCCCTTGACGGTGCGTCAGGCGACCGGCCGTCAGCGCCGCACGGCGCCTATGGTCAGCGGATGGATGCCCGTACCGGCGCAGTGCTCGGTCTTGTCGGCGAGGAACAGCGCCGCCTTCTGGTTCGGCGGATAGATCCGCAGCCCCTCGACCTTCGTCAGCTTGCACTGGTCGGCGCTGTAGCCGCCCTGACCGTTGCTGTCGTGCAGCTCCGCGTACGCGGTCGCCTTCGGCGCCAGCGAGACGGTGCCGTGCGAACCGCCGTCACGGTCGGCCGCGGGACCGGCCTGCGCCCCGGCCGTCTTGACGTACGAGACGCCCGGATAGCCCGTCAGCGTGCACGCCGTGCTGCCGGTGTTGGTGAAGACGACCTTCGCGTGGTACTGCCCGGCGCCGACCTCGGCGTCCTTCAGCGCCACGCTGAGGTGGTCGCTGACGCACGCGCTCGGCCCCGCCGCCTCGGCCGACGCGCCGCCGGAGCCGTCCGCCGACGACGTGGGCGTACCGCCCGGCGCGCTCTGCGTACCGTCGCCCGTCGTGGACGGCGCACCGGCGGACGGGGAGTCGGACGGCGCCGCGCTGACCGAGACGGACGAGCCCGCCGGAGCGGCGGACCCGCCGTCGTCCGAACAAGCCGTCAAGGTCAGGGCCGCCGTGGCCAGAGCCGCGGCGGGCACCATCACGCGTACGGACAGGCTGCGCATCGTGGGACCTCCGTGCGTCCTGGGGCCGGAAGACCGACCCCGTCGTACTCATTCACCGTGTGATGCCACGCCTGCCCCTGTCCTCCCTGGCTACACAGGCGCCCCAGGTCCGGGGGCACCTCGGGGCATCCGCCCCGACGGCGGCGGGGGCTACGCGTTCGGCGCCGGGGCCGCGTCCCGATCCTGCGCGTTCCCGGCCTGTTCGCGCATCGCCCACGGGGACCCATACGCGACGAGCAGGTCGAGGAAGGGCCGCGCGTCGAACGCCTCGGGGCCGAGGACACCGCTGCCGCTCCAGGTGCCGTCGGCGAGGAGTTCGAGGGCGATCACCGGATTGATCGCCGTCTGCCAGACGACGGCCTGGGAACCGTACTCCCGCATCGACCACTGGTTGTCGACCACGTGGTAGAGGTAGACCTCGCGCGGGCGGCCGTCCTTGGTGCCCTTCACCCAGGTGCCCGCGCAGGTCTTGCCGTGCATCCGGTCGCCGAGCGCGGCCGGGTCCGGCAGCACGGCGGCGACGACGTCCCTGGGGGAGACCCGGGCCGGACCCCGGTCGGTGGCGACGGTGACCGGGTCCGTACGGTCCAGGCCCAGGTCGTGGAGGGTCTGGAGCTTGTCGATGAAGTCCTGGCCGAGACCGTACTTGAACGTCACCCGGCGGGCGTCGACCCAGCGCGGGATCAGCAGCACCTCCTCGTGCTCGACGTTCACGCACTCCACCGGGCCGATGCCCTCGGGGAAGTCGAAGATCTCGGGCTGGCTGAACGGCGCGGTGGTGTACCAGCCGCGGTCCTTCTCCCACACCACCGGCGGGTTCAGACACTCCTCGATGGTGGTCCAGATGCTGAACGACGGCGCGAAGTCGTAGCCGTCCACCGTGAGATTCGCGCCGTCGCGCACCCCGATCTCGTCGATGCCGTCGAAGAGGTGGTCGGCGGCGTAGCGGGCGAAGACATCGGACATGCCCGGCTCCACGCCCATGCCGACCAGTGCCAGCAGCCCGTCCTCCTCCCACGCCTTCGCCTGCGCGAACTGGTCGTCGCCGAGCTTCGTGCCGCACTCCTCGTGGGGCCGCCGCGCGTGCGGCACCGACAGCGACATCGCCATGTCCATATACGTCGCCCCGGCCCGGTGCGCGGCCTGGAACAACGGCATGACGAAACGCGGGTCGGTCGCGTTGAGCAGCACGTCGCACCGCCGCTCCCGCAGCAGATCCTCCACGGAGAGCTGGTCGGAGGCGTCGATCCTGGCCGTGCTGAACCGGTCCGCCGCCTCGCCCAGTGCCGCGACGGCCGCCTCGGCCCGGCCCGGGTCGTAGTCGGCGACGACCATGTGCTCGAAGAAATCGCGTCGGGCGGCGATCCGGGTGATGGCGCTTCCGACGCCTCCGGCTCCGATGAGCAGTACGCGCATGGCGGGGTTCCTTCCGCTGGTCGAGTGGATGAGCGGGTGAGCGGTGCGGCCGGGGCCCTCGCACGGGGGGTGCTCGCGCCGTGGAGTGATGGAACCGCCGGCGGCGCCGTAAGGTCAATGCCGTTGGCGTAAGCTCCCGGCCGTGGCCAAGAAGGTGGTGGACGGAGCCGCGCGGCAACGACGTCGGCCGACGCGGCAGGGCGAGGTGCTCAGCCACGAACTGATCGTGGAGACCGCCCTGCGCATGCTGGCGGAACACGGCGCGCAGGGGCTGACCGCGCGGCGGCTCGGCCTGGCACTCGGCGCCGACCCCAGCTCCCTCTACCGCTACTTCCGGGGCATGGACGCCCTCGTCCTGGCCATCGCCGACGAACTGATGGGCCGGGCCCTGGCGGGCTGGACGCCCACCGGCCAGTGGCGGCGCGATCTGCGCGACCTGGGCCTGCGGATCCACCGCGCGTATCTCGCCCACCCGCAGGCGGCGGTGCTGACCGCCAGCCGGGTCAGCGGGGGGAAGCGCGAACTGGCCGCGGACGAGGCCATCCTGGGCATCCTGCACCGCGCCGGATTCACCGGCCCCGGCCTCGTACGCGTCTACCACGTCTTCATCGACGGCTGCCTGGCCTTCGCCGCCCTGGACGCGGCCTCGCTGGCGCTGCCCGCCGCCGCCCGCGCGGCCGACGAGGAGATCTGGCAGGACACGTACGCGGCCCTGTCGCCCCGCACCCACCCGCACATCGCCGCGACCGCGCCCCTGCTCGCCGCCCGGATGACCCGCAGCGCCTATCCCGACGCCCTGGACATGCTCATCGCGCAGGCTGCCCGCGAACTGCCCCCGGCCACGCGCTGACCGACCCGGCGTCCTTCCCCGGATCCGGTCCCTTACCCCTGTATCGAAAGAACGCGGTAGACCGGTCCGAGCCGGGCAAGCGACCTGAGGAAGCAAACCGCCGGACAATCTGGTTCAGGAGCGTCACATGTACATAGGTATCGGAACCATCGTTCTCATCGTCGTCGTCGTACTCGTCGTCATGATGCTGCGGCGCGGCTGACCTCAGGTCGCACGCGCCGCGGGATCTCCTCCAGAGGTGATTCACGTGAGCGATCCGTCCGATGGCGGGGCACCGGCGGCAACGCCGGTGGCCCACGCCGTGACTGTTTCCCGGCCCATGAGCGCGGCGGAAGCACGCGTCGCCGCCTCGGAGTTCGCGGACACCCTCCACCCTCCGCTGGCCGTACGGACCCTGCAGAATCTGACCCTCGTGGTCTCCGAGTTGGCCGCCAACGCCCTCCGGCACGCTGGAGCGGTACGCGAACTGCGTCTGAGCGCCGCCGCGAACACCCTTCGCGTGGCGATCGACGACCCCAGCGACACCCCGCCGCAAGGCCGCGCGCCCGACTGGAACGGCGCCAGAGGCGGCTTCGGCTGGATGATGATCCAACGGCTGGCCCACTCACTGGCGGTGACCCGCCGCCCCGGAGGCGGCAAGACCGTCCTGGTCACGCTGGCCCGATAGGGTCGCCGGGACCTCGCGCCCGCACCTCGCCCGCCCGTGACCCGACCGGCATCCCGGTGGGGTTCGGGCGTGGCCCGCGGGGCAGACGGGCGGCATGGAGACCGCTGACCAGCCCGTACACCCCGCAGGACGACGGACCGCCCGGCCGGGCGTCCTCATCGCCGTACTGGTGATCGCCCTCGCCGTGACCGCCGCTGTGGTCCTCACCGGACACGGCCGCGACCACGGCGGAGCCGGAGCCGGCGGCCCGGCGGACAAGGGCGCGCCCGGCGCGGGAAGCGACCAGGAACGTGCCGACCAGGGAAGCGCCGGATTCGGCAGCACCGATCCCGACGCCACGGCCCGTCTGCACGCCGACGCCGCCGACCTGTTGGTCCTCGAAGGAGTCGCGGGTCGCGTGCGGATCACCGCCGACGCGAGCGCCCACACGGTCTCGGGCACGTATCACCGCCCCGACGGCGGTACGGCGCGCGTGCGCGGTGTCGTCGACGACGCGGCGGGCCTGCGCACTCTCACCCTGGTCTGCGGTACGGACACCGGTGATGACGGCGGTGACGACGACGGCGGCGGCGTCGGGGGCGACACGGTGGGCTCGTGCGACGGCGACCTGACCCTCACCGTCCCTGAGAAGACCGGCCTGCGGCTGCGGCAGACCTCGGGCGAGACCCTGCTCGAAGGACTCGGCGGCCGACTCACCGTCAATGTCGCCTCCGACCGCCTCACCGCCCACGCCCTGCACCCCTCCCACGCCGACTTCGCGGTGACCTCCAGCAGCGCCGACCTCGGCTTCAGCGCGCCGCCGGACACCCTCGCCGTGGTGACGACCTCCGCGTCGACCGCCGTACGCCTCCCGGTCCCGGCGGGCGACGCCTACGCCGTCACCACGGCCGCCACCTCCGCCGACGTCCAGGTGAAGGTCCCGAACCGGGACGGCGCCGCCCACCGGGTCGCCCTGACCGTGCACTCGGGATCGCTGGCCGTCCTGCCCGCCTGACGTCAGGTCAGATCCCTGAACGGCCTTCGGCGATACGGCCCTTGAGACACCGTACCGCCATCCACGAAGCGTTCCTCAAACTCGCCTGCTGCCTCATCACGCGACGACAGGTCAACCCATTGTGTTAGCCGCTGTCAGACCATGGGTATCCCCAGCGGCCGGAAACGGAATGATGCGAAGGTGGGCTTCTCGCCGAGCGCCGCGTTCCCCGTGCCCTGGTGCCGCGGTCTTCCCGTCCGAGCGCCGTGTTCCCGTGCCCGCCCGTGGTGGTCAGGCCCCTGACGCGTCCGGCCACGGCCGGTCGGTGCAGCAGCTGACGAAGTCCCGGACCACGGGATTGGCGTCGTCGGCCGGTGCCCAGGCCACGCCGACCTCGCTGTCGCTGACGCCGCTCACCGGGCGGTAGGCGATACCGGGCCTGGCGTAAAAGCGGGCGGCGGACGCGGGCGCGAGAGCGACGCCGTAACCGTTGGCGATGGCGCTGAGCCAGTCGTCGGGCAGGTCCGTGACGGCGCCGATCCGTACCGGACGGCCCTCGCGCTCCCCGGCGGCCAGCCATTCCTCCCGCCACCGGCCGGTCTCCGCCGGAGCGGCCACGAACGGCTCGTCCCACAGGTCCCGGAAGGCGATCGTCTCCCGCGCGGCCAGCGGATGCGCCTCGGGCAGCGCGACCCAGCGCGGCTCGGTGAACAGCGGCACCACCCGCAGCGCCTCCTGGCCCGGGAACGGCAGCCGTACCAGCGCGACATCGACGTCCCCGTCGGCGAGCCCGGCGGTCGGATTCGCCCAGGACGCCTGCCGCATCTCCACCCGCCACCGCGGACGCCGACGCGTGAACTCCGCGATGATGTGCGGAGTCGCCTCATTGGCCGCGCTGGCGAGGAAGCCGACCCGCAGCAGCCGCAGGCCCCGGCGCTCCGCGCTCCTGGTCTCCGTCAGCACGCGGTCCCAGTCCGCCAGCAGCGCGGGCGCGCGCTGCGCCAGCAGACGGCCCGCGTCCGTGGGCGTCATGCCGGTACGGGACCGGGTGAACAGCCGCACCCCGAGTTGACTCTCCAACTGCTTGATCTGCTTGGTGAGCGCGGGCTGCGACACGAAGAGCCGCTCGGCGGCGCGGGTGAGGGTCCCCTCTTCCGCGACGGCGACGAAGTAGCGCAGCAGCCGGGTGTCCACGTCCATGCCCCCAGGTTATAGGTGCAGGTATTGGACGGGAAAGTTGAGTGTGACGAGGCTGGTGGTCGCGGGCGCCCGCACCTTCTTCGAGCCCATGACGTTTCCGACCCCGAGGACAAGCATCGTGTTCACCGCGTATGTGATCATCACCGTCGTCACCATCCTGGCCAACGCGGGCATCGCCGTCGCGGACCTCGCCCGCGCCGAGTTCGTCCTGGCGAACTCGGCGGAGGTGGGCGTCCCGCAGAGCTGGCACATCTGGCTGGCCTCGCTCAAGGCCGCCGGCGCCGCCGGTCTTCTCCTCGGGCTCCTGGGCGTCCGGCCCGTCGGTGTCGCCGCCGCCGCGGGCCTCGTCGTCTTCTTCGTGGGCGCTGTCCTCACCCATGTGCGTGCCCGTGTGCTCTACAACATCGCGTTCCCCGGCGGCTATCTGGCCCTGGCGGTCGCGTCCCTCGCGCTCACTGTCGCCTACTAGCGGGTCGGCGGCCCGGAATCCGTTCCTTTGCGCGGGCCCGTGCCGCGCTCACCGGCGCGCGTGCGGTCCGGTACCCGACGCAGCTGTGGAGCGGGTCAGTTGGCGAGCTGGACAGTGGTGTGGAGGTGGGCCGGGTAGGCGGCCTCGCGGAGCATGAAGTGGGCGACGTCGGCGCGGGAGATACGGGGGATTCCGCGCAACGGGAGGCGTTCGCCGGTCCGGTAGCGGCCGGTGAGGGGTCCGCCGACGAGCATCACGGGATAGACCAGGGTCCAGTCCAGGCCGCTGGCGCGCAGGATCTCCTCTCCGGCCGCCTTGTCGGCGAACATCGGTCCGAGGGCCTTGTAGACGGCCCAGTACACCGCCGGCGCCTGGTCGGCGGTGTCGCCGACGCCGTGTGCGGACAGGTGGACGATCCGGTTGACTCCGGTGTCGCGCATGGCCCGCACGATCCGCGGGATCGCGGTGACGGTCAGGGTGGGCGAGGTCAGGCCGTGCCAGGTGGTGGGGCTGCCGAACGCGGTCAGGACCGCGTCCTGCCCTTCGACGGCGGCGCGCACCGCCTCCTGGTCCCCGGTCACTTCCCCGGTCGTGACGCGGAGCCGGGGCCGGGGTTCCGGCGGGGTGGCCCGGGGACGGACGAAGGCGGTCATCTCGTGGCCCGCGGCCAGTCCCTGGGCGAGGAGTTGCCGCCCGGTCCTGCCGTTGGCCCCGAACACGAGGAGCTTCACGTCGGCCTCCCGGACCGGTGTGCGGGGGCGCGGTCCGCGGTGCTCCCGCGGACCGTCACCCGGCCTGTGCGCATTGTCGCCCGCGGCTACCCGGTATAGACCTCAAGACTCACCACATGGGGCGCCGCCGGGCCCTGCGCGGTGTATCCGACATAGCGGGCGGTCACCGGTGTCGCGGTGACCGTCGAGGTGGCGGGGCCCGACGCGGCGACGGGGTCGCCGAAGGGCGTCCAGGCGGCGCCGTCGGATGAGACGTCGATCCGGTACGCGGTCGTGGCCCCTGACGCCTGGACCACTGGGCGTCCGACGCACGTGGCCTTGCCCAGGTCGACGGTGAGCGCGGCTCCGGGTGCCGTTGACCGGGCCGGATGCCAGGGGTGTCAGGGCTGTGGGTTTGGCGCTGTTGGACCTGTCGTCGTCGCGGTTTCTGTGACCGCCGGGAAAGGGTGACGGGGGTTGTCACCTTTGGGGTGGAGGTTGGGGGGATGGACAAGAACACGAACATTCAGGATCCCGGCCGGAACGTCTCTCCCGCCGGTTCTCCCGCCGTCTCTTCCACGGTCTCTTCCGCCGTCTCTTCTGCTGGTTCTTCCGCAGGTTCCTTGGACGGGAGGATCGCTCTGGTGGCGGGGGCCACGCGTGGTGCGGGGCGGGCGTTGGCCGTTGAGCTGGGCCGTGCGGGTGCGGTGGTGTATGTGACGGGCCGTACGACGCGCGGGCGCGTCAGCGAGGTCGGCCGGGCGACGGAGACGATCGAGGAGACGGCGGAGCTGGTGACGGCGGCGGGGGGTACGGGCGTGGCTGTTCCCACTGATCATCTGGTGGTGGAGCAGGTCCGTGCTCTTGCGGCGCGGATCGGACGTGAGCGGGGGCGGCTGGACATCCTCGTGAACGATCTGTGGGGCGGTGAGCATCTGCTGACCGGTTCGGTGTTCGGGAAGAAGAGCTGGGAGACGCCGCTGGAGGACGGTCTGCGGATTCTGGAGCTGGGGGTGCGCTCGCACGTGATCACCGCGGCGTTGGCGCTGCCGTTGCTGGTGCGGTCGGCGGAGCCTTTGCTGGTGGAGGTGACGGATGGCACGGCGGTGTCGAACCGTCGTTACCGGGAGAATCTCTTCTACGACCTGGCGAAGAACGCCCCGATCCGGATGGCGTTCGGGCTGGGTGAGGAACTGGCGGAGTTCGGCGGTACGGCGGTTGCGGTGTCGCCGGGTTTTCTGCGGTCGGAGCAGATGCTGGCGCACTTCGGCGTGTCGGAGGAGAACTGGCGTGACGCTGTCCTGACGGAGCCGGATTTCGCGGTCGCGGAGTCGCCGTACTATCTCGCGCGGGCGGTGGCGGCCCTGGCGGCTGACCCGGAGAGGTCGGCGCGGTGGAACGGCACGTCGACGTCGAGCGGGGAGTTGGCGAGGGTTTACGGTGTGCGGGACGTCGACGGCAGCCAGCCGGACGGGTGGGGGTATTTCGAGGATGTGCGGTACGGGGGGAAGGCCGATACGGCGGACGACTACCGCTGATCCTGCGGCGGGGGGCCGTAGAGGTCGCTGAGGGCCTGCGCGTGGTCGCGGAAGCGGGCGCGCAGGCCCTGCGGGGCCAATACCTCGGCGTCGGCGCCCAGTTGGGTGAGCTGGGTGAAGGCGACCTCTTCGCTTTCGGCGGGCAGGCGGAGCGTGACGCGGCCCGCGGTGTCGGGGGTGTCGGCGCGGGCGAGTGCCTCACCGGTCGCGGCGGGGTCGGTGACGGCGGGCAGGCGGTCCAGTCCCCGGGGGGTCAGGCGGACGGTGACGGTGGTGCGCAGCAGTGCCCGGGCGAATTCTGCGGCCCTGGCCTGCCAGTGCGCGGCGAGGTCGAAGGCGGGGTCGCGGGTGAAGGGCTCGCCGGCGCCGGGGGACAGGGCGGTGATCCGGTCGGCGCGGTAGGTCCGCCACGGGTCTTCGTGTTCTGCCGGTGGGCCGGGGACGCGGCCCACGACGTACCAGACCCCGGCTTTGAGGACGAGGCCGTACGGTTCCAGGTGCCGCGTCACGGTGGCGGGCGGTGTGCCGTCGCGTCCCGGCCGTGTATAGGTGAGTTCGACGGTCCGGTCGGACCATACGGCGCGGGCGAGTTCGGGCAGCAGCGTGCAGGCCGGCGGTTCGCGGAACCAGGCCGGTGCGTCGAGGTGGAAGCGGTGCGCTGAGGACTCGGCCGCCGCGCGCAGCGACGGCAGCAGGGTCGCGGACAGTTTCAGCCGTGCGGTGTCCGCGGCGTCGGACAGTCCGAGGTCCCGCAGGGCCGAGGGCAGTCCGGTGAGGTAGAGCGTCTCGGCCTCCCCGGGACCGAGCGTGGTCAGCCGGGTCCGGTACCCCGGCGCCAGCCGGTATCCGCCCGCCCGTCCCCGCTCCGACCGTACGGGGACTCCCGCCTCCTGCAGCGCCTGTACGTCCCTGATCACCGTCCGCTCGCTGACCCCCAGTTCCCGGCCGATCGCGGCGGCGGTCATACCGGGACTCGACTGGACCAGCAGGGCCATACGGATCAGCCGGGCAGCGCGCATCCCCCCATGATCCCGCACCCGCCGGCGCGGCGGTGAGGGGTCAGCCTTTGCAGCCGGGGTCGGGAAGTATGACGGGTGCGGCGTCGCGGGTGGTGACGAACGCGCGGTAGCCGGGTGCGCCCGCGACGCATTTGGTGGCGATGTTGGCGTAGTGGTCGGGGAAGTTGGTGACGTCGGCGGGCGCGTTGTCACCCTTGTGGTTCGCCACGGGTGAGTCCCCGGTCCCGCGTCTGTCGCTTGCGCACCCGGACAGAGCGGCCAGGGCGATGGCCAGCGATGCCCCCGCGATCACACATCTCGTCGTACGACCTCTCACCGGCATCCTCATCGTCCTCGTCTCTGCCCGCAGGGTCTCCCGCGGGTGCGGATGCCCTCAAGGACACTCCGCGCCCGGCCGTGGTTCCCTGACCCTGGCTCGCGCGGTTGGCGTGTGGGTGAGGTGTCCGGCTTGCTGTGATGGCGAGGAAGACGGTCCCAAGGCGGTCGGCGAAGACCTCGCCGACAACGTCGACGCAGGGTGCAACGGAGGCCGGGGAGCACGGCCAGGAGCGGTGTCCGGCCCGGATTGGGCGAGGGCCGTTGCACCCCCACTGCGGGGTGGTACCTCAACTGTCTCCACTGCCGGTAGTACCCCTGATCCCTCCGAGGGCAAGCCCGTCAGCGGGAAGCGCACGTCGTCTCACCAGAAGAAGGCCAAGCGCGGGCCATGTAAGCACAACCACGTCGGCCAACGGTTCGCGCTGGCCGAAGAGCTGATGCGGCGTCTGCCATGGCCGCGGGCCGCCGACCAGGCCCGGATCGCGTGGGCGGTCAACGAGGTCTCCGACGCGGTCTGGACCGCCGATGTTGTCCTGGCAGCCCTGGACCTGCGCCAGGAACCGCCCGGCGGCGTACGGCGTGCGTCCGGGTTCCTCGCCGCCGGGCCGCGCGGCATGGCTACCATGCCCGGCTGGACCACCCGCCAGCAGCGCCCCGTACAGGTCGACCACCGCCACGCCGCCGTCGACGCCCCCGAGAACCGCAGCACACAGCTTCGCAACCAGCAAGAACGCAGCGAGAGCACCTGACAGAAGCCGCACAGCGCCACCGCATGGCGTGACGCCGACCAGCTGCTCGAGCAGGCCCTGACACCCGAGCCCCCGGCTGCCGGCATCGAGGGGCTGCCGGAGCTGGCGGGCCCGCAGGACACGACCGCGACAGAGATCCGGCAGATGCGCCGGGCAGCGGCCGCGGAACGCATCTACGGCACCGGCCTGCTCCACCGCGCCCGGCAGCTGACCGGCACCGACCCCCACCAGCACACCGCGGCCGCCGATGAGCAGCGACGGCCGCACCGCGGTGTTCGACACCGACGGCTACGGCAACCTCGTCAAGACCACCGACACCCGCACGACGAAGGTGGTCACATCCGGCGGCGCCAGTGTCACCTACACCTTCGACGGTGACGGCAACCAGCGCTCCCGCGTTGACGCCACCGGCACCACCACGTACGCGATGGACAAGCTCAACCGCGAGCCCCTGCGAACCCTGACCGACGGCTCCACCACACTGCTCACCTACACCCCCGACGGCCACGTCGACACCTACACCGACCCCACCGGCCTTGTCGACTACGGCTACGACGCCGCCGGACGCCTTACTTCACCTACACCTACGACCGCCATAACCGGCTCACCGAAGCGGACACCCCCACCCCCGTTCACTACTGCCTGGACGCGGCGGGCAACATGACCGGCGTCGACGCCCTCTTCACGTGCCCCGACACCAGGACCACCTACGCCTACAACGACGCCAGCCAGCTCATCTCCAAGAACGGCTCCTCCACCGGCTGGTCCTACAACGCAGCAGGAGACGAAACAGCCGCGAACCCCTGCATCAGCGCGGTGGCCCGCAACGGCGAGACCTGGTCGGAGTTCAACCAGCTCACCGCCGCGTACTCCGGCACCGACAACGGCGAACGCACCAGCCTCGGCGCGACGACCTTCCACAACGGACCCGAAGGACTCGCCGCCTCCACCACCGCAGGAACCGACACCGGATACACCCGCGACCCCCAGGGCACACTCAACTCCATGAAAACCGGGGGCACTTCGGACTACTACCTCACCGACGTCGACGGCTCCGTCCTCGGCCTGGCCAACGCCGCCCGCACCCGCACCCACAGCCCCTACGGCCAGGAGGCCTCGACCCCCGTCGAAGCGGTGCCCCAGCCCTACCGCTTCCAGGGCACCTACCTCGACCCCACCGGCCCGTACAAAACGGGCGCCCGCTACTACGACCCCACCCCCGGCCGCTTCACCCAAACCGACCCCTCCGGCCAGGAAACCAACCCGTACGCCGCCTTCGGCAACGACCCCATCAATCATATGGACCCCAACGGCACATTCAGTCTGGGGGATACGATGGGAATCGTACTGGGAACCGCAGTCGGAGTTACAGCATTGGTGGTGACTCAAAACCCGTATGTCGCCGGATTCCTCAGTGGTTGTGTGGACGGAATGACTGCCAGCTCCATGAACAGTGGAAGCACAAAAGGTGACCTTGATTCGTGTGTTGGGTACGGCGCTGGCGGCGCAATTGGGGGCGGGGCCGGCGGCACTGTCCTCAAAATGGTAGGGAAATTGTAGAAGATTCTCCATGGACCGTGGCCGGATTTGCGAAAACCTGGCCACGGTCCATAACAAATGAACCAACTATACCGGCGGTGAACATGACTGGAAAAGTAGCATGCGGGGAATACTCGCCCTCTTGGTCGGGGTGGTCGCCGGCCTCGTGGACTTTTTCGCCACGGACAATGGGGCACATCAAGCAATTTGGACGTGCTTGTTCTTTGCAGTCCTAATGTTCGCCATATGGTCCACCTATGCATGGCTTGAGCGGTGCAAACAGTAGAAAGCTAAAAGGGCGGGCGGCTGACAGCGAGGAGGATCTGGTGGTGACGGCGGACTACACCGCCGTCGGCACCCCGGACAAGAAGGAGCCGGCGCAGCGACTGGAATCATCGTTGAATCCGCATGCAACTTGTTATCGGATACTTCGAAGTTCCCACAGCAGGCCTGTCAACCATCTTTGAGTCAGGATGTGTAGCTGGCTCCGCTCTGGCGGGCGACTACGTCTCCGGCCTGGTATCCGACTAACCTGCGAGGTGAGGGCGGCCCCGACCATCGGTGGCCGCCCTCGTCACCGCTAACCATAGGAGTAGAAATTGAAGAGTGGTTTTGATATTGCAGTAGGCGGAACCCGACTGCCGGGCGGTCCCGTATTCGATCTCATAGGAATTATGTGCCTAATCGTCATATTCGCCATTATTATTGTGGTCGGAAAAAGAAAAGCAAGAAAAAATAACCAAGACCACTGAATATCTGCTGAATTCATCTGCCCGGAGGCGCCGCCTTCGGGCTTCCTTTCGCAATCTGAAGGAGTCACGTGAGCACTCTGATTGTGATCATCGCAGTGATCGCTGCAACGGCCTTTTTGGGCCCGCTGATGAGGCGGAAGGGGGCGAACTTCCGAAAAAATCGGCGTCGTAAGAACTCATAACAGAGGGCGAGATCATGCCCGACGACCCCGGAGGTCCCGATGCGCACTACCATGCGCCAGATGATGGGTGTCTTCGCCCAGTTCGACCGGGGAATGTTCGTCGCCAAGCTTCATCGCGGCCGCCGTACCGAGGGCAACAAGGGCGAGTACACGTACGGCGGGCCCGCCCCGCAGGAACCCGTCATCCGAACGCCGCACTATTAACTACGGCATCGGCTGACCTGCCCCGTACGCCGGCGCCCCGTTCCCAGCATTCGAGCTGCCGGCAAGGGGCGCTCGGTGGGTCAGCCGGGCCTCGACGGCTGGCAGGGCTACAAGTCCTCCTGGTGGTCCAAGCCGTGAGCAGTGAGGACGCCCGGGAGACCGCCTGGCGGATCCACGGCGCCGTCGGCGAGTGGACGGGGCAAGTGGACGCCAAGGCATCCTTTGCCCTGAAAGAGCGTTTTGTCCTGGCAGGAGTGTTTGGCAGCGCGGTGCTGCCGTGGATGATTGCGGGGTGTTGATCCAAGTGGAAGCGGTGAGGCAGGTCGCCGACGGGCGCGCGACGGTTCGAGTGCGCTCGGAGGTGGGTGCCGCTGCGGCGTTCTGGTGCGGCGATCCGACGGGAGTGGGCCGCGAACATCATGTGGAGTGGACCGTTGAAGAGGACGTGGCCTGGGGCGGCAACACTCGACCGGCCACTTCATTTTCACCGGGGGTGGATGAGGAGGAAGGCGGTCGGATTGTCTTTCGGGGGCGGCTGGGCCTGACGGGCGATGGCGGAGCCATGCTGGAAGTAGCTGGAACCCACATCTTGTTCGACCTCGCCGACCCGCCGCCATCGACTGCTGTCGATGGAACGTGGGTCGAGATCAGTGTGGAGCGGAACAGCGTCAGCCTGTGGCCCTACCTGCTGTGATTCGCAGGAGGCCGACTCTGCCGCCGTTCAGTTGTCGCGCCAGTTGTGGATCGATTCCCGGGTCAGTCTGCGGCTCGTGAGGTCGATCATCGCTATGTTGATCATGGGTTTCGGAGCAGTGAGGGTGAGTTTCGTAGTCGCGGGCGGGCCGGCGGTGGTGCATGAGCCAGCCGAACGTCCGCGCGACGACCCAGCGCCGCGGAAGCACCTTGAAGCCAAGGGCACAAGTGAGAGCGACGATCCCTGCTGCTAGGATTACAGCATTTCCGTTTACCCCCTGAGCGATGCCAGCGATTCCCAGCGCTGCGCAAACAATTATGAATATTACCAGCGTTCGTGTTGCGTCTTTGCTCATTTTTCCCGTTTTCTATTATTGGCGAGAAGCCAGTGCGGACTCCCCGAACGGTTGGCCAGATCACCTGCTGGGGCGTAGACGCACGTGCCGGTGTTGGTCGACGCGGTGACCACGGATCCGAACGGCACGGGATCACGGCCATAGGCAGGGCCGGGTGCTGGCGCAATCACCGCGCCAGCACCCGGGGAAAGTCACTCTTTTCGCTGGAATGCCCAGAAGGCGATTCCCGTCAAAACCATGCCTCCGAGCAGAGGTGGCCAGGCCGCTGCTGCCAGGGCAAAGCACCCCGTCAAACCCAACATGACAGATGCTGAAAGGGACTTCACGCCGTACGATTGACGGTTGCGCCATCGAAAGAGCGCGCCACCGATGAAAACTGTTCCAGCAACCACCAACAGGACTTCGAATAATACGTGCATTAATCTTTCACCTTACCAAATAGTGAATTCGTCGCCCTCATGGTCCACACTGGTGACCATGAGCGACGCACAGAACGAGGGAGCCCGGTCAGGCACCGCCGCCACCGGCTCAGCAGCAGAGTTTCGCTGACACCTTCGCCAACCCGGCACTCGTCGGCACGGAGAAGAAGAGCGACGACCCGCCCGTGGTCACCCGGGTCGACCGCCCTGGAGAGACCCGGCAAGGCCGAGCGAGCGGCCCTGCTCTTCGATGCTCCCGGTGCCGAGCACCGGGAGCATCTGCATATCCGCAGCACGCGGCGAAGTGCTTCCGCCGCCGCACAGGCGGCCTGGGTCAGGAGCGTTCGACGGCGTACTGGCTGCCGATGGTCCACCAGTTGCTGAGGTCGGTGCCCGGCAGGAGCGGCTGACCGAACAGGCCGACCGCGTGGGCGACCGCGTCCTGGGTGACGTAGCGGTCGGCGTCGCAGCAATGGAGTTGGCGGCGAATCCGGTCGTCGCCCAGCCCAGCATCTGGAAGAAAGCGCCATTGGTGCCCACCATCATCTGCGTGTAGGCGTGGGCGTCGGTCATGGCGTAGGACGACAGGTGGACCCACTCGTACAGGTTGTGGGGGAGTCGCTGCGATCCGTAGCGTCCGGACTCCGCAGGCACATCCGGGGCCCGTTCGTTTCACGGGACCCGGCCCCGGACCAGGCTGCGCCAAGTGGTGAGGTGAGTCCCGGCAAGCGCTCGCCGCAGGACCGGTCGACCGCCGTGGTGCTGCACGAGCAGCCCGCCCTTCCCGATCCGGCCGACACGGACGACGACGGCCAAGAGCAGCAGTTGGTGCTCAGCCCGGAGCGGCTGGCCTGGCTCGAGGAACTGCGGCGCCGGATAGGCGCGCTCGCCCGCGAGACACCGAAAGCCAAACCGCGCAAGCGCCTCGACGGGACCGCGACGCCGCAGCGCCATCCCGGCTACCGGCACCCCCATCGCTGAGAGCCGTGCCGTCAGGAGTGTTCGTCGGCGCCGTACTGCTCGGTCGTGGGTGACGGTTGTTCACGGGTCAACTGACTGTGTGGTTCCGCTCCCGCCGCTGCCAGCCCCCAGTAGAATCATTCACGCCGCGGACCGCGCAGCATGAGATAGGTCAGCGTTCCGGCGGCTGCGAGCGTAACGATTCCCACGCAGATGAATGCCACTCCGCCTGTGCCCTCCTCGTTATTTCCCTGGATGATAAGAAATACGGCAGCAATGAACGTGATGATGATGAAGATCACCATTCGCCGCGCCATATTCGGACCCGATTTTCCCATTCGGCACTCTTTCGGCGTGGTGGGTGACATTGCTATCGAAACCGCCGACGCACCAGGGGCTGCTCTGGAATCCGCGGTTGGAGTAAAGCTACTCTTTTTTGGGTCCTCGAATAATCAGAAAAAGCATCACAAGGGCACAAGCAAGAGCGACGATCCCTGCTGTTAGGATTACGGCATTTCCGTTTACCCCCTGAGTGATGCCAGCGATTCCCAGTGCTGCGCAAATAATTATGAATATTACCAGCGTTCGTGTTGCGTCTTTGCTCATTTTTCCCGTTTTCTATTATTGGCGAGAAAGCCAGTGCGGACTCCCCGGACGGTTGGCCAGATCACCTGCTGGGTGCGCCTTCCTCGCCGTCGTCCGCGCGGACGACGGCGACCGCCACCCCGCACCCGACACCCGCACCCCGCTCACCTGCAACGAACAACCCGTCTACGGCACGGACCACCGGCTCGGCTGGTCCGACTGGCGACGTCACCACCAGGCCCGCTCCCAGACCAGCCGCTACCGACGACAAGCAACTCAGACTTGAAGATCACGAACTACGACTGGAGTACTAACCCCGATGTTGCGAGACCAGCCTCTTACCCGAGTTGCAGTGTCGCGCTACTTCTTATTTTTGAACCTGAAGATGAAGAATATTACGCCTGCTACGACGGCGCACACGCAGGTAATTGCGATATCCGTTCCGGTGCTACTGGGCAGGCTCGTCCCTCCGGCGGCGAAGTTTATTGTCGTCATTGTGACTCCTGCCGCTTGTATTGGATGCCATGCTTACTCGCGTCGGGCCTATCGGAGGCCATTTGGCTTTTGCCTTCGGTATCGGACGAATCCGATGCCTAGGAGTGGGGCGATCAATACAGGGAGTGTGCCGCCCCAGGCCGAAGCCGCGCTTTTTCCGCTGGCGGTCATTATGAATCCAACGATCACGTAGAAGCCTAAGAAAGCCGCAGCGAGGTACAGCCAGCCGCGAGCGGAGTTTTTCTCGATTTTATCGGAAATGAATATCACCTCTCGAGGGGGGCTGGGGGGCGCTCCTGGAGAGAGCGCTCCCCCAGCGATCTAATTCACGACAGAGCTACCTGCACTGAATATGATGCGGCCACACCGAACGCATAGCAGCCTACGGTGGAAAGTCCGGCGGATTCAGGGGCTGTTGCTGCCTCACATACGGCACCGGCCACCACTCCTGCGCTGATGCTGGCGAACCCAGACGCCGCTCCTGAAATGTCTCCGCTCAGCAGGCTAGTGCCTGCCTGCAGCCAGTCATAAGCGTCGAGCCCTTTTGCGAGGCCACTAGTCACCGACGACAGTCCGAATTGCCCGGTGGGATCGGTGTTGTTGATGGGGTCGTCGCCTGCGTAGGCGTAGCGGTTGCCCTGGGCGGGGTCGGCGAGGAAGGAGTACGTGTCCTGGGTGGTGAAGCGGCCGGTGGTGGGGTTGTACCAGCGTTGGCCGTATTTGATCCAGCCGGTGGTGCGGTCGTAGGTGCCGCCGACGTAGCGGTAGGGGTTCTGGGCTGCGGCTGATCCGGTGGCGGTGGTGGTCTGGTAGGCGCCGTAGGGGTCGTACTGGTAGACGGTGGAGGTGACCGTGGACTGGTTGATGAATTCCACGGGGCTGCCGAAGCCGTCGGTGATGTAGTACGCCTCGGTGCCGGTGGTGGTGCGCAGGACCAGGGGCTGGCCGGTGGTGGGGTCGTGGTCGATGTAGGCGGTGCCGGCGTCGAGTGTGACCTGTTCGATGACGGGCTGGCCGTTGCCGTCGGGGCGGCCGTAGACGTAGTCGACGTTCTCGCCGGTGTCGGTGGTCTGGTGGGTCAGCTCGGTCTGGCTGGTGCCGGCGTAGGTGTAGGTGCCGGTTCCGGCGGAGGTGGTGGCCGCGGTCATCTGTCCGGCACCGTTGTAGGTGACCGAGGACAGGGACGGGGTCTTGGTGAGGTTCCCGGCGGCGTCGTAGGTGTAGCCGCTGGTGGTGATCTGGTTGGC
>NZ_JBVHMF010000024.1:86811-134990 GCF_055558595.1 Streptomyces sp. NPDC025721 | reverse complement strand
CATATCTGGCGTTGACTTTTGGCACGCTGTTGAGTTCTCAAGGAACGGAAGCTTCCTTCAGACCGTTTCACCGGCCCTCCGGGCTTTCCCTTCGTGTTTCCAACCCTACCAGATCCGCTGTGCGTTTCCGGCCCCTGATTGGATCGGGGTTTGTTTCCCGCCTTTCGGCGTGTCCACTACGTTAGCCCATTTCCCGGGCGACTCATAATCGAGTCCATCGAATTGGATTTTGGCGCACCAAAATACAGCCCGATGATCGGGAAGACGTAGGTAGTGGGTGGCCGCCCGGAGCGGCAGGGACTGATGTGAACCATCCCCACCGTTTTGGCGGCTTGGACTACGTTACGCACGAGCGGCGACCGAGTCAAGCTCGGCCGCCGCTCAAACGTAGATTTCCAGCCGTGTCAAGTGAGTTCGACCGCTCCGAGGTTCTTCTTGCCCCGGCGCAGCACCAGCCAACGCCCGTGGATCAGATCGGAGTCGGCGGGAACCGCGTCCTCGCTGGTCACCTTGGTGTTGTTGAGGTACGCGCCGCCCTCCTTGATGGTGCGGCGGGCGGCGGACTTGCTCGGGACCAGCTCGATCAGGGCCAACAGGTCGGCCACCGGGGCCAGTTCACTGACCTGCGCCTTCGGGAGTTCGCTGAGCGCGGCGGCCAGGGTGGCCTCATCCAGGTCGGCGAGTTCGCCCTGGCCGAAAAGTGCCTTGGAAGCGGCGATCACGGCGGCGCACTGGTCGGCGCCGTGCACCAGCGTCGTCAGCTCCTCGGCGAGGGCGCGCTGGGCCGCGCGGGCCTGCGGGCGTTCCTCGGTCGAGCGCTCCAGCTCCTCGATCTCCGCCCGCGAGGCGAAGCTGAAGATGCGCAGGAAGGTGGCGATGTCACGGTCGTCGGCGTTCAGCCAGAACTGGTAGAAGGCGTACGGCGTGGTCATCTCCGCGTCGAGCCAGATGGCGCCGCCCTCGGTCTTGCCGAACTTGGTGCCGTCCGCCTTGGTGATCAGCGGGGTGGCCAGCGCGTGCACCGAGGCGCCCTCGACGCGGTGGATGAGGTCGATGCCCGCCGTGAGGTTGCCCCACTGGTCGCTGCCGCCGGTCTGGAGCGTGCAGCCGTACCGCCGGTACAGCTCCAGGAAGTCCATGCCCTGGAGGATCTGGTAGCTGAACTCCGTGTAGCTGATGCCCTGGTCGGAGTTGAGGCGGCGGGCCACGGCCTCCTTGCTGATCATCTTGTTCACGCGGAAGTGCTTGCCGATGTCGCGCAGGAACTCGATGGCCGACAGGCCCGACGTCCAGTCCAGGTTGTTCACCATGGTCGCGGCGTTGGGCCCCTCGAAGGAGAGGTAGGGCTCGATCTGGGCGCGTACCCGCTCGACCCACTCCGCGACGACCTCGGGCGCGTTCAGCGTGCGCTCGGCCGACGGCTTGGGGTCGCCGATCAGACCGGTGGCGCCGCCGACCAGTCCGAGCGGGCGGTGGCCGGCGAGCTGGAGGCGGCGGATGGTCAGGATCTGGACCAGGTTGCCGAGGTGCAGGCTGGGCGCGGTCGGGTCGAAGCCGCAATAGACCGTGACAGGGCCGTCCGCGAACGCCTTGCGCAGTGCGTCCTCGTCAGTGGAAACGGCGATCAGCCCTCGCCACCGCAGCTCGTCGACGATGTCCGTCACGGGTCTCGTGTCTCCCTCTTGTGGGTGCTGGGGGTCGGATACGGCTTCGCGTACCCGGTGCGTGAAGCGTGTCCGAGGGTACGCGGTTCCGGCCAGTCGTTTATCGACGCTTGCGCGGGGCGTGGGCGCGGTAGGGGCTGACGGTGGGGTCGCCGTCGATCCAGTAGCGCCAGGGGTGGTCGGCGCCCGCGCCGCCGACGCCGGTGCGCGGGCCGGTGCGGACCAGGGCGGGCGGGGGCGGGGTCCCGGTGAGGACGCGCAGCGGTCCGCCGGGGCCGCAGGCGTCGGCTCCGTTGAGCGAGCGGTCGACGGACAGTGCGGTGGCGAGCCGGGCGGGGCCCTGGGCGAGGTCGCTGTCCTTGCGGGAGGTGGGGCGGTGGGCGCGGGCGAGGTCGGCGCCGGTGGTGATCTCGCCGCCGCGCAGCAGGACTCCGCTGGGGGTGCCTTCGGGGCCGCAGACCAGGTTGAGGCAGAACCACATGCCGTAGGTGAAGTAGACGTAGGTGTGTCCGGGCGGGCCGAACATCACGGCGTTGCGGTCGGTGCGGCCCCGGTAGGCGTGGGAGCCGGGGTCGTTGGGGCCGTCGTACGCCTCGACTTCGGTGAGGCGCAGGGTGACCGGTCCTTGGTCGGTGGTGCGGACCAGGGTGCGGCCGAGCAGGTCGGGGGCGATGTCCAGGACCGGCCGGTCGAAGAACGCCCGGTCGAGCGGGACCTGTTCGGGTGGCGTGATCACGGTTCAGGAGCGTAGTGGAACCGGACGGGGCGTCCCGGCGTTCGTAGAGTTCGCACAGCGTGAGCCAGTGGATGCGGTCAGGGAGAGTGCGTATGGGGTTCAGGAAGATGATGGCGAGTCTCGGGGCCGGCGGGGCGTCGGTGGAGACGGAGCTGCACCAGGCCGATGTGGTGCCCGGCGGGGTGGTCGAGGGTTCGGTGCGGGTGCAGGGCGGTTCGGTCGAGCAGCGGATACAGGGGCTGACGGTCGGGTTGCAGGCGCGCGTTGAGGTGGAGCGCAGGGACGCGCAGGGCAATGAGACGGAGTCCTTGCAGAACATCGAGTTCCATACGCAGCAGATCGCCGGCGAGTTCATGGTGCGGGCGGGGGCGGTGCACGATGTGCCGTTCTCGTTGGAGGTGCCGTGGGAGACGCCGGTGACGATGTTCATAGGGCGGCAGCTCACGGGGATGAACGTGGGGGTGACGACGGAGTTGCAGATCGCCCGCGCGGTGGACAAGGGGGATCTGGACCCGGTGAACGTCCACCCGCTGCCCGCACAGGAGGCGCTGCTCGACGCGTTCGGGCAGCTGGGGTTCGCCTTCAAGAGCGCGGATCTGGAGAAGGGGACGATGCGGAACACGCGGCAGCGGCTGCCGTTCTACCAGGAGATCGAGTTCCGTACGCCGGAGCAGTACCGGGGGCTCAAGGAGGTGGAGCTGACGTTCGTCGCGGACGGCGAGGAGATGGATGTCGTCCTGGAGATGGACAAGAAGCCGGGGCTGTTCGGCGGCGGCAGTGACACGTACCGCTCCTTCACGATGAGCATGCACTCCTTCGAGGAGACGGACTGGGCGGCCTATCTGCACCAGTGGCTCGCCGAGGTGGGCGGCAAGCGGAACTGGTTCTGACGGGGGACCTAGGCTCGGGGCGGAATCAATCGTGTGCGATCAGGAGGTGTCGAGGTGACCGAGCAAGCGCGACGGCCGCTCCCCCATGACTTCCACCCGCAGGTGCCGGAGTTCACCGTGGTGAGCGACGACGTGGTACCGGGCGGGGTACTCAAGGACGATCAGGTGTACGCGGCGGGCAATGTCTCACCGCAGCTTCGGTGGGAGGGGTTCCCGGCCGGGACGAAGAGCTTCGCCGTCACGTGCTACGACCCGGACGCGCCGACCGGCAGCGGTTTCTGGCACTGGGTGCTGTTCGACATCCCGGCGTCGGTGACGGAGCTGCCGCGCGGTGCGGGTTCCAGTGCTTTCCCTGGGCTGCCCGCGGGCGCGACGCACGCGCGGAACGACTACGGGACGCGGGATTTCGGTGGCGCGGCGCCGCCGCCCGGTGACGGGTCGCACCGGTATGTGTTCACGGTCTACGCGGTGGACACCGAGAAGCTGGGCCCGGACGCGGGCGCCTCGCCCGCGTTCGTCGGGTTCAATCTGCGCTTCCACACGCTGGGCAGGGCGCAGTTGATCGGTGAGTACGAGGTGCGGGCCGGAGGCTGAGCCGGTCGGTCTGTCGCGCTGAGCGCTCGGGATATTACGTTGCGCTCCGCCGTTCCCCGTCGCACAGTGGTGCGTGCCTGACGACGTGACCACCGTCCTCAGGCTGTCGGCACCGCGGTGGCGGGGGCGGCCGGGCGTCTGCGTCCGCCGTCTGCCGGAGTTCGGTCTGCGGGCCGGGCGTCCACGCCGACGGACGCGCTCCGGGTGCCCGTTCTACACGGGGGACGGCACCCGGAGCGCAGACCTTCCCCCGGGACGAGCCCCCGGCCGAGCCCGGAGGGACGCGGGGACGTGCCCCGGCGCGGAATCCGGGATGAACAGGACCTTTCCACCTGCCGATCTTCCGGTTGCGGCCGTGAAATTGCGTTGTCGGCGGCCGTGTCCCGGGGTCACAGTGGATCCACTTCGCCATGGGGGCGGGGCAGGGCCCGGGAGGTGGGCGGGATGCGTGAGACGCTGGTGCTGAATGCGAGCTTCGAGCCGCTGTCGACGGTGTCGCTGCGGCGTGCTGTCGTGCTGGTGATGCAGGACAAGGCCGTCGTGGAGCAGGCGCATCCCGGGCTGCGCATCCGTGCCGCCGCGGTGGAGGTTCCGGTGCCGCAGGTGATCAGGCTCTGCCGGTACGTGCGGGTGCCGTTCCGACAACGGGCCCCGTGGTCGCGGCGCGGTGTGCTGGTACGTGACCGGCACCGGTGCGCGTACTGCGGGCGCAGGGCCACCACGGTCGACCACGTGCAGCCGAAGTCGCGCGGGGGCGGTGACACCTGGCTGAACACGGTGGCCGCGTGCGGCGAGGACAATCAGCGCAAGGCGGACCGTACTCCCGAGCAGGCGGGGATGCGGCTGCTGGTCCGGCCGTTCGAGCCGACGCCGGCGGACACGCTGCTGTTGGCGCTGGGGGTGCGGGACGGGTTCGGGCTGCCGGAGTGGCTGCCCGTTCCGGCGTCGGCCTGAGCGCGCCTTCGCGTGCGGGGAATCGAGGTCGTGGGGCCGTGAGGTCCCGACGGGGCGGGGCCCTTCCCTTCGAGGAGGGGCCCTATTTCAGCAGGAGTTGGACGATCGCGGCGGTGCCGACGACGACGATGAGTCCGCGCAGGGCGGCGGGCGGGAGGCGGCGGCCGACGCGGGCGCCGATCAGGCCGCCGATGACGGCGCCGCCCGCGATGAGGCCGACGGCGGTCCAGTTCATGTGGGCGACGATGATGAAGAAGAGGGCCGCGACGCCGTTGACGACGGCGGCGAGGACGTTCTTCATGCCGTTGACGCGTTGCAGGGACTCGTTGAGCACCAGGCCCATCAGGGAGAGGTACAGCACGCCCTGGGCGGCGCCGAAGTAGCCGCCGTACATGCTGGCGAGCAGCATGCCGACGACGAGGGCGGTGCCGCCGTGGGCGGGGGCCTGGGTGCCGGTACGGTCGCGGCGGGCCTGGACGGCGCGGGCCAGGCGGGGTTGCAGCACGACCAGGACGAGCGCGATGGCGATGAGGACGGGGACGATCGCCTTGAACGCCGTGGACGGCAGGGTCACGAGCAGGACGGCGCCGATGAGTCCGCCGACGAGGGCGACGGCGCCGAGCCGCAGCAGGCGCGGTCGCTGGCCCTGGAGTTCACCGCGGTAGCCGATGGCGCCGGTGATCGAACCGGGCACCAGGCCCAGTGAGTTGGACACGTTGGCCGTGACGGGCGGCAGTCCGACGGCGAGCAGGACGGGGAAGGTGATCAGCGTCCCCGAGCCGACGATGGTGTTGATGGTGCCCGCGCCGATTCCGGCCGCGAACACGGCGAGGGCTTCCGGCAGAGTCATGCGTCGTCTCCATGATCTTCGCGCGTCCTCCCCGCCGTCGAGGTCGAGGGGTGCGCGGCGATCATGTCATAGGGGGCTGCGGCGGGCTTCCGGGCCGGGGCGGTCCTCGTCAGTGCTGGTCAGTGCTGGTCAGCGCTGGTCAGTCCTTGTCGAAGGGCGGGGACTCGCGGCGGGGGGCGGGCGCGGTGGCGGGCTCGCGTGAGCCGTTGCCGGGAGCGCCGGGGGCGCCCGGGAGGTTGACGATGCCGCCGAGGCCCTTGAGCGCGTCGTTCAGCTCGCTGGGGATGATCCACAGCTTGTTGGCGTCGCCCTCGGCTATCTTCGGCAGCATCTGGAGGTACTGGTAGGCGAGGAGCTTCTGGTCCGGGTCGCCCGCGTGGATCGACTCGAAGACCGTGCGGATCGCCTGGGCCTCACCTTCGGCGCGCAGCGCGGCGGCCTTGGCGTCACCTTCCGCGCGCAGGATCGAGGACTGCTTCTCGCCCTCCGCGGTGAGGATCTGGGACTGCCGGATGCCCTCCGCGGTGAGGATCGCGGCGCGCTTGTCACGGTCGGCGCGCATCTGCTTCTCCATCGAGTCCTGGATGGAGGTGGGCGGTTCGATCGCCTTCAGCTCGACGCGGTTGACGCGGATGCCCCACTTGCCGGTGGCCTCGTCCAGGACGCCGCGCAGTGCCGCGTTGATCTCCTCGCGGGAGGTCAGGGTCCGCTCCAGGTCCATGCCGCCGATGATGTTGCGGAGCGTGGTGACGGTGAGCTGCTCGATGGCCTGGATGTAGCTGGCGACCTCGTACGTCGCGGCGCGGGCGTCGGTCACCTGGTAGTAGATGACGGTGTCGATGTTGACCACCAGGTTGTCCTGGGTGATCACCGGCTGCGGCGGGAACGGCACGACCTGCTCTCGCAGGTCGATGCGGTTGCGGATGGTGTCGATGAACGGCACCACGATGTTGAGGCCGGCGCTGAGGGTCCGGGTGTAGCGGCCGAAGCGCTCGACGATGGCGGCGCTGGCCTGCGGAATCACCTGGACCGTCTTGATCAGCGCGATGAAGACGAGCACCACCAGGATGATCAGGACGATGATGATGGGCTGCATGTCCACTCCCCGCGCGGGTCGGCTGCGGGAGTACGACGTACTCCGGCATGATCAATTCTGGCAGAACGGCCGCCTGTCGCGGGCGGGTTCGGTGATTTCCCGGCCCTCGTCGGCGACGTTCGGATGTCGGGTGTTCGGATGTCGGGTGTTCAGGTGTCCGGAGGCCGGGTGTTCAGATGACGACGGCGGTCGCTCCGTCGATCTCCACCACGTCCACCTGCTGCCCCGGGTCGTAGACCCGGCCGTGCTCCAGGGCGCGGGCCGACCAGACCTCTCCGCCGAGTTTGATCCGTCCGTTGGCACCGCCGTCGACACGTTCCAGGACGACGGCCTGCTTGCCCTTGAGGGCGTCGACACCGCTGCGCTGTTCCGGGCGTTGCCGGTTGCGGTACGCGATGGGCCGTACGAAGACCAGCAGCGCGACCGAGACGACGACGAAGACGATCACCTGGGCGACGATCCCGCCGCCCATTCCGGCCGTGACCGACCCGGCCACCGCTCCGACGGCGAACATCCCGAATTCGGGCATCGCCGTGATCACCAGCGGTATCCCGAGACCCACTGCCGCTATCAGCCACCACACCCATGCGTCCACGTCGCCAATCGTAGGCGTGCGGAGGGCAGTTGCGGCAGTACGCAATGGAAACCCGGACGAAAACCCTTCAGGACAGCGGCAGTCCGGCGGCCGTCCAGCGGTCGCCGCGGCGCTCGACGACCAGCGGGAGGCCGAAGCAGCGGGACAGGTTGCGGGAGGTGAGTTCGAGGTCGATCGGTCCCGCGGCGACGACCTTGCCCTGCTGGATCATCAGGACGTGGGTGAAGCCGGGGGCGATCTCCTCGACGTGGTGGGTGACCATGATCATCGAGGGGGCGATGGGGTCGCGGGCCAGCCGGCCGAGGCGGCGGACCAGGTCCTCGCGTCCGCCGAGGTCGAGGCCGGCGGCGGGCTCGTCGAGCAGCAGCAGTTCGGGGTCGGTCATCATCGCGCGGGCGATCAGGGTGCGCTTGCGCTCGCCCTCGGACAGGGTGCCGAACTTGCGGCCGAGGTACTCGCTCATCCCGAGCCGGTCGAGGAACGCGCGGGCGCGGTCCTCGTCGACCTGCTCGTACCCCTCGTTCCAGGTGGCGGTCATGCCGTACGCGGCGGTGAGGACGGTCTCCAGGACCGTCTGCCTGCGCGGCATCTTCTCGGCCATGGCGGCGCCCGCCATGCCGATCCGCGGCCGGAGTTCGAACACGTCCACGTTGCCGAGCTTGTCGCCGAGGATCTGGACGGTGCCGGTGGTGGGGAAGAGATAGCTGGACGCGACATTGAGCAGGGTGGTCTTGCCCGCCCCGTTGGGTCCGAGGATGACCCAGCGTTCCCCCTCGGCGACCGACCACGACACGTGGTCCACCAGAGCCCGTCCGTCGCGGACCACGGATACGTCCACCAGCTCCAGCACATCGCTCATGAGCGCGTTGTCTCCCATTGCAGTCTCGGCTGTCTGCCGTGTGCGCGGGTAGGCACCGGCAGAAGGATCCCCCGGGGAAAACTTACGCCACCGCGCGACGGGTCCGTTCCATAGGCTGGGGGCATGCTTGATGAACCTCGCTCAGGGCGGCTGACCGCGTGGGGAAATGCCCTGCTTGCCGGACTTGCCGCCCCCGATGACGTCGCACAGGAGATCACGGCGGACGACGCCGTGCACCGGATCTCGGGGCTGCCGGGTGAGCACGTCCCGGTGGGGCTGACGCTGGGGCTCGGCAGGCTGCGCGCGCTGGGCGTGACGGGGCTGCGGCTCGCGCTGCCGGTGGCCGGGCATCCGCTGGGGCTGAGCGGGCCGCCGGAGTTCAACGCGCGGGCGCTGGCCGCGGGCGAGGCGGTGGTCACCGTCGGCGGCGCGGCGCTCGGTCTGGTGCCCGAGGTCCGCGAGGCGGGCCCGGCCGGCGATGTGCACGTCGAGGTCGAGTGGCGGTGCCTGCCGGTACGGGACGCGCCGCCCGCCGACGTACCGTCGCTGAGCGAGGCCGAGCGGGAGCTGGCCGAGGCGCTGCGGGACGCCACGAACGCGCTGGCGCGGCTGGACGTGGCGGGCGCGGGTCCGTCCGCGCACGCGGCGCTCGAGGCGTACCGGGCGCGCGCCGAGCGCGGCGGCGAGGTGCTCGCGCCGGGGTATCCGCCGCGCGCGGTACGGGTGCTGGCGCTGGCGCAGCGGGTCGCGGCGCTGGTGGAGATCGCCTCCGACGGGCACGGCGCGGCGGTGAGCGCCTCGCAGATCGCGGCGCGGGCGGAGCTGCTGCGGCCGGTGGAGCGTACGGCGCGCAGGGCGCAGGTGGCGGCGTACAACGCGTATGTCGAGGAGGCGGAGCGGCGCAGGACCTGACATCCCCGCGCGGGGCGCGGCACGGGACCTGACGTCCCCGCGCGGGGCGCGGCGCGGGACCTTACATTCCACGGCGCGGCGGCGCGTGGGGAGGCCCCGCGGCTACGGGGAGGGATCCCGTACCGCGGGGCCTTCGGCGAGGCGGGCCGGAAGTCCGCGTCGTCCGTGGTTACTTGTTGACGGCGACGTTGCCGAACGCCGGGTTCAGCAGGCCGATCACGTTCACCGAGTTGCCGCTGAGGTTGACCGGGATGTGCACCGGAACCTGCACCAGGTTGCCGGAGCCCACGCCCGGGGACTTCACGGCGGTGCCGCACGCGTCGGCGCCGCTGGCGGCGGAGGCCACACCGGTACCGGCGACGGCCAGGCCGCCCGCCACGAGGGTGACGGTCGCGGCCTTCTTGAGGTTCATCACTTCGAACTTCCTCTTTGCTGGGGGCACCTCCCAGCCGTGGCTGGGGGTGCACCGCGGCAATCCGCCGCGGTACGCCCTGCAGAACGGGTCACCGTGGATCAGGTTGCGCCGTTCGGACGACATACACCCGACAGTATGAATCTCACTCCGCCGAACGGATGCCCGCACGGACAGGTGGACGGCGGCCCGCACGGGCACGTGGTGGTCGGCCCGCACGGACAGGTGGACACGGTGGCGCCGCGAGCGGTCCCGTCAGTTCCCCACGCCGTTGCGCACCGCCCACAGCGCGGCCTGGGTGCGGTCGGCGAGGTCGAGCTTCATGAGGATGTTGGAGACGTGGGTCTTGACCGTCTTCTCGGAGAGCACCAGCGCGCGGGCGATCTCCCGGTTCGAGCGGCCGTCGGCGATCAGGCCGAGGACTTCGCGCTCCCGCTCGGTCAGCGCGTTGCCCCGGCCCTGGCCGGTGCCCCCCTGCTCCTGGGAGAGCAGCGCGCCCGCGACCTCGGGCTGGAGCAGGACGTGCCCGGCGTGCACGGAGCGGATGGCGTCGGCGAGCGCGACCGGGTCCACGTCCTTGTAGACGTATCCGGCGGCGCCCGCCCGCAGCGCGGGCACGACGGTGCGCTGTTCGGTGAAGCTGGTCACGATCAGCACCCGTGCCGGGTTCTCGGCGTCGCGCAGCAGCCGCAGCGCCTCGATGCCGTCGACACCGGGCATCTTGACGTCCATGAGGATCACGTCGGGCCGCAGTTCCTGGGCGCGGGCCACGCCTTCCTCGCCGTCGCCCGCCTCGCCGACCACCTCGATGTCGCCCTGCACCTCGAGGAAGGTGCGCAGCCCCCTGCGGACGACCTGGTGGTCGTCGACCAGCAGCACGCGGATGGTGTTCTCAGCCACCGGGCACCTCCATCTCGATGACGGTGCCCTTGCCGGGCTCCGATTGCACGGTGAGCCGGCCGCCGACGCCGCCGGCCCGGTCCCGCATGGAGACCAGTCCGAGGTGCCGTCCGGCCCGGCGGACCGCGGTGGGGTCGAAGCCGCGGCCGTCGTCGCGGATCCGCAGCAGCGCGCCCTTGCCGTGGCCTTCCAGGATGACGTCCACGGCGTCGGCGTGCGCGTGCCGCAGGGCGTTGTGCATCGCTTCCTGGGCGACCCGCAGCAGCGCCTCCTCCTGCGCGGCGGGCAGCGCCCGCACCCGGACGGCGTGGAAGGTGACGTCGGCGGAGTGGACGCGGTCCAGGACGTCGGCCTGGG
This sequence comes from Streptomyces sp. NPDC025721, assembly GCF_055558595.1. Taxonomy (NCBI): domain Bacteria; kingdom Bacillati; phylum Actinomycetota; class Actinomycetes; order Kitasatosporales; family Streptomycetaceae; genus Streptomyces; species Streptomyces sp. NPDC025721. The sequence goes on along the minus strand of NZ_JBVHMF010000024.1, from coordinate 124,171 downwards.
TGCGCAGGGTGGCGACGAGGCCGTCCTCGTCCAGGGCGGCCGGGCGCAGTTCCACCACGACGGCGCGCAGTTCGTCGGCGGCCTCGGCGGCGAGCGCCGCGACCTGCTTCAGCTCGCCCTTGGCGCGCGCCGGGTCGCAGTCGACCAGCGCGGCGGCGGCCTGGGCGGTCAGCCGCAGCGAGAAGAGTTTCTGCGAGACGGCGTCGTGCAGTTCGTGCGCGATCCTGGCCCGCTCCCCCGCCAGCGTCAGCTCGCGGCTGCGCTCGTAGAGCCGGGCGTTGGTCAGGGCGATCGCGGCGTGGTCGGCGAGAATCCGCAGCAGGTCCTCGTCGTCCTCGGTGAAGCCGCAGGTGCCGTCGGCGCCGCGGGTCCCGCCGGGGCCGCACTTCTTGTTGGCGAGGAAGAGCGCGCCGAGGATCTCGTCGCCGTCGACCACCGGCATGCCGATGAAGTCGCGCATGTCGGGGTGGTGCTTGGGCCAGCCCTGGAAGTCCTCGAAGGTGCGGACGTCGGCGAGCCGCAGCGGGGTCGCCTCGTGCAGGATCGCGGCGAGGATGCCGTGCTGCCGGGGCAGCGGGCCGATGGCCTTCCACTCCTCGTCGCTGACGCCGTCGACCACGAACTGCGCGAAGCCGCCGTGGTCGTCGGGCACGCCCAGGGCCGCGTATTCGGCGTCGAGCAGCTCGCGGGCGGACGCGACGATCGTCTGGAGGACGTCGCGCACCTCCACCTGGCGGCTCATCGCCAGGACCGCGGCGCTGACCGCTTCGATTCCGCCTCGTGGCGGCCGGATGGGCATGTCTCCACCGTACCGGCGCCGGGTGACGGTCCGTATGCGCCGCCGGACCGACCGTCCTCGGTCGTGTGGCCTAGTTCCAAGTGACCGTGAGGCGTGCGGCGGCCGGCCGAGGCGTGTGCGGCCGGGGCGTTCCTACGGTGAGGGCACGAGGTGGTCCGGCGGACGGCCGGGCCCCGGTGCGGAGGGCTGGATCATGCCGGTAGCGATCATCACGGGAGCGTCGCGCGGACTGGGGCGGGCGCTGGCCGCCGAGCTGGCGGGGCGCGGCTGGGACCTCGTACTGGACGGGCGGAACGCGGACGCGCTGCGGTCGGCCGCGGCGGACCTGGAACGGTACGGCCCGGATCACGCCGGGGGCGCGGCGGTACGGCCACGGGTGCGGGCGGTGCCGGGCGACGTGACGGCGGCGGGGCACCGGGCGGAGCTGGTGGCGGCGGCGCGCGAGCTGGGCGGGGTGGATCTGCTGGTGAACAACGCGAGCGCGCTGGGCGCTGAGCCGCTGGTGCCGCTGGCCGAGCTGCCGGTGGCGGGGCTGCGGGAGGCGCTGGAGACGAATGTGACGGCGCCGTTCGCGCTGGTGCGGGAGGCGCTGCCGCTGCTGCGGGCGGCGGCCGGCGCGGTGCTGAACGTCAGCTCGGACGCGGCGGTGGAGGCGTATCCGACCTGGGGCGGGTACGGGGCGAGCAAGGCGGCGCTCGACCACTTGTCGGCGGTGCTGGCCGAGGAGGAGCCGGGGCTGCGGGTGTGGTGGGTGGACCCGGGCGATCTGCGGACCGGGCTGTACGCGGCGGCCGTGCCCGACGACGCGGACTTCGCCGCCCGGCCGCTGCCGGAGTCGGTGGTCCCGGCCTTCCTGCGGCTGCTCGACGAGGCCGCGCCCAGCGGGCGCTACACCGCCCCGGTCCTGTTGGAGGCGCGATGAGTGCGGTACGGGAGGGCGCGCAGGCGGCGCGGCCCGCGAAGGACTCCGGGCGGGGGGCCGCGAAGGACCCCTATATAAAGAGGACAGGAGCGGGCAATAAGGACATCGGGCGGGGCAGGGGCCCGGGCGGGGCCCCGCGGGCCGGGCTGGCGGGGCTGCGCGTCCCGGACTCGCTGCTCGCGACGGCCCCGGCCGCCCGCCGGGACACGGTACGGCTGCTGGTCGGCGAGCAGCACACCGGCGCGGTCACCCACCACGGCTTCCGCGACCTGCCGAAGCTGCTGCGGGCCGGTGACGTCCTGGTGGTGAACACCTCGCGGACGCTGCCCGCGGCCGTGGACGGGCGGCTCGACGGACAGCCGGTGGTGGTGCACTGGTCCACCCGCCGGGACGACGGCCGCTGGGTGGTGGAGGTCCGCGACCCGGACGGGCACGGCTCGACGGTCCGCAGGGCCGGCGGCCCCGCGGGCGCGGCGGTCGAGTTGCGCGCCGGGGCCCGGCTGGTGCTGGAGGAGCCGCTCGACCCGGCCGGGGACCGGCTGTGGGTGGCCGCGCCCTCGCTGCCGGACCCGGTCGCGTACATGCGGCGGTACGGGCGGCCGATCCGGTACGGCTACACCGACCGGGACCAGCCGCTGGCGGCGTACCAGACGGTGTTCTCCGCCCGGTCGACGGACAGCCTCGGCTCCGCGGAGATGCCGAGCGCCGGGCGGCCCTTCACCACGGCGCTGGTGACGGAGCTGGTCTGCCGGGGCGTGCAGGTCGCGCCGATCACGCTGCACACCGGGGTGGCGTCGGTCGAGGCGCACGAGCCGCCGTACGCCGAGCCGTACACCGTGTCGGCGGCGACGGCCTGGCAGGTGAACGCGGCGCGCGCGGCGGGCGGCCGGGTGGTGGCGGTGGGGACGACGGCGGTACGGGCGCTGGAGTCGGTGGCGGACGAGCGCGGTGTGGTGCGGCCGGGCGGCGGCTGGACGGAGCTGGTGGTCACCCCGGAGCGCGGGGTGCGCGCGGTGGACGGGCTGCTGACCGGACTACACGAGCCGGAGGCCACGCACCTGTTGATGCTGCGGGCGCTGTCGGGCGACCGGCTGCTGGAGCGGGTCTACGCCGAGGCGCTGCGCGGTGGTTACCTCTGGCACGAATTCGGCGACGTCAATCTCCTGCTGCCATAAACGTCACATAAAGCGCCCCCTCCGTCACCTTGGGCGACGGAGGGGGCGACGGCGTGTGAGGTGACCTATAGGACGTACGTCACATACTAAGTCGCCTAGTGGAAAGGGCGCCTCACGCCACTGTCCGGGGGAATGCCGATTCCGATTTGTCCCTCGACCGTCTACGAAAGGAGTTCGTAGGAAGGCTCGTTGACCTCCGTTTTCCGACCCTCTAAGAATTCTCGGGTCCGCAAACGGAAGAGGTTAATTCCTATGCAGCTCCCCACGATCCCGAAGATCGGCCGGCTTACCAAGACCCACAAGATCACGGCGGCCGGCGCCGTCGCCGCGACCGCTGTCGTCCTGGCCGTCACCGGTCTCCAGGGGACCGGCGGGACTGCCTCCGCCGCGGTCGGTGACCCCACCGGCTTCCAGGTCTCCACCGGCGACCAGGTCAAGAGCATCGAAGCGCAGGCCGGCATCGCCTCGGAGCGCGCGATCACCGAGGCCGCGGCGAAGAAGAAGGCCGCGGACGAGGCGGCCAAGAAGAAGGCGGCCGACGAGGCCGCCGCGAAGAAGAAGGCCGCGGCCGACGCCGCGGCGCGGAAGAAGGCGGCAGCGGACGCCGCCGCCAAGAAGGCCGCCGCCGACGCGGCCGCCAAGAAGAAGGCCGCGGCCGACGCCGCCGCGCAGCGCGCCAAGGACACGGCCGCCGCGAACCGTTCCACGACGCGTACCGCCGTGCAGGCCGCCCCGCAGGCCAGCACCGCCGCCACGACCACGTACACCAACGACCTGGACGGCTGGATCAAGCAGTCGCTGGCGATCATGGCCCAGAAGGGCATCCCCGGCAGCTACGACGGCATCTACCGCAACATCATGCGCGAGTCGAGCGGCAACCCGCAGGCGATCAACCTGTACGACTCCAACGCCGCCGCCGGCATTCCGTCCAAGGGCCTGCTCCAGGTCATCGACCCGACCTTCCAGGCGTACCACGTCGACGGAACCTCGTGGGACATCTACGACCCGGTCGCGAACATCACCGCCGCCTGCAACTACGCCGCGGCGAACTACGGCTCCATGGACAACGTGAACTCCGCGTACTGATCCGCGCGTTCGGCTCCCACAGCCGCAGCGTGAAAGGGCGGCGGGACCTTTCGGTCCCGCCGCCCTTTCGGCGTATTCGGATTCGCTACTTCCGTTTCACTACTTCCGCATGACTTCCGGCTCGTGGCGGCGCAGCAGCCGCGAGACCACGATGCCGCACACGACGCCGAGCAGCACCAGGACGACCATGTCGATGGTCCACTGGCTCGCGGTGTGCTTCCACAGCGCGTCGGGGTTGCCCGGGTCCCACGGCATGATCACGTTGAGATTCGCCGTCGTGCCGAGCGCGGCCACCGCCCACCTGGCGGGCATCAGCCAGGCGAACTGCTCGATGCCGGGCGAGTCGTAGAGCTGGAAGAGCACACCGGTGAACACCACCTGGACGATGGCGAACATGACCAGCAGCGGCATCGTCTTCTCCGCGGTCTTCACCAGCGAGGAGATGATCAGGCCGAACATCATCGAGGTGAAGCCGAGGCCGATGATGGCCAGGGTCATCTCGACCGCGGGCTGGCTCTTCATGATGACGCCCTCGGTGGGCATCGCGCGCGGCGCGAACCCGATGCCGCAGATGACGGCACCCTGCACCGCGGTGATCAGGCCGAGCACGATGACCTTGGACATCAGATACGCCGAACGCGACAGGCCGGTGGCCCGTTCCCGTTCGTAGATGACCCGTTCCTTGATCAGCTCGCGGACGGAGTTGGCGGCGCCGGAGAAGCAGGCACCCACCGCGAGGATCAGCAGGATCGTGCCCGCGTCCTTGTTGACGCCGTGCGCCTTGGCCGGTCCTGGGCCCAGGCCGCTGGCCGCCGGGATGACGATGCTGACCACACCGAGCACCGCGGGCAGGATGAACATCAGGGCGATGAAGCCCCGGTCGGAGGCGATCACCGACATGTAGCGGCGGATCAGGGTGACGAGCTGCGGCAGCCACGCCTGCGGCTTGGGCGGCCTGGCCACCTGGTGCGGGATGACCGGCGCCTGCTGCGGGGCCGCCTGGTCCAGGTCCGCGGCGTACATCTGGTAGTGCTGCGAGCCGTGCCAGCGGCCCGACCAGTCGTAGTCGCGGTAGTTCTCGAAGGCGGAGAAGACATCGGCCCAGGTTTCGTAGCCGAAGAAGTTCAGCGCCTCGTCCGGCGGGCCGAAGTAGGCGACCGAGCCGCCGGGGGCCATCACCAGCAGCTTGTCGCAGAGCGCCAGTTCGGCGACGGAGTGGGTGACGACCAGTACCGTACGGCCGTCGTCGGCCAGGCCGCGCAGCAGCTTCATGACGTCGCGGTCCATGCCCGGGTCGAGGCCGGAGGTCGGCTCGTCCAGGAATATCAGCGAGGGTTTGGTGAGCAGTTCGAGGGCGACCGAGACGCGCTTGCGCTGGCCGCCGGAGAGCGAGGTGATGCGCTTGTCGGCGTGGATGTCGAGCTTCAGCTCGCGCAGTACCTCGTTGATCCGCGCCTCGCGCTCCGCGGACGCGGTGTCACCGGGGAAGCGGAGCTTGGCCGCGTACCGCAGTGCCGTCCTGACCTGGAGTTCCTTGTGCAGGATGTCGTCCTGCGGGACCAGGCCGATGCGCTGCCGCAGCTCGGCGAACTGCTTGTACAGATTGCGGTTGTCGTACAGCACCTCGCCCTGGTCGGCGGGGCGGTAGCCGGTGAGCGCGCGCAGCAGCGTGGACTTGCCGGAGCCGGACGGGCCGATCACGCCGATCAGCGACTTCTCCGGTACGCCGAAGGAGACGTCCTTGAGGATCTGCTTGGTCACCTTGCCGTGCGGCACGGTGACGGTCAGGCGGCGGGCGGAGAAGGAGACCTCGCCGGTGTCGACGAACTCCTCGAGGCGGTCGCCGACCAGCCGGAAGGTGGAGTGGCCGACGCCGACGATGTCGTTGGGGCCGAGCAGATGGCGCTGGATCGGCTGGCCGTTGACGTACGTGCCGTTGTGGCTGCCGAGGTCGACGATCTCGTAGCGGCCGTCGGGGTGCGCGCGGAACTCCGCGTGGTACCGGGAGACCTGGAGGTCGGAGACGACCAGTTCGTTCTCCAGCGCGCGGCCGATCTTCATGACCCGGCCGAGGGCGAGCTGGTGGAAGGTGGTGGGGCTGCGGACGCCCTGCGGGTGTCCGCCCGCGGGCTGCTGGGGCTGCGCGCGCGGGGCGGGCGGCTGCTGGACCGGCGGCTGACCCCAGCCGCCCTGGCCGCCCTGGCCCTGCTGGGGAGGCTGCGGCTGCCGCGCGTACTGCTGCGGCGGCACCTGCGCGGGCGGCTGTCCCCAGCCGCCGGGCTGCTGCTGACGCGGCGGGGCGGCGGGCGCCTGCGCGTGCATCTGCGCCTGCGGCTGGGCCTGGGCGGGCGGCTGGGCGTGCTGCGGGGCCGGGGCCTGCGGGGCCCCGGCCTGTCCGACGGGTGCCGCGGCCCGCGCCTGCGGGTAGCGCTGCTGCGGCGTCGCGTGCGCGGTCTCCGCGCTGTACACATCGGCGCCGGCCTGCGCGCCCGCGGTGAAGTTCAGCCGGGGTCCGTCCGTGGCGTTGCCGAGGTGGACGGTCGAACCGGCCCCCACCTCGGTCTGCTGGACCCGCTGCCCCTGTACATAGGTGCCGTTGGTGCTGCCGAGGTCCTCGATCACCCAACCGCGTTCCGCACGGCGGATGGTGGCGTGCCGCCACGACACCCTGGCGTCGTCGAGTACCAGATCCCCCGACGGATCGCGCCCCAGGCTGTACGAGCGGGACGCGTCCAGCGTCCAGGTCCGTCCGTTCAATTCGAGTACGAGTTCAGGCACCCCAAGCCCCATGTGTTGTCCCCCGAGTAGTCCCCCATGGGGGGAGTCTAGAGATAGCGAAGTTCGGGAGGAACTATTGCAGGCTCCTGTCTCGTAACAGAAAACAAGCCCGATGTACGTGTTCCGCAACGGACGTTGACGCGGCACCCGTCCGCGCCCGAGAGTGGGGCGCATTGGGTGCATGGGGGGACGAACGGCCTCGGGGGTCGGGATGAGTGCACGGACCACGCCCTGGACGAGCGTCATGCTCGCCGCTGTGGCGTCGGTGAGTTGGGCGTTCCTGGCGATGGCGGGCACCGCCGCTCTCGCCTTACATCTATTGGGCGCGGACACCGCCGGATCACTGGGGCCGATGACGGCAGCCGTGGTCGCGATGGCGGTGGGCGGCAAGGTGCGGCCGGGCGGTGACGTCGGCGCGTTCGGACTGAGCGGATCGCAGACCCAGGGCGCGATCGGTATCGCGCCGCTGGGTGTGGCACTGGTCGGCGCGCTGCTGCTGTCGTGGGTGTTCCTGCGCTCGCTGCGCAGGGCCGGTCCGACGGTCGGTGTCGGCGAACTGGCGGCGCGGGTCGTGACGACCGCCGTGCTGTTCCTGGCGGTCCTCGGCGGTCTCGCCTGGGCGGGGCAGGACACGGTGGCCATCGACGGCGCCGCGCTCGGCCCGTCCAAGGGCACCACGGACGACCTGCTGAGCAAGCTGCCCGGCGTGGGCAAGATCAGCGGCGGCCTCACCGACGGGTTGCAGGGGCTGATCCAGACCAAGGCGTCGATCACCTTCCAGGTCGCCACCGGGCGGACCCTGGCGGGCGGCCTGGTGTGGGTGCTCGGCGTGCTGCTGATCGCGCTGCTCGCCTCGCGCAGGACACCGCTGCCGGCCGGATGGGAGGGCGTGCACCGCGCGGTGCGGCCCGCCGTGTCCGCGCTGACCGTCGTCATGGTGGTCGCGGTGCTCGCGGGTGACGCGGCGGCCTGTTACGCGGCGCTGACCGGCGACGAGCCGGGCCGGATCATGGGCGCGGCGCTGCTCGGCGCGCCCAACGGCGTATGGCTCGCGGTACCGCTCGGCCTGTTCGTGCCGTGGAAGGGGCAGGCGTCGGGGCCGCTGACGTCGTTCCTGCCCGATCCCGTCGACAAGCTGCTGGCGGGCGGTTCCGGCAGGACGATCACACCGGGCGCGCTGGCCGAACTCGACGGCCGGGTCTGGCTGCTGCCGGTCGCCATCGCGGTGATGATGCTGCTCGCGGGCGCGCTCACCGCCACCCGCACTCCGCTCGACGGTGCCGCCAAGGGCGGTTTCGTCGGACGGTGCGCGGTGCGGCTCGGCCTGGTCACGGCCGTGGCGCTGCCGCTGCTGTCGCATCTGAGCAAGGTGAAGGTCAACGCGAATCTGTCGGTCTTCGGCTTCGACGCCGTCGGCGCCGGGGTCGACCTGCACGGCAGCCTCCCGCTGGGACTGCTGCTCGGCGCCGTCTGGGGCGCGGGCATGGGCGCGGTGGGCGCGCTGCTCGCGCTGGCCACCGGGGCGGCGGGACAGCAGGTCGCGGCGCTGGCCCGGCCGGGCGGGGGCGCGCTTCCCGATACGGGGGACGGCGCCTACGACAGCGGCGGTCCGGCGCCGGGCGCCGAGGAGGGCGTGCACGTGTCCGGCGCCGCCGGGGGCGACGACGCGGGCCGTACGTATCCGGAGCTGGCCTATCGGGCGGGACCGTATCTGCCGAGCCCGGTCTACCGTCCGGAGGACGGTGAGGAGCCCAACCCGTACGCCGGGGGCGGCGGCGAGGCCAATCCCTACGCGGGCGGCGGTGCCGAGACCAATCCTTACGCCGGGCCGCGGCCCGGTGACGAGCCGAATCCGTACATGAATCCGCAGGCTGGCGGGGTGGACGCCGCGCCGACCATCGCGGGGCCGCCGCCGCCCGGTTTCCGTCGGCCGCGAGGCGGCTCCGGCGGGGCCGGGGCTTCGGGCCGGCCGGAGGAGAAGTGGCCGGAGCCGCCGCCTCCCCCGCCGCCTGCCGCGCCGCGCGGGCCCCGCTGAGCCGGCGTCCGCCGGGGGTGCGGGGATCTGCGGGGCCCGCACCCCTCGGGCTCACGGCCCGAACGCGAACATCGTCTGCCCCATGAGGGCGGTGTTCACAGCTCGCCACCGCGAGCGCTGGTCGCGCAGTTCCCCGCGCCCCTGAAAAACCTGGTCCCGCGCAGCCGCACCGCGCCGCACCTCCGATCCTGAAGGCGAGCCCCGCGCCCCCCTGAAAAACCTGGTCCCGCGCAGCCGCACCGCGCCGCACCTCCGCTCCTGAAGGCGAGGCCCGCGGTCTTGGGGGCGGTCCGCCAACCGAGACGGCCGATCATCGGGCCGGGCGGGGCGGCTACGGTGGGAGCACCATGAACGACGTCTCGCAGACCGCGCCTGTCGCCGCCGTTCCGCCGGCGGACGCGCCCACCATTCTGGTCAAGATCTTCGGCAAGGACCGTCCCGGCATCACCGCGGGGCTCTTCGACACGCTCGCCGCCTTCCGGGTGGACGTGGTGGACATCGAGCAGGTCGTCACGCGGGGCCGGATAGTGCTGTGCGCCCTGGTGACGGCGCCCTCCCCCGGCCTCGAAGGCGAACTGCGCTCCACCGTGCACAGTTGGGCCGAGTCCATCGGCATGGAGGCGGAGATCATCTCCGGCACCGGCGACAACAGGCCGCGCGGCGAGGGCCGTTCGCATGTCACCGTGCTCGGCCGCCCGCTGACCGCCGAGTCGACCGCGGCCACCGCCGCCCTGATCACCAACGCGGGCGGCAACATCGACCGCATCTTCCGGCTGGCCAAGTACCCGGTGACAGCGGTGGAGTTCGCCGTCTCCGGCGCCGAGCCCGGTGTGCTGCGCTCGGTGCTCTCGGTCGAGGCGGCGGCCCTCGGCATCGACGTGGCCGTGGTCCCCGCCGGTCTCCAGCGCAGGGCGCAGCGGCTGGTCGTGATGGACGTGGACTCCACCGTCATCCAGGACGAGGTGATCGAGCTCTTCGCCGCGCACGCGGGCTGCGAGGCCGAGGTCGCCGCGGTGACGGCCGCCGCGATGCGCGGCGAGCTGGACTTCGAACAGTCGCTGCACGCGCGGGTGGCGCTGCTGGCCGGTCTCGACGCGTCCGTGGTCGACAAGGTCCGCTCCGAGGTGCGGCTCACGCCCGGCGCGCGCACCCTGATCCGTACGCTCAAGCGGCTCGGCTACCAGGTCGGCGTGGTCTCCGGCGGCTTCACCCAGGTCACCGACGACCTGAAAGTGCGGCTCGGCCTGGACTTCGCGGCGGCCAACACCCTCGAAGTGGTGGACGGCCGCTTCACCGGCAAGGTCGTCGGCCCGATCGTGGACCGGGCGGGCAAGGCGCGCCTGCTGCGCAGCTTCGCCGAGCAGGCCGGGGTGCCGCTCAGCCAGACCGTCGCGATCGGCGACGGCGCGAACGACCTGGACATGCTGAACGCGGCCGGGCTCGGCGTCGCCTTCAACGCCAAGCCCGTCGTACGCCAGGCGGCCGACACCGCCGTGACCGTACCTTTCCTCGACACCGTGCTGTATCTGCTGGGCATCACCCGCGAGGAGATCGAGGCCGCCGACGCGCTGGACGGCGTACCGACGCTCTGACCGCGACAATTCCCGCGCCGGGCCGGGCGCCGATACGTATCCGTACGCACGCGCACCGGTTCGCGCCGTCCTGTAGCGGCTACGGCGCTCGTACCGGCCGCGCGGGCCTCGTACCGGTCAGTCGTGCGGCGCCCAGAAGGCGGTCAGGCGGCCGACGCCGTGTTCGACGGACTTCCAGGAGCCCGAGAAGGTGACGACGGCGAAGGCGGCGGTGGGGAAGCCGCGGGTCATCCGGGCCGCGGTGTCGCCTTCGGCGGTGCCCGCGAGCGCGTCGGCGAGGGCGTGCATGCCGGGGTTGTGGCCGATCAGCAGCAGCGAGCCGACCTCGTCCGAGGTCTCGGTGAGCAGCGCGAGCAGATCGCCGAGCGAGGCTTCGTAGAGCCGCTCCTCGTAGACGGTCTTGGGGCGGTGCGGCATTTCGTGGGCGGCGAGCTTCCAGGTCTCGCGGGTGCGGACCGAGGTGGAGCACAGCGCCACGTCGGGGGTGATGCCGTCGTCGGCGAAACGGAGGCCCGCCGCGGCGGCGTCCAGCCGGCCGCGGTCGGCCAGTGGCCGCTCGTGGTCGGCGACCGACGGCCAGTCGGCCTTGGCGTGGCGGAGAAGGACGATCGTGCGGGTCGAATCGACGGTCATGTCCTTCAGCTTTCCAGAAAACCCGCTGTCAGGCGCGGGATGGCGCATCTCCACCGCCGCGGGGGCCGCCGGGGGCGCAGGTCAGAGGCCGTACGGGAGGCGGCGGGGCGGGGAGGGCGGAAGGTCAGGGGTGAGGCTCACAGCAAGCGCTGGACGAGGTCCGGCAGCGAGGAGGCGATGTGGCCGAGCAGGTCGCCGGAGGAGGCCGCGGTCGAGGCGTCCGCGGTGCCGCCGCTGAGGAGGGCGAGCAGCGCGGCGAAGGCGAGCGCGGGCAGGGCGACGGCCCACCACGGCAGGCTCGTCTGCACGTTCCCGGACGACGCGTTCCCGGACGACGCGTTCGCAGACGACGCGTTTCCGCGTCCGGGCTTCTCGGCCCCGGCGGACCCCGCGGCCGTGGCGGACTCGACGGTGGGCCGGGCCTGCCGGGACTGCCGGGAGTAGAGGTGCGGGGACTGCGTGGTCACGGTGACCGCCTCCGTGGAAAACCGTCGAAGTGCCGTTGTCTGCTTGCACTTCGACGCTACGGGCGGGCGCCGTGCGGTCCCATCCGGCCGTCCACCCACTTGACCCTGACCCTGGCCCCCTAGGGAAGGTGGGGTTGTCCCCACCTCCGGACTCGGGGTCGTGGCCCGAACGGGCCGGTGGGCGGGGGCGGTCAGCCCATCCGGGCGGCGAAGGTGGCGACGATGGCGACCAGTGCGGGCACGCCGAGCATGAGGCCGAAGACGATCAGCAGGCGCCGCTGGCTCTGCGGGGGATTCGGTTCGAGTACGGGCATGCGTTCAGTCTCGCACCGGGCCGCGGTGCCGCCGCACCGGGGTCACAGTTCGTCCTCGATGTGTCGCCGCCGCCCCGCGAGCACCCCGCAGACGATCTGCGGCACCATCAGCGCGATCATGAAGGCGATCGGCAGCCCCCAGCCGCCGCTGGCCTGGTTGAGGGTGCCGACGAGGATCGGTCCGGGGATCGAGATCAGATAGCCGGTGCTCTGCGCGAAGGCGGACAGCCGGACGACTCCCGCGCCGGTCCGCGACCGCATCCCGATCATCGTCAGGGCCAGCGGGAAGGCGCAGTTGGCGATGCCGAGCAGCAGCGCCCACACCCACGGCGCGGCGGCCGGGGCGGCCCACAGGCCCGCGTAACCGACCAGTCCGAAGGCGCCGAGCAGGACGACCAGCGGGCCCTGCGCCCGCATCCGGGCGGCGAGCGGCGGCAGCACGAAGGACAGCGGCACGCCCATCACCATGGTGACCGCGAGCAGCAGCCCCGCCTTGCCCGCGGACAGTCCGGCGTCCCGGAAGATCTGCGGCATCCAGCCCATGGTGATGTACGCGGCGGTGGCCTGGAGTCCGAAGAAGCAGGCGAGCGCCCAGGCGGTACGGCTGCCGGTGATACGGCCGTGGCCGCCGTCCGCGGTGCGCGCCGCGTCACTCTTCCGGGCCGCGTCGGTGTTGACGGCCGCGGCGTCCTTCCGGGAGCCGGTGGCGGGCGGTGCGCCCGTACGGTCGCGGACCAGCGCGAGCCAGGGCACCACGGCGACGGCGGCCAGCGCGGCCCACACGCCGAGGCCGAGCCGCCAGCCGTGGCCCATGGCGTGGGTCATGGGGACGGTGACGGCGGCGGCGAGGGCGGTGCCGAGGGAGAGGGCCATGGAGTACAGGCCGGTCATCGCGCCGACCCGGTCGGGGAAGTAGCGCTTGACGATCACCGGCATCAGCACGTTGGAGACGGCGATGCCGCCGAGGGCGAGGGCGCTGAGGGCCAGGAAGACCGCGGTGTTCCCGGCCAGCGGGCGCAGCGCGAGCCCGGCGGTGATGGCGGCCATGCCGACGCAGATCACGGCGCCGGGGCCGTGGCGGCGGGCCAGCCTCGGGGCGGCGAAGCCGAAGAGCGCGAAGCACGCGGAGGGCACGGAGGTGAGCAGGCCCGCCATGGTGCCGCTCATGCCGAGGCCGTCGCGGACCTCCTTGAGCAGGGCGCCGAGGCTGGTGATGCCGGGGCGGAGGTTGAGCGCGGCCAGGACGAGACCGGCGACGACGAGGCGGCGCAGCCAGGGGTTCCCGGCGAGACCGGCGGCGGGCGCGGCGGCGGATGCGGCGGCGGGTGCGGTGCCGGTACGGTCCCGGGCCGGGGCGGCGGTCGGGCCGGTGGCCGGGACCGGGCCGGAGCCCGTGTCCTGTACGGGTTCCGCGGCCGTCACGGAGGCCGTCGTTCGTGCCGTCGGCGGGGCCGTCGGCGGCGTCCGGGCGGGGTCGAGGGCGAGGGATTCGTCGTCACGCATTTCCCCATCATAGAATGATGGGATGAATCTCGGTCCAGTGCCCAGGCACACCACGCTCGCCGACCGTACGATCGGCAGCCTCCGCGCCCAGATCACCTCGGGCGCCTGGCCGGTCGGCTCCCGTATCCCCACCGAACCGGAGCTGGTGGAGCAACTGGGGGTGGCGCGCAACACCGTCCGCGAGGCGGTGCGGGCGCTCGCCCACAACGGTCTGCTCGACATCCGGCAGGGCTCCGGCACCTATGTGGTGGCCACCAGCGAACTGGCCGGGGTGATGCGGGCGCGCTTCGCCGACTCCGACCCGCTGCACGTGGCCGAGCTGCGCGGCTCGCTGGAGGGGACGGCCGCGGGTCTGGCGGCGCAGCGCCGTACCGACGCCGACCTGGCGCAGCTCGACGCGGCGCTCGACCGGCGCGAACGGGCCTGGGAGTCGGGCGACGCGGAGTCCTTCGTCGAGGCCGACGCGACCATGCACCTGGCGGTGGTGGCCGCCTCGCACAATGACGTGCTCACCGCGCTCTACGCCGACCTCGGCGAGGTGCTGCGGGACTTCCTGCGGGCCGACGTCGGCACCGACCTGCGGCCCGAGGACCATCTCGACCACGCGCGGCTGGTCGACGCGATCCGCGCGGCCGACCCGGAGCGCGCCGCGGCCGAGGCCCGCGACCACGCCTTCCACTGCCGTTTCGGCACGACGCTGGCCTGACCCGCCCTGACCCGCCTGGCCTTCCTGGCCCGCCTCACCCGCCTGACCTGGCGGGGCCGTACACGGCGGAGCCCCCGCACCGGTCGGTACGGGGGCCCAGCCACAGTCCTCGGGGAGGTCAGCCGCCGACGGCGTGCAGGCCGCCGTCCACGTGGATGATCTCGCCGGTCGTCTTCGGGAACCAGTCGGAGAGCAGCGCCACGACACCGCGCCCGGCGGGCTCGGGGTCGGCGGTGTTCCACTCCAGCGGGGAGAGGTGGTTCCAGGTGTCCGACAGCTCGCCGAAGCTCGGGATGGACTTGGCGGCCATCGAGCCGATCGGCCCGGCCGAGACCAGATTGCAGCGCACATTGCGCGGGCCGAGGTCACGGGCGAGGTAGCGGGAGGTGGCCTCGAGTGCCGCCTTGGCCGGGCCCATCCAGTCGTAACCGGTCCAGGTGTACTGCGCGTCGAAGGTGAGGCCGACGACCGAGCCGCCGCCCGCGCCGGTGGCGCTGTCGTACGCGGGCATGAGCGGCATGCACGCCATGGTGAGCGACTTCAGCGAGAACGCGGAGACGTGCATGGCCGTCGCGACGGACTCGAACGACGTGTTGAGGAAGTTGCCGCCCATGGCGTCCTGGGGGGCGAACCCGATGGAGTGCACGACACCGTCGAGGCCGCCCAGCTCCTCGCGGACCACCTTCTCAAGACGCTCCAGGTGCTCGGTGTTGGTCACGTCCAGCTCGATGACCTTGACCGGCTTGGGCAGCTTCTTGGCGACGCGCTCGGTGAGGGTGGGCCGGGGGAAGGCGGTCAGGATGATCTCGGCACCCTGCTCCTGGGCCAGCTTGGCGGCGTGGAAGGCGATGGAGGACTCCATCAGCACACCCGTGATGAGGATGCGCTTACCGTCGAGGATTCCGCTCATGTTCTCAGTGACCCATGCCCAATCCGCCGTCAACGGGGATGACGGCTCCAGTGATGTACGAGGCGTCGTCCGAGGTGAGGAACCGCACCGTCGCGGCGATCTCCTCGGGCTTCGCGTAGCGGCCGAGGGGCACCTGCGCCACGATGCCCTCGCGCTGCTCGTCGGTGAGCGCCTGGGTCATGTCGGTGTCGACGAAACCGGGCGCCACGACGTTGAAGGTGATGTTGCGCGAGCCCAGTTCACGGGCGAGCGAGCGGGCGAATCCGACCAGCCCCGCCTTGGAGGCCGCGTAGTTGGCCTGTCCCGCGGAGCCCAGCAGCCCGACCACGGAGGAGATCAGGACGACGCGGCCCTTCTTGGCCCGCAGCATGCCGCGGTTCGCGCGCTTCACGACCCGGAAGGTTCCGGTGAGGTTGGTGTCGAGGACGGACGTGAAGTCCTCCTCCGACATCCGCATGAGGAGCTGGTCCTTGGTGATGCCGGCGTTGGCGACCAGCACCTCCACGTTCCCGTGCTTCTCCTCGATCTCCTTGTAAGCCTGTTCCACCTGCTCGGGGTCGGTGATGTCGCAGCGGACGGCCAGGCAGCCGAGCGCCACCAGTTCGGCGGGCGGCTCACCCGAGCGGTAGGTGATGGCGACCTTGTCGCCCGCGTCGGCGAAGGCACGCGCGATGGCGAGGCCGATGCCCCGGTTGCCTCCGGTGACGAGAACCGAGCGGCTCAACGGATCACTCCCTCAGTCGTGAGTTTCTCCGTGAAAAGCTATCGGTCCTCGCACCGATCCGGGGAATCGGCCCCGACAGGCTGCTCCCGTGGTCCCTGTGGGTTTCCTACAGAACCATGGGTCAGCCGTTCGCGCGGGCGGCGGCCCTGCGGCGGCTCCAGAGCAGCAGTCCCACGGCGCCCGACGCCAGAACGGCGCTGCCGGACAGGGCGGTCTCCAGGGTGCCGGTGGCCGCGCGGTTGTCGGTCACGTCGCTGGTCGCGAGCTTCGCCGTGGTGGATGTCACGGCGACGTCGCCGCCGTGACCGTGGTGGCTGACGGTGGACTTGGACGCGCCGGCCGCGATCTGCCGGTCGGTCGGCGCCTGGGGCGCGGCGACCGCCGCCGCTTGTACCCCCTGGCCGAAGACGACATCGGAGCAGCCGTAGAAGGCCTCGGGGCTGTCACTGCGCTGCCACACCTGGTAGATGAGCTGCCTGCCGGTGCGGCTGGGCAGGGTGGCGTTGAAGGTGTAGTAGCCGTTCGTCGCGGAGGCGACGGTGTTGTAGACGGCGATCGGGGTGGCGTCCAGGTCGGACCACTTGAGCGGCTTGGTCGGGTCGTATCCGGCCTTGGTGATGTACAGCGTCATCGTGCCCTTGTGCGGCGCGGTGACACGGAAGTTGACGGTGGTGGTGCCCGCCGAGACCGCGGTGGCGGGCCAGTCGGTGCGGGCCCAGTCCAGCGCCCGGTACTTGTCGCGGTTGGCCGAGCAGAGGTGGCCGTCGGGGATGATCGTGCGGCTCTGGCCGTTGGCGTTGGCGATGTTCACCTCGTTCCAGTCGTACAGCGGCTGGGTGCCGCTGTCGGCGACCAGGTCCTTGCAGACCTGCGACTGGGGGTGTTCGGGGCCTTCGGCGAAGCAGCCGGAGATCCGGCTGACCGGTGCGCTGAGCGCGCCGTGGGCGCTGGCGGTCACCGGCGTGAGCGCGGCGATCGTCAAGGCGGCGGCGCCGACCGCGCCGACCGCGGCGGCATTACGGCGTACTGACATGTGGGGGGCTCCTCGTCGTGCGGAGTGTGGTGCAGCGGACAGGAGTGAGGGCGGCGTCATGAGCATAGAGATTGGTCTGGACCAACCTCAAGGTCTCGGCACGGATTGGCATCTGACGATTCGCCGGCCGCCCGCCCCGGCACACGCCGCGTCCTGCGGAAAAGCACGCGCTGGCGGTCGGCGGGACATGATTCACTGCGGATACCTGTCGAACGGTCGAAGGGGAAGTTCGTCGTGCCTCATGAGGTCGATCAGTCATTCCTGGCGCTGCCCCTGCGGGCACTCGCCGACGCCGCACTGGCCCGCGCCCGCGCGCTGGGCGCGGACCACGCCGATTTCCGGCTGGAGCGGGTGCGCGGCGCGACCTGGCGGCTGCGCGACGCGCGCCCGTCGGGCACCTCCGACACCACCGATCTGGGGTACGCGGTACGGGTGGTGCACGGCGGCGCCTGGGGCTTCGCCTCCGGGGTCGACCTGACGATGGACGCGGCGGCCAAGGTCGCCTCGCAGGCGGTCGCGATGGCCAAGCTATCCGCGAAGGTGATCGCCGCGGCGGGGTCGCGGGAGCGGGTGGAGCTGGCCGACGAGCCGGTGCACGCGGACCGGGTGTGGGTGTCGGCGTACGACATCAACCCGTTCGACGTGCCGGACGCGGAGAAGACGGCGCTGCTCGCGGAGTGGAGCGCCCGGCTGCTGGCGGCCGACGGGGTCGACCACGCGGACGCCTCGCTGATGACCGTGCAGGAGAACAAGTTCTACGCGGACACCGCGGGCACCACGACCACGCAGCAGCGCGTCCGCCTCCATTCGCAGCTCACCGCTGTCGCCGTCGACGGCGACAGCGGCGACTTCGACTCGATGCGCACGCTCGCGCCGCCGGTCGGCCGCGGCTGGGAGTATCTGACCGGCGCGGACCACGGCTGGGACTGGGACGCGGAGCTGGCCCGTATCCCGGAGCTGCTGGCCGAGAAGATGCGCGCGCCCTCGGTCGAGGCGGGCGCGTACGACCTGGTGGTCGACCCGTCCAACCTGTGGCTGACGATCCACGAATCGATCGGCCACGCCACGGAGTTGGACCGCGCGCTGGGGTACGAGGCGGCGTACGCGGGCACCTCCTTCGCCACCTTCGACCAGCTCGGCACGCTCAAGTACGGCTCGCCGCTGATGAATGTGACCGGTGACCGTACGGCGGAGCACGGCCTGGCCACCGTCGGCTTCGACGACGAGGGCGTGGCGGGACAGTCCTGGGACCTGATCAAGGACGGCACGCTCGTCGGCTACCAGCTCGACCGGCGGATCGCGAAGCTCACCGGCTTCGAGCGGTCCAACGGCTGCGCGTACGCCGACTCCCCCGGCCATGTCCCGGTGCAGCGGATGGCGAACGTCTCGCTGCGGCCCGCGCCCGACGGTCCTTCGACCGAGGAGCTGATCGGCGGCGTCGAACGCGGCATCTACGTCGTCGGCGACCGCTCGTGGTCCATCGACATGCAGCGCTACAACTTCCAGTTCACCGGGCAGCGGTTCTTCCGGATCGAGAACGGGCGGCTCGCGGGCCAGCTCAAGGACGTCGCCTACCAGGCCACCACCACCGACTTCTGGGGCTCGATGGACGCCGTCGGCGGCCCGCAGACGTATGTGCTCGGCGGTGCCTTCAACTGCGGCAAGGCCCAGCCGGGCCAGGTCGCGGCCGTCAGCCACGGCTGCCCGGCCGCCCTCTTCCGGGGCGTCAGCATTCTCAACACCACCCAGGAGGCCGGACGATGAGCAGCGTGACGACCAAGCCGCACGAGATCGTCGAACGGGCGCTTGAGCTGTCGAACGCGGACGGCTGCGTGGTGATCGCCCAGGAGGAGTCCAGCGCGAATCTGCGCTGGGCGGCCAACTCCCTGACCACCAACGGCGTCACGCGCGGCCGTACCCTCACCGTGATCGCCACCGTGGACGGCGCCGAGGGCACCGCGTCCGGTGTGGTGTCCCGCTCGGCCGTGACCGCCGACGAGCTGGAGCCGCTGGTACGGGCGGCCGAGGCGGCGGCCCGCGAGGCCGGTCCCGCCGAGGACGCGCAGCCGCTGGTGACGGGCGTGCCGCACTCGGCGGCCTTCACCGACGGGCCCGCCGAGACCAACTCCGACGTCTTCGCGTCCTTCGCGCCCGCGCTCGGCGAGGCGTTCGCGACGGCGCGGGCGGGCGGCCGTGAGCTGTACGGCTTCGCCTTCCACTCGGTGACGTCGACGTATCTGGGCACCTCGGCCGGGCTGCGGCTGCGGCACGACCAGCCGACCGGCACCCTTGAGGTGAACGCGAAGTCCCCCGACCGCAGGCGCTCGGCGTGGGCGGGCGCGGCCACCCGCGACTTCACCGACGTGGACCCGCTGGCGATGGACGCCGACCTGGCCCGCCGGCTGGTCTGGGCCGAGCGCCGGATCGACCTGCCCGCGGGCCGGTACGAGACGCTGCTGCCGCCGTCGGCCGTCGCGGACCTGATGATCTACCAGTTCTGGTCGGCCGCGGCACGGGACGCCGCCGAGGGCCGTACGGTCTTCAGCAAGCCCGGCGGCGGGACCCGGGTCGGCGAGAAGCTGTCGCCGCTGCCGCTGACCCTGCGCAGCGACCCGGCGGAGCCCGGCCTGGAGGCGGCGCCGTTCGTGATCGCGCACTCCTCGGGCGACGACACCTCGGTGTTCGACAACGGGCTGCCGGTGGAGCCGGTGAACTGGATCCACGAGGGCTCGCTCGCCCGGCTCACCACCACCCGGCACAGCGCCGGGCTGACCGGCCTGCCGGTCGCGCCCGCCGCCGACAACCTGGTGCTGGACGGCGGCGGCGAGCGGTCGCTGGACGAGATGGTCGCGGCCACCGAGCGCGGTCTGCTGCTGACCTGCCTGTGGTATATCCGCGAGGTCGATCCGGCCACGCTGCTGCTGACCGGCCTCACCCGCGACGGCGTCTACCTGGTGGAGAACGGTGAGGTGACCGGCGAGGTCAACAACTTCCGTTTCAACGAGTCCCCGGTGGACCTGCTCGGCCGCGCCGCCGAGGCGGGCCGCACCGAGCGGACGCTGCCGCGCGAGTGGAGCGACTACTTCACCAGGGCCGCCGCCCCGGCCCTGCGGATTCCGGACTTCAACATGAGTTCGGTCAGCCAGGGGGTCTGACGCCCGTGCCCGACGAGAAGAAGACGGTCAGGATCTCCAGGTTCCTGTCGATGGTGCTGCGGCACCGGCCCGAGAGCGTCGGCCTCACTCTCGACGAGGCCGGATGGGTGGACGGGACGTGGAGACGGCCGTGCGCGTGGGATCACGGCACGGCCGTCCTGTGGTGCTCGCGGTGGACGCCAGGGGGCTGGCCGCCGAGGGCCATGTCTTCCGGATCAGCGCCAACGGCGTGTGGCTGACCGACCGGGTGCCGCCGCGGTGGCTGCGGCGGCACCCCACGGGCTGAGCGTCACCGCGGTGCGGGCGTCACCGCGGTGCGGCGGTCTTGCGCGTGCCCTTGAACATCGACCACAGGGCGTCGCCGATCGCCACGACGACGACGGCGCCGATGAGTTGCAGCACGTGCCGGGTCCAGTCGATGCCCTTGGTGTCGTTGACGCCGATCCAGGTCGACACGGCGTTGCCGAGAATGCTGCCGCCCATACCGCAGATCACGGTGAGCCACAGCGGCAGGGACTGCTTGCCGGGGAGGATCGCCTTGGCGATCAGACCCAGCACCAGACCGACGATGATCGCCCACAACCAACCCATGTCACTCGCCTCCTCGCGTCCGGACGGCGTACGCCCGGAACTCGTCCGGCCAGTCTGTGCCCGCTCCGGCTACGCCGCATGTCGAGTGGGCCGTCCGCCGTACGGCCCGACAGCGGCGCCGCACGGATGGTGCCCCCGCTATCGAAGGCGGGCGGTACGCGGCGTACCGTGGTGAGGCCGGGCCGGGCGCCGACCCGTGCTCAGGAGAGTCCGGCGGAGCGAGCGGGTGGTGGAGCGCGATGCGGAAGCAGGGCGGGCCTGAGGTCTTCCAGATCACGGGAGCGCGTACCGGTCTGACCGAGGACGTGGCCGGACGGCAGCGCAGGTACATCATCTCGATGTCGATCCGTACTCTCTCGGTGATCCTCACCGTGGTGCTCTGGGACGTGGAGCGGGTACTGGCCTGGGGGATGCTCGTGGTCGGGCTGCTGCTGCCGTACGTGGCGGTGGTGTTCGCGAACGCGGGCCGGGAGAACGTGCCCTCGCTGCCGTCGTCGTTCGTCCTTCCGCAGGCCAGGCCGATGCTCGAAATGGGCGATCCGTCCGATCCTGAGGGCTACGGCGAGCCGGTGCCGGTACCCGTGCCGCCGAACCTCAAGAAAAGCTCAGATCAATCGTGAAGTTCCACTCCACGGACGGTTGAGCGCGTGACATACTTCGTACGCGCTCCGCATCCCCCGTCGGAGCGACGGACCGACGCCGGGCGGCTCCCCCCGTGGCTGCCCGGCGTCGCCATGTCCAGCGGCGGTTCTGTTTACTGGGCGTCGTGAGCGATGCCGGGAACACTGTGAACGAGAACGAGAAGCCGATCTGCTCGGCCAAGGACTGCCGTACCCCCGCCGTGTGGGTGCTGGCCTGGAACAACCCCAAGATCCACACGCCGGAGCGGCGCAAGACGTGGCTGGCGTGCGACGAGCACCGCGAGCACCTGTCGCAGTTCCTGGGGATGCGCGGGTTCCTGAAGGACGTCGTGCCGCTGGCGGAGTGGGAGCGGGGAGAGCGGGAGCGGTAGCGGCGCGACGGGGCTCCGGGGGCTCCGGGGGCGGCGATTCTCCGAGGAGCCTCAGCGTGCGGCGGTTCTCCGAGCGGCCTCAGGGTGCGGCGGTTCAGCCGCCGATGGCCGACATGGGGCGGTCGGGCTGGAGGAAGGCCGGGTCGTCGAGGCCCGAGCCCGCCTTCTTGCCCCACATCGCCGCCCGCCACAGCTCCGCCATCCGCTCGTCGTCGGCGCCGGAGCGCAGCGGGCCGCGCAGGTCGGACTCCTCGCGGGCGAACAGGCAGTTGCGGACCTGGCCGTCGGCGGTGAGCCGGGTGCGGTCGCAGGCGCGGCAGAACGGCCGGGTGACCGAGCCGATGACGCCGACCGTGGCCGGGCCGCCGTCGACCAGCCAGCGCTCGGCGGGCGCGGAGCCGCGGACCGTCTCGCCCTCGGGGGTCAGGGTGAAGCGGGTCCGCAGGCGGTCGAGTATCTCGTCCGCGGTGACCATGTCGGTGCGCTGCCAGCCGTGCTGCGCGTCCAGCGGCATCTGCTCGATGAACCGCAGCTCGTATCCCCGCTCGACGGCCCAGGCCAGCAGGTCGGGCGCCTCGTCGTCGTTGACACCGCGCATCAGCACTGTGTTGATCTTCACCGGGGTCAGGCCCGCGTCGGCCGCCGCCGCCATGCCCGCGACGACGTCGTGGTGCCGGTCGCGGCGGGTGAGGGTGTGGAAGACCTCGGGGCGCAGGGTGTCGAGGGAGACATTGACCCGGTCGAGACCCGCGGCGCGCAGCGCGTCGGCGGTGCGGCGCAGGCCGATGCCGTTGGTGGTCAGCGACAGCCGGGGACGCGGCTCCAGGGCGGCGCAGCGCTCGACGATGCCGACCAGGCCGGGCCGCAGCAGCGGCTCGCCGCCGGTGAAGCGGACGTCGGTGACGCCCAGCTCGTGGACCGCGATCCCGACCATCCGGACGATCTCGTCGTCCGTGAGCAGGTCGGGCTTGGCCAGCCACTGGAGGCCCTCTTCCGGCATGCAGTAGGTGCAGCGCAGATTGCAGCGGTCGGTGAGGGAGACGCGCAGGTCGGTCGCCACTCGGCCGTAGGTGTCGATCAGCACGGGCTCCGCCTCCCTCCTGGACGCTTGTGCGCGCCGTCGCTCCTGCGGCGGGCGCTCGGCGCGCCGCCGTTCCTCCACCCTATGACGTCGCACGGACAACCCGGCGGGGCCGCCGGGCGGGTGGGGCCTGTCGGTGCAGCGTACGCGACGGGCGCCAAATTACAACAGTTTGTTGAAACGGCTGCTCGGCGTCCGGTCCCGTCGGCTCGGCGTCCGGTCCCGTCGGCTCACCGTCCGGCCCGGCGTCCGCCCGCCCGGCCGGGGCGCCCGTGTCCTGCGACCAGGTCACCGGGCGCCGCACACCGACACCGCGGCGCGGCCGGTTCGTTGGACAGCCCGGCGGCGCCCACCACGCCGTCACCGTCCCCCGCCGCTCCGCGGGCCGGGGACCGCCGCCCAGGACCGCCGAGGACTCGCCGCGATGACCCCACCTCCGCCCCCGCCCCCTCCTCCCCCGTCGCACCGGCCGCAGCTCCCGGCCCGCAGGCCGTACGGGATCGTACGGCTGCCCGCCGACCTGCCCGCCGACCTGTTCACGGGACCTGCCGCCGCCCGGCCGGGAACCGGCGCCGCCGCGCCCACCGGCTGGTACGCGCGGCGGGTCCGGCTGCCGCCGCTGAGCATCGCCGCGCTGCGATCCGGCCGCCGGTATGGCTGAACCGCCGTCGGCCACGGGGAAATTCCGACCGATCCATGGAATTGCGCTTCTTTGACCGGCCGTTGGGCACTAGTTTCCTTCGTCATGCACACGTCGGACGGCAGACCCTGCCGTCCCACGGCTGATGGACGATTGGAGATCCCATGGTTCCGCTTCCCGGCCTCCCCCGGCGCCGCCGCGCGCTCGCGGCCGGTCTCGGTCTGGTGACGGCAGCCGCCCTCGCCGTACTCCCCGGAGCCGCCCCGGCCTCCGCTTCCTCCGATTCCTCCGCCTCCGGCGCCTCCTCCGCCGCGCACGGCTCTCAACCGCCGCGCACGGACGGCCCGTTGCTGTCGTACGTCGTCAACATCGACGGCGGGCGCGGCACGCAGCGGTCGGTGGAGCGCGCGATAGAGCGGGCGGGCGGCCAGGTGGTGATCGCGTACGACCGGATAGGCGTCATCGTCGTGCACTCGGCCAACCCGGACTTCGGCGCGACGCTGCGGCGCGTCCACGGCGTACGGAGCGCGGGCGCGACCAGGACCGCCGCCATCGAGCCGTCCGCGACGACGCAGGCGGGCGGGGTACGGACGCTGACCGCGGCCGAGGTGGCCGCCGCCTCGACGCACCAGGCGCCCGGCCAGGAGCCGCTTGAGGCGGACCAGTGGGACCTGCGGGCGATCCGGGCCGACAAGGCGGCCGGGGTCAATCCGGGCAGTTCCAAGGTGACCGTCGGCATCATCGACACCGGCGTGGACGACACCCACCCCGACCTGGCGGCGAACTTCTCCGCCAAGCAGTCCGCGAGCTGTGTGGGCGGCGTCGCCGACACCTCACCGGGCGCCTGGCACCCCTGGGACCCGGCGGCCGACTACCACGGCACCCACGTGGCCGGTGAGATCGCCGCCGCGCGCAACGGGATCGGCGTGGCCGGGGTCGCGCCCGGCGTGAAGATCGCGGCGATCAAGGTCAGCGAGCCGGGCACCGCGCTGTTCTACCCGGAGAGCGTGGTCTGCGCCTTCGTCTTCGCCGCCGACCACGGCATCGCGGTCACCAACAACAGCTATTACATCGATCCATGGCTCTACAACTGCCCGAGCGACCCCGACCAGCGGGCCATCGTGGACGCCGTGCGACGCGCCGCCGCGTACTCCGAGCGCGAGGGCGTACTGAACGTCGCCGCCGCGGGCAACAGCGACGACGACCTCAACTCCCACGCCCTGACCGACACATCGAGCCCGGACGACTCCACCGCGGTCACCCGCACCGTCGACCCGCACGTGTGCCTCGACCTCCCGACCCAACTGCCCGGCGTCGTCACGGTCTCCGCGACCGGCGCCCAGAACCTCAAGTCGTACTACTCCAGTTACGGCCTGACCGTGATCGACGTGGCCGCGCCCGGCGGCGACAGCAGGCAGATCCCCGACACCCCGTCCGGCAACGGCCGCATCCTGTCGACGCTGCCCGGCGGCACGTACGGCTACCTCCAGGGCACTTCGATGGCCAGCCCGCACGTGGCGGCGGTCGCGGCGCTGATCAAGAGCCGTCACCCGCACGCCTCGCCCGCGCAGCTCCAGGCGCTGCTCAAGATCGAGGCGAACAACCCCGGCTGCCCGACCGGGCCCGCGCAGGACGCCACCTGCACCGGGCCGAAGGCGTACAACAGCTTCTACGGTCACGGCATCGTGGACGCGCTGAACGCCGTCACCCGGTAACGCCCGCCAAGACGGCCCGCACGCACGGCCGTTACCGGCCGCGTACCGCCCTCAGGGCTTCACCAGCACCTTGAGGGCGGTGCGCTCGTCCATCGCGCGGTAGCCCTTCGGCACGTCCTCGAGACCGACCGTCAGGTCGAAGACCGGGGACGGGTCGACGGTGCCGTTCAGCACGTCGGGGAGCAGTTCCGGGATGTACGTGCGGACGGGCGCGACGCCGCCGCGCAGGGTGATGTTGCGGTCGAACATCTCGCCGAGGTCGAGACCGGTGCCGCTGCCGTGCGGGACGCCGACGTAGCCGATCGCGCCGCCGTCGCGGGTGATGCCGACGGCGGTGCGCATCGACTGCTCGGTGCCGACCGCCTCGATCACCGCGTGCGCGCCCTGGCCGCCGGTCAGTTGACGTACCGCCGCCACGGCCTCGTCGCCGCGCTCGGCGACCACGTCGGTGGCGCCGAAGTCCCGCGCGATGTCGGTGCGCGACGTGTGCCGTCCGAGCGCGATGATCCGCTCGGCGCCCAGCCGCTTCGCGGCCAGGACCCCGCACAGGCCGACCGCGCCGTCCCCGACCACCGCCACCGTCGCGCCGGGCCGCACGCCCGCGCCGACCGCCGCGTGGTGGCCGGTGCCCAGCACGTCGGACAGCGACAGCAGGGCGGTCAGCAGCCGCTCGTCGCTGAGCGCCGCCGCGGGCAGCTTCACCAGCGTGGCGTCGGCGTACGGCACCCGGACGGCCTCGCCCTGGCCGCCGTCGGACTGCCCCTCCTCGCCGATCGAGCCCCAGAAGCCGCCGTGCGCGCACGACGTGGTCAGGCCCTCGACGCAGTACGCGCACACGCCGTCCGACCACACGAAGGGCGCCACCACCAGGTCGCCGGGGCGCAGCCCCGCCACCTCGGCGCCGGTCTCCTCGACCACCCCGAGGAATTCGTGGCCGATCCGCTGGCCGGGCTTGCGCGCCGACTCGCCGCGGTACGCCCACAGGTCGCTTCCGCAGATGCAGGCGCGCACCACGCGGACCACCGCGTCGCCGGGCCGCCGGATCCTCGCGTCCGGCACCTCCTCCACCCTGAGGTCGTGGGGTGCCTGGATCACGGTGGCGCGCATGGCGGTGTCCTCGCTGGTCAGCTCGTTGTCGGTGGGGCGTCTCCACGGTACGCCAGGGGCCCGCGGTCCTCACATCCCGGACGGGCTGGACGCGAGGTCGGGCGCGGCGGGCGTCAGGGCCGGCCCGGCCGCGTCCGCGGGGCGCCAGCCGGGGCCGCGGAAGAGGTAGCCGGCGCGGGCGCGCCAGGTGGGGGCGGCGCGGAGGTCGCGGGCGAGGGCGGCGTACTCGTGGGTGGCGACCCGCAGCGGGTTGTAGGTGGCGATGTTCTTGGTGAGGCCGTAGACGGGGGCGTCGGTCTCGGGGGTGAAGGAGCGGAAGAGGCGGTCCCAGACGATGAGGATGCCGCCGAAGTTGCGGTCGAGGTAGCCGCCCTGCGAGGCGTGGTGGACGCGGTGGTGCGAGGGGGTGTTGAGGGTGAACTCCAGCGGGGCGGGCAGCTTGCCGACGCGTTCGGTGTGGATCCAGAACTGGTAGACGAGACTGACGGCGGTGCAGAACGCGAGGGCGGCCGGGTGCACGCCGAGGGCGATCAGCGGGAGGTAGAACGGCCAGGAGGTGAGGCTGGTCCAGGGCTGCCGCAGCGCCGTGGAGAGGTTGAACTTCCGGCTGGAGTGGTGCACGACGTGGCAGGCCCACAGGACGCGGATCATGTGGTGGCCGCGGTGCGACCAGTAGTAGAAGAAGTCCTGCGCGAGCAGTATCAGGGGCAGCGTCCACCACTCGACGGGCACCCGCAGCGGGGTCACCGCGTAGAGCCCGGAGTAGACCGCCACGATCGGGATCTTCCACAGCGCGTCGGTGACCAGACTGCCGAGACCCATCGACAGGCTCGCGGCGGTGTCCTTGGTGCCGTATCCGGCGGAGTCCTCGTCGGGGTGAAAGCGGTAGCTCACCATCTCGACGACGGTGAGCAGTACGAAGGCGGGTATCGACCACAGCACGACATCGGGGAGTTGGGGCATGAGCGCACCATAAAGGCGCGTACAGGGCACCCGCCAGACCTTGTTACCGACAAGTAAGGAAAGCGGGTGGCGGTAGCTGTCAGTGGCGAGCCGTATTCTCTGTGACCATGCTCGACAACCTGGCCGCCCAGACACCGCCGCCGTCCCCGTGGCCTCCCGCCTATCCGGACGGTTACGCCGTGGTCGACGTCGAGACCACGGGGCTCGGCCGGGACGACCGGATAGTGTCCGCGGCGGTGTACCGGCTGGACGCCCGCGGCGAGGTGCAGGACCACTGGTATTCGCCCGTCAACCCGCTGCGCGACCCCGGCCCGGTGTGGATCCACGGACTCACCAGCGCGATGCTCGCCGACGCCCCGCTCTTCCCCGAGATCGCCGACCAGCTCGCCGAACGCCTCGCGGGGCGCGTCCTGGTGGCGCACAACGCGGTCTTCGACTGGTCGATGCTCGCCCGCGAGTACGCGCGCGCCCGGTCCGTCGCACCCGTCGAGCAGCGGCTGTGCACCATCGTCCTGGCCAAGGAGCTGCGGCTGCCCCTGGCCAACCACAAGCTGGAGTCGCTGGCCGCGCACTACGGGGTCGAGCAGCGGCGCGCCCACCACGCCCTCGACGACGCGCGCGTCCTGGCGGAGGCGTTCCGCCCGAGCCTGCACCTGGCCGCCGCGGCCGGTCTCCCCCTGCCGCTGCACACCTGCCGCCCGCTGACCGAGTGGGTCGACGGCTCCGACACGGTCCCCTCGCCGCGCCCCGGCGCCTCCTACGGGCCCGGCTCGTACCGCGCCACCGGCTGGCGCCCGGCCCGCAAACGGCCCGCGTGCCCGTATCCCAACCCCGGCCGCCTCGCTCCCGACGGGCCCCTGGTCCAGGGGATGCGGGTCGCCTTCTCCGGTGACACCGGCATCGACCGCGAGCTGCTGGAGGACCGCGCCACCGACGCCGGGCTCCACGTCGCCTCCAGCGTCAGCCGCCTCACCAGCGTCCTGGTCACGAACGACCCGGACTCCCCCACCTCGAAGGCCGTCAAGGCCCGCCAGTTCGCCACCCCGGTCATCGACGAGGCCCGCTTCACCGAACTCCTGAAGGCCGTCACCCCCGCGGCGGGCGTGCACGGCTAGGGCATCGCACCGGGCGGGTACGGCTAGCGGGCCGGGCGGACCGGGCGAGCGCGGCGAGCGGGCACGGCTAGCGCGTCGGGCGGGCAGTGCGGGGCTCCATCCAGGTGACTCTCGCGCGACGCGGGGCCTCCCGCGTTGCCCCGGCGCGCTCACGGCAGCAGCCTGGGCACATGGCCCGATGCGAGGTTTGCGGAAACGACTACGTCATGAGCTTCGAAGTGCACGCCCAAGGCGCGGTGCACGTCTTCGACAGCTTCGAGTGCGCCATCCACCGTATGGCGCCGATCTGCGAGCACTGCCGGGTGCGGATCGTCGGCCACGGTGTGGAGGTGGACGGCCACTGGTACTGCGGCGGCCACTGCGCGAAGGCGGAGGGCGCGGCCGGGATCGTGGACAAGGTCGGCTCGATCGCCTGAGCCCGGCCGGCCGCTCCGCACCCCGTCCGACCACGGCCGCCCCCGCCTGAGGCCCCCCTCCGGAAGCCCCGCCCCGGCCGAGTTGTACCGTCGTGGGGTGTACCGCTTCCTCTGGTCCCGCCAATGGGTGATCCTCACCCTCCTCGGTCTGGTCATGATGCCCACCATGGTCAGACTGGGCTTCTGGCAGCTCCATCGGCACGAGCACCGGGTGGCGAACAACAAGATCATCGCGGCGAGCCTGAAGGCCGCCCCGGTCGAGGTCGAGTCGGTGACACATCCGGGTGCCGTGCTGCCGAAGACCGATCTGTACAAGTCGGTGACGGCGACCGGGCACTTCGACACGGCGCACGAGGTGGTGGCCCGGCACCGGACGGCGGGCAACGACGGCTCGGACGACACGTCGGGCGGCGGCCAGGAGGTCGGCTACCACGTGATCACCCCGCTGGTGCTGGCCGACGGCCGCGCGGTGCTGGTGAACCGGGGCTGGATCTCGCCGGGCAACGACCCGACCGCGTTCCCGAAGATCACGCCGCCGCCGTCCGGCGAAGTGACGGTCACCGGGCGGCTGCGCCCCGACGAGACGACGTCGTCGACGGGCATCCGCAACCGCTCGGGCCTGCCGGACCGGCAGATCATGCTGATCAGCAGCACCGTGGACGCGAAGTACATGCCGCAGACGCTGCTTTCGGGCTACATGGAGCTGGTGTCCATCACGCCGAAGCCCGGTCCGCACCAGCCCGCGCTCATCCCCGAGCCCGACCACAGCAGCATCGGCCCGCACATGGCGTACGCGATCCAGTGGTGGCTGTTCACGGGCATGGTGCCGGTCGGCTGGGTGGTGCTGCTGCGCCGCGAGCGCGCCGAACGGCTCGCGGCCCGCGAGAAGCAGGACAATCCGGAGAGCCCGCAGGAACCCGAGGGCAGCGTTCCGGTAGCGGTCTGACGCCCCGCCCCCGCACGCTACGGAGACGAGGGCCCGGCGCACACCGTGCCCGGGCGAGGCGAGGACCACCGGAAGGCGGCGAGGCGGCACCGTGCCAGGACGTATCGAGGATTACGCGCTCATCGGCGATCTCCAGACCGCCGCGCTGGTGGGCAGGGACGGTTCCATCGACTGGCTGTGCCTGCCCCGCTTCGACTCGGCCGCCTGCTTCGCCGCGCTGCTCGGCGACGAGGGCAACGGCCGCTGGCTGCTGGCGCCGACGGGCGCGCGGACGTGTTCGCACCGCTCGTACCGGGGCGACACGCTGGTGCTCGACACCTTCTGGGAGACCCCGACCGGGACCGTCAAGGTCACCGACTTCATGCCGCAGCGCGACCGGGCGCCCGATGTGATCAGGATCGTCGAGGGCGTGTCGGGCCAGGTCGACATGCGGGCCGAGCTGACGCTGCGGTTCGACTACGGCGCGGTCGTGCCGTGGATGCGGCGCGCCGACGGGCACCGGGTGGCCGTCGCGGGCCCCGACTCGGTCTGGCTGCGCAGCGACCCGCCGGTCCGGGCGTACGGCAAGGACATGCGCACGTACTCCGACTTCACCGTCGCCGAGGGCGACCGGGTCGCGTTCATACTGACCTGGCACCCCTCGCACGAGAAGCGCCCGCGCCGGTTCGACCCGTACGAGGCGCTGGACCACAGCCTGGCCGACTGGGACGAGTGGTCGGCCCGCTGCCGTTACGAGGGGCCGTGGCGGTCGGCCGTGGTGCGGTCGCTGATCACGCTCAAGGCGCTGACGTACGCGCCCACCGGTGGCATCGCCGCCGCCGCGACCACGTCGCTGCCCGAGGAGATCGGCGGGGTCCGCAACTGGGACTACCGCTACTGCTGGCTGCGTGACGCGGCGCTGACCCTCAACGCCCTGGTGGAGGGCGGCTATCTCCAGGAGGCGGGCGCCTGGCGCGACTGGCTGCTGCGCGCGGTGGCGGGCAACCCGGCCGACCTCCAGATCATGTACGGCATCGGCGGCGAGCGGCGGCTGACGGAGTACGAGGTGCCGTGGCTGCGCGGTTACGAGGGCTCGGCGCCGGTCCGGATCGGCAACGCCGCCGCGGGACAGCTCCAACTCGACGTGTACGGCGAGGTGTTGGACTCGCTGTTCCTGGCACGGGCGGCCGGGATGCGCGACGAGCCGCACGCCTGGAATCTGCAACGCGCCCTGATGGACTTCCTGGAGTCCGCGTGGCACCAGCCGGACGAGGGCATCTGGGAAGTCCGCGGCCCGCGCCGCCACTTCGTGCACTCCAAGGTGATGGCCTGGGTCGCCGCCGACCGCGCGGTGCGGACCGTGGAGGCGCTGCCGCGACTCAAGGGCGATGTGGCGCTGTGGCGTTCGATGCGCGCCCAGGTGCACGCGGAGGTCTGCGAGAAGGGCTACGACGCGCGGCGCAACACCTTCACGCAGTCCTACGGCTCCGAGGAGCTGGACGCGGCGACGCTGCTCATCCCGCAGGTGGGATTCCTGCCGCCCACCGACCGCCGCGTGATCGGCACGGTGGAGGCGGTCCGCCGCGAACTGGACCTGGGCGGCTTCGTCCGCCGCTACACCCCGGACGCGGTCGGCGTGGACGGGCTGCCCGGCTCCGAAGGGGCCTTCCTGGCCTGCTCGTTCTGGCTCGCGGACGCGCTGTACGCGATCGGCCGCCAGGACGAGGCGACCGAACTGTTCGAGCGGCTGCTGACGTTGCGCAACGACGTCGGGCTGCTCGCCGAGGAGTGGGACCCGGTCGCCGGGCGGCTGCTGGGCAACTTCCCGCAGGCGTTCAGCCACGTCGGACTCGTCAACACCGCGCTCGCACTGTCGGGCGTGCCTGCCATAAGGGACTGCTGACCATGGATCTCGGACTCGACGGACGGGTGTACGTCCTCACCGGCGCCAGCCGCGGCCTGGGCTTCGCCACGGCCCGCGAACTGGTCGCCGACGGCGCGAAGGTGGTGGTCTCCGGGCGCACGGCGGAGGCGGTGGCCGCCGCGGCCGGGCAACTGGGCGGCCAGGACACGGCGTTGGGCGTCGCCGCAGACAACTCCGCCCCGGATACGGCGCAGCGGCTGCTGACGGCGGCCCGCGAGCGCTTCGGCCGGGTCGACGGGGTGCTGATCAGCGTCGGCGGACCGCCGGCCGGCGCCGCCGCCGACAGCACCGACGAGCAGTGGCTGCGGTCCTTCGAGACGGTGTTCCTGGGCGCGGTGCGGCTGGCCCGCGCCGCCGCGGCCGAGTTGTCGGACGGCGGTGTCATCGGCTTCGTGCTCTCCGGCTCGGTCCGCGAGCCGATCCCCGGCCTCGCCATGTCGAACGGTCTGCGGCCCGGCCTCGCGGGCTTCGCCAAGACCCTCGCCGCCGAGCTGGGGCCGCGCGGCATCCGGGTGGTCGGCCTGCTGCCGTCGCGGATCGACACCGACCGGGTACGGGAGCTGGACGCGCTCGGCGGCGACGAGGCGGCGGCCAGGGCCAGGGCGAGCGCGACGATCCCGCTGCGGCGCTACGGCACGCCCGAGGAGTTCGGCCGGGCCGCGGCCTTCCTGCTCTCGCCCGCCGCGTCGTATCTGACCGGTGTGCTGCTGCCGGTGGACGGCGGCGCCCAGCGCGCCCTGTGACGGGACGCGAAGAGCCCCCACCGACGGCTCGGTGGGGGCTCCGCGAGAGCGGGGCGGGCGGCCGGGTCAGCTGACCCGCGCCGCGCGGTGCCTGACCGCGCGCAGCCGCGCCTCGGCGGGCAGCTTGTCCAGACCGGCCGACGTACGGGCGCGGTGGAGCACCGCGCTGTCGAGACCGGCGACCACCTCGTCCGGGGTGGCGTCGGCCGCCAGGCCCAGCACTATCCGGGCGACCGGTGCGCCGCGCTTGCCGCGCAGCGCCGCTCTGGCCCACTCCACGCCGTCGTACGCCTCGGTCTCCGAGGTCAGCACGTTCTCCACGGCCCGGCCGCGCAGCAGCGCGCCCTGTCCGTCGCCGCTGTCGACCCGGAGCTGGCGCAGCCGCCGGGTGCGGGCCTGGGCGAGCAGCCACCACAGGGCGGCGAGCACGAGCACGCCGAGCACGGCGATGACCACCGGCCACCACCAGCCGTCGGAGCGGTAGCGGGTCCTGTCGTGCGCGGTGAGCAGCACGTCCTTGGGGCCGGTGAAGGGCCACCAGTGCGGCATCGTGAAATTCCACCGGCGTTGCAGGTCGAGGCCGCCGAGCAGCACGGACAGGCCCACGACCAGCAGGACGAGTCCGGTCAGCGCGAGCAGGACCCGGTTCAGTACGGTACGCATCCGCCCGGTCACCCTTTCTTCTCTGCGCGCTGGACATGGACGTGGAGCTGCGGCGGTTTGGCGAGGCCGAGCTGGCGTACGGCGTTGCCCAGCGCGTTCGTCAGGTCCGTGCGCACCGCGTCGAGTTCGCGGAAGTGCGAGGAGCCGTGCGCCGTGATCCGGCGGCGGCCGACCTTGACCCGTACCCAGCGGATGCCCGGTACCTCCATCGCCCGGTCGCGCAGCACCAGTTCGGCCGCGTGCCGGTCGAGTCCGGCGCGGACGCCGTTCTCGCCGCGCCGGGTCATCGGCAGCAGTCCGCGCTCGCCCGGTGTGAGGGCGAGCAGGATCAGCCAGAGGCCGAGCACGGCGGCCACGGCGGCGCCGACGATCACCCAGACGTTGTCCAGGTGGCGGGTGGCCAGCTCGTCGGCGAGCCGGGTCCGCCAGGCCATCGCGCGCCGGTCGGCGCGGACGGCGGCGATGTCGTACAGGAAGAGACCGGCGATCCCGAGGAGCACCGCGGCGGTGATCGCCGCGGGCACCCGGCGTCCGGCCCAGAACCGGCGTGCCTTGACCGGGGTCTGATCCGCGGTCAGGGCGTACGGCTCAAGGGTGCGGGTGGCGGGGTCCGTGAGCGTGTCGCCTCCGGCGAGGACGCCGGGGGTACCGCCCGCGGGGGACGATCCCGGACCGGACGCCGGACCGTACCCCGCGCCCGGCCCCTGCTCGGCCGCCGCGTATCCGGACTCCGAGCCGTGTTCGGCGCCGCCGTCGTCCCCTTCGGAAGCCTGCCCGTAAGCCTGCCCGTAAGCCTGCCCGTAAGCCGGCTCGGAGCCGTACTCGGAGGCCCCGTATTCCTGGTCCTGAGCGTGTTCCGAGCCGTGCTCGGGAGTCCGCCGGGAGCGGTCGTCGTCGGGACCCTGCTCGGGGCCCCGCCGCTCCCCCTGCCCCGGCTCAGCGCCGTCGTCCGGCTTCTTCCAGGGACTCTCGCTGTCGCTCACTGGACCCTTCCCTCGTCCTTGCGGCGGTCGGCGGCCGAGTGCAACCGCTCCACCTCGACCGCGACCTCGGGAACCGACATGCCGGTCAACGCCTCGACGCGGGAGGTGACATGGCTGCGCACCGAGCCGCACACCGAGCCGATGTCGGTGGGGTAGCCCAGTTCAAGGGTGAGCCGCAGCCGCGCGCTGTCCTTGCGGACCGAGACCGAGGCGTGCGGGGAGTGGTCCTTCGGCACCAGTGCGGCGCCCGGCGCGTCCGTCAGGACCTCGCCGGCCGCCTGGGCGGCGATCTTCGCGACCACCCGGTCCGCGATCCGCAGTGCCCCGCGGTCGGCCGCGGGCAGCGGTGCGGGGACGGCTGTCCCCATCAGCGCCGCCGGTCGCGGTCGCGGCCACGGTCACGCGAGCGGAAGAACTCCCCAGGTTCCAGATCGCCGTCGAGGAATTTGCCCGCCACGAAACCGACCGCGCCGAGCGCCGCCACCAGCAGAAAAGCACCGAACCCGCCGAAATAGCCGGCGAATCCGAGCGCCATTCCGACGGCCAGGCCGATCACCGCCATGCTCATCGTCCGCACTCCGTCCCATTGGTCGTGTTGACCATCTCCGTCTGCACTGGCTTGGACCCTTACTGGACCCGTTGCTCACGCTCGTCGTCGTCATCTTCGTCGGGAAGTTTCACGTCGCCCACGGCGACGTTGACCTCGACGACCTCGAGACCGGTCATCCGCTCCACGGCGTTGACCACGTTCTCCCGTACGGCGCGGGCCACTTCGACGATCGACACGCCGTATTCGACGACGATGTCCAGGTCGAGCGCGGTCTGCACCTCGCCGACCTCGGCCTTCACGCCGCGCGACACCGACTTGGTGCCGCCGGGCACGCGGTCGCGGACCGCGCCGAAGGTGCGCGACAGGCCGGTGCCCATCGCGTGCACGCCGACCACGTCACGGGCGGCGAGTCCGGCGATCTTCTCCACCACGCCGTCGGCGATCGTCGTGCGGCCGCGCGTGGCCGGGTCGCCGAGCGCTTTGCGCCCGCCCGCGCTGCCCTTGTCCAGGGTCCTGCCCTCGGCCGCTGACGAGCCCTCGGGCTCCGGCCGGTCGTACTGTGCGGTGTCCGTCATCGCGAGTCGTCCCTTCGTATGGGCTGCTCCGTGCCCCACACTATGTGCGCATGCCCCCGCGCGCTGCGGGGAACCGGCGAGAGGGCTGTTCCGACCCCCCAAGAGAGTGGTCGGCCTGCGGAAGGCGATATCTGGTGACCATGGACCGACTGGCCCGGACCGTACGGGAGCAGGTCGCGCTGGGCCGCCTGCTCCCGCTCGGCACCCCCGACGACAACGCCTGGATGACCGAGCGCGCGGCCGTACGCGCGCTGCGGTGGACGACCGCGGGGCTGTCCGGGGTACGGCTGGGCGGGGTGTCCCTGGCGCTGGCCGAAAGCGGGGGCGAGGCGCCGGAGTCCGGTCCGGTGGGCGCGCTGCCGCACCTGCCGGTACGGATCGAGGCGTCGTTCGAGGCGACCGCCGACGAGCCGCTGCCGCAGGCCGCCGACCGGCTGCGCGACGTGCTGTGGACGACCGCGCGCGACGGGCTCGGCATCGCCGTGACGGAGGTGGACCTCCAGGTCACCGGGTTGCTGGACGGTGACGACGCGCCCGTGAGCGAGCTGGCGGGCGCCGAGGACGCGGAGCCGGACGGCGACGAGGCTCCCGTACCGCTCGACCCCAGTGGCCTCGCGGAAGCCGTGGCAACCGCGGCGCTGACCGTGCCCGGTGTCGTGCGGCTGAGCAGGCGGCCGGTCGGCCTCGGCTCCGGTGTGCGGATCCAGGACACGGCGGCGGATTCGGCCGGGGATTCGGCGGGCTCCGGCGAGGCGCCGGGCCGCCGCGTCCAGGTGCAGATCGCGGTGTCGCCGGGCCACCGGCCGCTGGAGGTGGCCCGGTCGGTGGCCGCCGCCGTCGCGGTCGCGGCGGCCGAGGGCGCGCCCGGTCCGGTGCGTACCGCCATCGTGGTGACGGACGCGGGCTGATACCTCCCGCGCCCCGTGAAACGTCCGGCGCGGACGGGCGGCTACTCGCCCACGCCCGCCAGGTCGCGCAGGCGGCGGCCCTGGGCGGCGCGTTCGGCCGCGTACTGCTCCTTCTCGGTGTGGGCGGCGGCGCCGCGCAGCAGGCCCTTGGTCTCGACGACCGCGTCGCGCGGCGGCGCGAGCAGGGCGCCGACCAGGTCGGTGACGGCGGCGTCGAGTTCGGCGGCGGGCACGACGAGGTTGGCCAGGCCGGTGCGCTCGGCCTCGTCGGCGTGCACGAAGCGGCCGGTGGCGCAGATCTCCAGGGCGCGGCCGTATCCGACCAGTTCGACCAGCGGCTTGGTGCCGGTGAGGTCGGGGACCAGGCCGAGACCGGTCTCGCGCATGGCGAATTGCGCGTCGTCCGCGCAGACGCGCAGATCGCAGGCGAGGGCGAGCTGGAAGCCCGCGCCGATGGCGTGGCCCTGGACCGCGGCGACCGTGATCACGTCGGTCCGCCGCCACCAGGTGAAGGCGTCCTGGTACGTGGCGATGGCAGCGTCGAGTCCGGCCTCCGAGCCACGCGCGAGGTCGAGGAACGACGGCTCACCGTCGAAGCCCTCGGGCGTGAACGCCTGGCGGTCGAGGCCCGCGGAGAAGGACACGCCCTCACCGCGCAGCACGACGACGCGTACCTGTCCCGGCAGCAACTGGCCCGCCTCGGTCAGGGCACGCCACAGGGCGGGCGACTGAGCGTTGCGCTTGGCCGGATTGCACAGGGTGATGTGCGCGACGGAGTCGTCGACGGCTAGCCGGACTCCGTCACGTTCGAGCAGGATCTTGGCGTCGGGCACTGGGCACCTCCGAGCGGACCGGACTGGATTACCGAAGAGTAACCAACCGGACCCGCCGGACCGCCCCCGGCCCTTGATACTCGCGGAGCCCTCAGGCCGTGGCGGCCTTCTTGCCCCGTGTGGCACCGCCGCGACCGCGCAGGGTCACGCCGGACTCGCTGAGCATCCGGTGCACGAATCCATAGGAGCGGCCGGTCTCTTCGGCCAGCGCCCGGATGCTCGCACCGGAGTCGTACTTCTTCTTCAGGTCTGCCGCGAGCTTCTCGCGCGCGGCGCCGGTCACCCGGCTGCCCTTCTTCAGAGTCTCGGCCACCCGTGCCTCCTCCAGGGAAGTGCGCTATGGACTCTCATGATCACCCCTAAGGGCGTTCCTGGCCACCCATTCGACAAGGTCCATCACGGGACATTCACCGGAGGAATGCCTGGATACGCCGGTGCGAAGGGGCCGGGAGCGGCTTTTCCGGGGCGGCAATTCCGTACGGAGAAGGGTGTGCGGGCAATAGCGGCAGGTCAGCCGTGGTCGGTAAGGAGTTCTCCGACGTCACACCACTGATCACGGCGGCGGTCGCCCGTAGCGCGCCCCGTGGGCGCGCGGTACGAGCCGGACTCACGCAGATGAAGGATGATCAGTGGGCCGAATGATCGAATCGACATGATCACTTCGTGCGGGTGCGGGCCTCTGAGCCGCCCCGCGCCCCGCGCGGGGGGGGGGGGGGGGGGGGGGGGGGGGGGGGGGGGGGGGGGGAAGAGGAGGGGTGCGAGTTCGCACCCAAGGGCTCCCCAC
>NZ_JBVHMF010000024.1:20857-86801 GCF_055558595.1 Streptomyces sp. NPDC025721 | reverse complement strand
GCGACGGCACGCGTACGTACACACGCGCTGTCTCATGCTCGGGGTCCGTCCCTTCGCCCCCCCCCCCCCCCCCCGCCGCCCCCCCCGCCCGGCCGGGCGCCGCCGGGGCTCAGGCCAGCGAGACCAGGTCCTTGTAGTCCTGGCCCCACAGGTCCTCCACGCCGTCCGGCAGCAGGATGATCCGCTCCGGCTGGAGCGCGTCCACGGCGCCCTCGTCGTGGGTGACCAGGACGACCGCGCCGGTGAAGGTGTGCAGCGCGCCCAGGATCTCCTCGCGGCTGGCGGGGTCGAGGTTGTTGGTGGGCTCGTCGAGCAGCAGCACATTGGCGCTGGAGACGACGAGCGAGGCGAGCGCGAGCCGGGTCTTCTCGCCGCCGGAGAGCACCCCGGCGGGCTTGTCGACGTCGTCGCCGGAGAAGAGGAACGAGCCGAGGATCTTGCGGATCTCCACCAGATCGGTGTCGGGCGCGGCCGACCGCATGTTCTCCAGCACGGTGCGGTCCGGGTCGAGCGTCTCGTGCTCCTGCGCGTAGTAGCCGAGCTTGAGGCCGTGTCCGGGCGTCACCTGGCCGGTGTCGGCCTGCTCGACACCGGCCAGCAGGCGCAGCAGCGTGGTCTTGCCCGCGCCGTTCAGACCGAGGATGACGACCCGCGAGCCGCGGTCGATCGCGAGGTCGACGTCGGTGAAGATCTCCAGCGACCCGTACGACTTGGACAGGCCCTCGGCCATCAGCGGGGTCTTGCCGCACGGGGCGGGGTCGGGGAAGCGCAGCT
This sequence comes from Streptomyces sp. NPDC025721, assembly GCF_055558595.1. Lineage (NCBI taxonomy): Bacteria > Bacillati > Actinomycetota > Actinomycetes > Kitasatosporales > Streptomycetaceae > Streptomyces > Streptomyces sp. NPDC025721. Next base: position 86,027 of record NZ_JBVHMF010000024.1, on the reverse strand, counting down.
TGGCGACCTTGTCGGAGGCGCGTACCGCCTCCAGGCCGGACAGCAGCTTCTCCGCGCGGCGCGCCATGTTCTGCGCGGCGACCGTCTTGGTGGCCTTGGCACGCATCTTGTCGGCCTGTGAATTCAGAGCGGCGGCTTTCTTCTCCGCATTGGCCCGCTCGCGCTTACGGCGCTTCTCGTCGGCCTCGCGCTGTTGCTGGTAGAGCTTCCAGCCCATGTTGTACACATCGATTTGCGACCGGTTGGCGTCCAGGTAGAAGACCTTGTTCACCACGGTCTCGATGAGGGTGGCATCGTGCGAGATCACGATGAATCCACCGCGGTACGTCTTCAGGTAGTCGCGCAGCCAGGCGATGGAGTCGGCGTCGAGGTGGTTGGTGGGCTCGTCCAGGAGCAGGGTGTCGGCGTCCGAGAAGAGGATCCTGGCCAGTTCGACGCGGCGGCGCTGACCGCCGGAGAGGGTGTGGAGCTGCTGCCCGAGGATGCGGTCGGGCAGTCCGAGCGCGGCGGCGATGGTGGCGGCCTCGGCCTCGGCGGCGTATCCGCCCTTGGTGAGGAATTCCGTCTCCAGACGCGAGTACTTCTTCATCGCGTTCTCGCGGGTGGCGCCCTTTCCGTTGGCCATCCGCTCCTCGTTCTCCCGCATCTTGCGCAGGACGGTGTCGAGGTCGCGGGCGGACAGGATGCGGTCGCTGGCGAGGGTGTCGAGGTCCCCGGTGCGCGGGTCCTGCGGGAGATAGCCGACCTCGCCGCTGCGGGTGACGGTGCCTGCGGCGGGCTGGCCCTCCCCCGCGAGCACCTTGGTCAGGGTGGTCTTGCCCGCTCCGTTGCGGCCGACCAGGCCGATGCGGTCGCCCTTGGCGACACGGAAGGAGGCGGACTCGATGAGGATGCGGGCGCCGGCGCGCAGCTCAAGGCCGGTGGCAGTGATCACGGGAAAAGCTCCAGGACAGGACGGACGACGGAAACGGGCGCGAGGTCGTACGCCGTGGCTAATCGAGGAATAGAACTGCCATGGGGCTCAGTCTACCGGCGGCCGGCAAACGGTTTACCGCGCCGGGGGCGCGGGCATCGCGGGGCCGACTGCCCCGGCCCCCGGTCAGGGGCGCGCCGGTACCCGGCCACCGGTGCGCCGAAGTGGGGCACATCACACATAATCGGCACATGCGGTTCGACGACGACACTCCGCTCGACACCTCGCAGGTCCAGGACCGGCGGGGCGGTTCGGGCGGCGGCCCCGGCGGGAAGCTGGTGGGCGGCGGAATCGCCGGGCTGCTCGCGGTCGTGATCGGCCTGGTGCTGGGCATCAGCCCCGACCAACTCGGCCTCAGCGGCGGCTCCGACACCGTCTCGGACACGCGCGCGGCCGGCGCCGGTCTGGCGCGGAGCTGTTCGACCGGGCGGGACGCCAACGCGCAGGAGCAGTGCCGGATCGTGGCCGTGGTCAACAGCGTGCAGGCGTACTGGACCGCCGAGTTCAGCCGCCGCGGCGCCGCGTACCGGACCGCGCCGACGGTGTTCTTCGACGCTCCGGTGAGCACCGGCTGCGGTCCGGCCGACCCGCGGACCGGGCCGTTCTACTGCCCGGCGGACCGCAAGGTCTATATCGACTTGAATTTCTTCCAGACGTTGCAGACCCAATTCGGCGCCAAAGGCGGGCCGTTCGCAGAAAGCTATGTCGTCGCGCACGAATACGGCCACCATGTGCAGAATGTGACGGGTGTTCTGAGCGCGGCCCAGGACGGCCGCAGCGGGGCCGACAGCGCCTCCGTACGCGTGGAGTTGCAGGCCGACTGCTATGCCGGGCTGTGGGCGAAGAACGCCACCAGGACCCTCAATCCGGCCACCGGCACCTCGTTGATCACGGCGGTGACGCCCGACGACATCGCGCGCGGTCTCGACGCGGCGGCGGCCGTCGGCGACGACACGATCCAGTCGCGGGCGCAGGGGCGGGCGACGCCGGACGCCTGGACGCACGGGTCCGCGGCGCAGCGTCAGCAGTGGTTCACCACCGGGCTGAGGACCGGGGACCTGGCGGCCTGCGACACCTTCGGCTGAGGACCGGCGGGCGGTACGGGTCCCCGCGCGCTGTACGGCGCGGGGGTCGCGTACCGCTCGCGGCGGCTCAGGTCTCGCCGGTGTGGACCTGGAAGGCGGCCCTGCGCATCGCCTTGGCCAGGGCGGGGTCCGGGTGCGCGGCGGCGAGCGCCACGAGCACCTGGACGGTCCTGGGGTGGCCGACGTTGCGGACCTCTTCGAGCAGCCCGGGCACCGAGCCCTGGACGGCGGTCTCCAGGTGGCTGACGAGCAGGTGGTCCTCGCCGTGGTCGGCGACGGCCGCGGCCGTGTCGATCCACAGCCAGGTGGCCTCCTCGCGGGTCAGCAGGCCGGTCGCGGTGTCCGGGTCGCCGCCGTCCAACTCCGCCAGCCACAGCACCGCGTAGGGGCGCAGCGTCGGCTCCTCGACCACGCCGCGGACGGCCGGCTCTGCGGGGTCGCCGACCACGCGCAGCGCCTCGAAGGCGAGGCCGCGCAGCAGGGCGTCGTCGCCGCGCGCGGTGTCCAGCAACTCGCCGACGGCCAGCGCGACCGGGCGGGCGGCCAGCCAGGCGCGGTACTCGGCGCGGGCCGGACCCGGCGAGAGGCGGGCGCTGGCCCGCAGCATGGTCTCGGCGGACTGCTCCATGTGTCCCGCGGGGCCCTGCGCGGCCACGCAGATCTGCTCCAGCTTGACCCACACCGCCCAGGAACCGATCGCGGTGAGCGTGACCTCGTCGGGGCGCTTGGGGTCGCGGGGGCGCAGCGCGCCGACCCGGGCGACGGCGTCCAGCGTCCAGTCGAGCAGCGCGGGCAGCGGATCGGGGGCGTCGCCCGCGCCGTCGGCGGGCGGTTCGTGCCGCTCGGCGCGCAGCTCCGCGACGCGCTGCCGCAGCAGGTCGAGCAGGGTGTCGATCGGCACCGGCTCGTTGGACAGGTGCAGGAAGGACAGCAACTGCGGTGCGGCCTCGATGACTTCGGCGACCAGCGCCGGATCGGGACCGGCCTGCGGGCCCGGCAGGAAGGGGTGGGCCAGCGACCAGGCGTCGAAGAGCGCGACCCAGCCGCGCAGCACGGCGGTGTCGTCGGTGTCCCAGGCCCGCAGCCGCCAGCCGGGCCGTGCGGTGCCGCCGTGCAGTTCGATCAGCCCCGACAGCCGCGCCCGGTCCCATGCGGTACGGATCTGCGGCCGGGTCAGGTCGAGCGCCGCTGCGGCCTGCGCGGCGGCGTCGTCGGGCAGTATGCCGGTCGGTCCCGCGGTGCCGGGGCCGGTGCCGGCCCAGCGCGCGAGCCGTGCGGCGTCGGCCAGTTCGGCGCGGGCCAGCCGGGCGAGCTGCGGCAGCGGCGGCGTGCCCTCGGGCGGCCGCGGGGGTCTGGACCGGCGCGTCGTTGCGGTCCGGCGGGCGGCGGTGAGCGGCCGTCGGGGGACAAGGCGGAGCGGAGTGTCTCGCGGGCTACGGGACGTCACTGGAGAAGTCTCTCCGGTGAGCGCCCATAATCCCAAACGGAACCCGGCCCGATGATCTACAAGGGTGCCCCGGGGTCGCTCTTCCGGGCCCCTTCGGGCGCGCGTCGTCGCAGCTCAGCGGGGGTTTCCGGGGTGGCTCTCACCCTGATGGGGCGGTCTTGACACCGGTCACATCAGTGGTGTGAGGAATCGTCGCAACGTCTCCTCGTAGTCCGCCGGGTTGACGTTCCACATCGCCGCGTGCGGCGCGTCGGGCACGGTGTGGAGGGTCACCAAGTCGGCTCGGAGGGCCGCGAGTTCGCGGGAGGCGGCCCACGGGGCGAGGGTGTCGCCCGGTCCGTGCACCAGCAGGGTGGGGACGGTCAGCCGCGCCGGGTCCGCCGCGGCGGCGACCGGCTCGGGGAGCAGGCCGGTCCGGCCCTCGGCGGCGCGGACGGCGAGCGGCATCAGCGCGTCGGGGACGCCGTTGGACTCGGCGGCGGCGCGGACGGTGGCCTCCCAGTCGAGCACCGGCGAGTCCAGCACCAGGCCGCTGACCCGGTCGCGTACCGGGGACCCGGCCAGCGCGTGCAGGGCCATCGTGGCGCCGGTGGACCAGCCGAAGAGCACCAGCCGCTGGGCGCCGTACTCGACCGCGTACCGCATCGCCGCGTCGAGGTCGCGCCATTCGGTGGCGCCGAGGTGGCCGATGCCGTCGGGGGACGCGGGGGCGCCGGGGTCGTTGCGGTAGGCGAGCAGGAGCTGCGGGAGGCCGTGGGCGTGCAGGGCGGTCGCCACGTTCAGCGGGTGCTCGCGGGTGGCGCCGAGGCCGTGCACCGCGATCACCCAGGTGTCGCGGGCGCCGGGCACGAACCAGGCGGGCAGCAGGCCGAGTTCGCCGCGCAGCAGGACCTCGGTGTGGTCCAGGCCGAGGGCGCTGCCGGGGTCGCCCGCGCACGCCTGCGGGGTCAGCCGGACCCGGGCGCCGGGGGTGAGGGCGCCGCGCTGGACGCTCAGCAGCCGCCGGGTCACCGAGTACGGGGTCAGGTCGAGCACGTCGCCGACGGCGGCGTGCAGATCGTCGCCGGTCAGGCCCCAGACGCCGGGGCGGGCCGAGGACAGGGTGCGGGTGAGCACCACCTGGTCCGCGGTCACGCTGTGCAGCGTCACGTCGCCCTCGGGCACCGGGCCTCTCAGCGACGGCCTCAGGGCGAAGCGGGATCCGTACCGGCCGGCCGCCAGCGCGGCCGTTCCGGCACCCAGCACGGTGGTGGCTGCCATGGCCACCGCGGTTCGGGTACGCATCTCTTCCAGTGTGAGCGCGTCGGCCGAAAGCGGCCAGGCGACGGCGGCGGCCGGGTGACGTAGGGGCGAGTGACGGCGGCCGGGTGACGTACGGCGGCCGGGTGACGGACGGGCGAGTGGCGTACGGGGGGCGGACGGCGTGTGCGGGGCGGCCGGGCGCGGCGGGCGCGGCGGGCGCGTGGAGAGGCGTGTGTGGAGACGGTGGAGAAGCGGCGGCCCGAGTCGTCTAGTCGGCGGGCTCCGGCGCGCCCTGCCCGTAGCCGCGCAGCTTTTCCGCGACTTTGGCCAGCTCGCGGCCGGGGAGCGTACGGGGCTCGTGGCCGTTGGCCGATCCGGCCAGCAGCCAGACGCGGCACATCCACTCCAGCTGGGCGGTGTTGTCGTACGCCTTGTCGAGGGTGTCGGCGTACACGAGGGTGCCGTGGTTGCGCATCAGGCAGCCGGTGCGGTCGCGGAGCGCCTTGAGGACTGCGGCGGCCAGCCTCTCACTGCCGTAGGTGGCGTAGTCCGCGACCCTGACCTGGCCGCCGAGGGCCGCCGCCATGTAGTGGATGACGGGCAGCTTGTCGACGAGGGTGGAGACGGCGGTGGCGTGCGCGGCGTGGGTGTGCACGATCGCGCGGGCGTCGGTGGCGCGGTAGACGGCCAGGTGCATGGGCAGTTCGCTGGTCGGCCGCAGCTCCCCCATGAGGCGGCGGCCCGTGAGATCCACCACTACGGCGTCCGCCGGGCCGAGCCGGTCGTAGGGGACGCCGGTCGGGGTGACCAGCACGAGATCGCCGACGCGGGCCGAGACATTGCCCGAGGTGCCGACCACCAGCCCGTCGGCGACCGTGCGCCGGGCGGTGTCCACCACGTCCGACCAAGCCTTCTCCAAGGAGTCCTGCACACGGGCATTATCACCGCCCGGCCCCCGACGGGCGCGGATCGCCTCCCCGAGGGGTCCGATCGGCCGGATCGGCTTGATACTGACTGAGGCCGCCCGACCGCTCCGGCACCACAAAGCCGCCGTCAGTTCATCTTCCGTTCATCCGCTCTCCGTACGGTCGCCTCGCCACTGTCCGATCAAACGAATGCCTGGGTACATGGAACACATCACGCTCCTGATCGGAATCGTGATCGTCACCGCACTCGTGTTCGACTTCACGAACGGTTTCCACGACACCGCCAACGCGATGGCCACCACCATCTCGACCGGCGCACTCAAGCCAAAGACGGCGGTGGCCATGTCCGCCGTGCTCAACCTCGTCGGCGCCTTCCTCTCGGTGGAGGTCGCCAAGACCATCTCCGGCGGCATCATCGACGAGTCCTCCGGCATCAGACCGGAAGTGATCTTCGCCGGGCTCGTCGGCGCGATCGTCTGGAATCTGCTCACCTGGCTGGCCGGGCTCCCGTCCAGTTCCTCGCACGCCCTGTTCGGCGGCCTCATCGGCGCCACCCTCGTCTCGGTCGGCACCCACGGTGTGCACGGCGAGGCGGTCGTCATGAAGGTGCTCATCCCGGCCGTCGCCGCGCCGATCGTGGCCGGTCTCGCCGCCACGCTCGCCACCCGGCTCACCTACCGGATCGGCCGCCACGCCGACCCCGAGGCCACCTCGAAGGGCTACCGGGCGGGCCAGATCGCCTCCGCGGGCCTGGTCTCGCTCGCGCACGGCACGAACGACGCGCAGAAGACGATGGGCGTCATCACGCTGGCGCTGATCACCGGCGGCGTCGTCGCCCCGCACGCCGACCCGCCGCTGTGGGTCATCGTCTCGGCGGGCAGCGCCATCGCGCTCGGTACGTACATCGGCGGCTGGCGGATCATCCGCACGATGGGCAAGGGCATCACCGACATCCAGCCGCAGCAGGGCTTCGCCGCCCAGACCGGCGCCGCGGCCACCATCCTCGCCTCCTCGCACCTCGGCTTCGCGCTGTCCACCACGCAGGTCTGCTCCGGCTCCGTGATGGGCGCGGGCCTCGGCCGCAAGGGCGCGGTGGTCCGCTGGAGCACCGCGGGCCGCATGGTCGCCGCGTGGGGGCTCACGCTGCCCGCCGCCGGACTGGTCGCGGCCGGCGCCGCGCTGCTGGCCGACGAGGGCACCTGGGGCGTCACCGCCGTGGCGGTCCTCGGCCTGGCCGTGTGCGCGGTCATCCGTACGGCGTCGCGCCGCAAGCCGGTCACGCACGCCAACGTCAACGACCTGGACGGCGACCCGGCCGCAGGTCCGGACGCGGCGGTCGAGCCGCAGGGCGCGGTCACCGCGGCCATCGCGGCCGTCATCCCGCCGCCCGCCGGGCCCGTCGCGCCCGGCGCCCCCTCGGACACCGTTCCCGGCGCACCCGCCACGGCCTGACCTGCCCCTCCCCCGCGCCTCCCCGCTCTACCTCAAGGACCCAGGGACCCCCTCATGAGCATCGACTGGCACGCGCTCGGCACGGTCTTCGGCGTCACCCTCGTGGCGACCGTGGGCCTGGTCGGCCTGTTCACCCTCGGCATCGTCGGCCTCACCAAGCACGGCTCCGCTCCGGCGTCCGACTCCGGCTCCGGCTCCCCCGCCGCATCCGGGTCCGGCTCCGTTTCGCACGGGGGCGCCCTGCTCGCCCGGACCGGCGGCTACACCTGCTTCGCCGTGTGCGCCGCGGCGGTCTCGTACGGCATCTATCTGATCGTGGCCTGAACTCACGGGTTTCGGCGGCGGATGTGGACCTCGCCACACTCCGTCTTCCCAGGTCAACGGTGAGTTGACCTGCCTGCGCGCACGTGGTGGACTGCGGAGGCCATGCGGCGGCAGGAGAGGAAGTCCGGTGCGAATCCGGCGCGGTCCCGCCACTGTCACCGGGGAGTGCACTCCCAACCCGTACGTCACGGCCGGAAATCCGGTTGGAAGGCCGGGAGTGCGTAGATCCGGGAGCCAGGAGACTCTCACCGCCGGTCACGTCGAACCAGGGCGCGGACCCTGAGTGAGGACCTCTGCCATGCCCGGCTGCGCTCGACTCGTCACGGACCACCGCACGCAGGTGCGCACAAGTACGCCACCCTGTCCGGCACTTCACCTGGACGGCGTGGACGCGGGCTGAACCGGTGCGTGCCGATCGCGTGTTCGCGTACGGCGCCGCACTCGGCTTTCTCGGCGATCTCGTCGCGGGCGACCCGCGTCGCGGCCATCCGGTCGCGGTGTTCGGGCGCGCGGCGGGCGCGTTGGAGCGCCGGATGTGGCGTGACGACCGGGGCAGTGGGGCGGTGTACGCCGCGCTGTGCGCCGGGGGCGCGGTGGGTGCCGCCGCGCTGGCCGACCGGGCCGTACGGTCCTCTGTCGCGCTCCGCGTCGCGCTGACCGCCGCCGCCACCTGGTCGGTGCTGGGCGGGACGTCACTGGCCCGTGAGGCGCGGGCCGTCGCCGCCGCGCTCGACGCCGGGGACATCGAGGCGGCGCGCGCCCGGCTGCCGCACCTGTGCGGACGCGACCCGCATTCCCTGGACGCGGCGGGGATCGCGCGCGCCGTCGTCGAGTCGGTCGCGGAGAACACCTCGGACGCGGTCGTCGGGGCCCTGGTGTGGGGCGCGTGGGGCGGGGTGCCGGGGCTCGTCGGCTTCCGCGCCGTCAACACGCTCGACGCGATGGTCGGTCACCGGTCGCCGCGCCACCTGCGGTTCGGCTGGGCCGCCGCGCGGTTGGACGACGTCGTCGGCTACCCCGGCGCCCGCCTCACCGCCGCGCTCGCCGTCCTCGCCGGGCCCTCGCCGCGTACCGCCCTGCGCGTCTGGCGCCGGGACGCCGCCGCGCACCCCAGCCCCAACGCGGGACCCGTGGAAGCCGCCTTCGCCGGCGCCCTGCGCCTGCGTCTCGGCGGCACCCTCTCCTACGCGGGCCGCACCGAACACCGCGCCGTCCTGGGCGCCGAACACCCGGCCCCGGCCCCGGCCGACATCGCGCGGGCCGTCCGGCTGTCGCGGCGGGTCTCGGCCGCCGCGGCGGCGCTCTGCGTCCTGACAGCGGCGATACGGGGCGGCTCGGCGCCGGGCCACGGCCGACCGGGGGAACGGCCCTCGGGGGGACGTGCCGTCGGCGGAGGGATACGTCCGCCGCGGCGGCGCGAAGCACGAGGGTGGAGTCCGACGGTGTCGCGCCGGGCGCGGCCTTTCTCCGGCGCCGGGGGGACCTCGTGACAGCCCTCGGGGGCGGCCTGTTGGTCGCCGGGACGACCTCGGACGCGGGCAAGTCCGTGGTGACGGCGGGGATTTGCCGGTGGCTGGTGCGACAGGGCATACGCGTGGCCCCCTTCAAGGGGCAGAACATGTCGCTGAACTCGTTCGTGACGCGGGAGGGCGCCGAGATCGGCCGGGCACAGGCGATGCAGGCGCAGGCCGCCCGCGTGGAGCCGTCGGCGCTGATGAATCCGGTGCTGCTCAAGCCGGGCGGCGACCGCAGCAGCCAGGTCGTGGTCCTGGGCAAGGCCGTGGGCGAACTGAGCGCGCGCGGCTACCACGGCGGACGGCAGGCCGATCTGCTGGGCACGGTCACCGGCTGCCTCGAAGAGCTGCGCGGCCGGTACGACGCGGTGATCTGCGAGGGCGCGGGCAGCCCGGCCGAGATCAATCTGCGCAGGACCGACATCGTGAACATGGGCGTGGCCCGCGCGGCCGGACTGCCGGTGGTCGTGGTCGGCGACATCGACCGCGGCGGCGTCTTCGCGTCCTTCTTCGGGACGACGGCGCTGCTCGCGCCCGAGGACCAGGCGCTGGTCGCGGGCTATCTGGTCAACAAATTCCGCGGTGACGTCTCGCTGCTCCGGCCGGGTCTGGACATGCTGCACAAGCTGACCGGCCGGCCGACGCTCGGCGTGCTGCCGTTCGCCCACGGCCTGGGCATCGACGAGGAGGACGGGCTGGGGGTCCCCCGGGGCGGAGTTCGGGGGAGCGTGTCGCCGCGCGCCGCCCATGAATCGGTGGTCGCGCCGCCGCACGGCGCGGAGTTGCTGCGGGTCGCGGTGGTCGCCGTACCGCTGATGTCGAACTTCACGGACGTGGACGCGCTCGCGGCGGAGCCGGGGGTGGTGGTGCGGTTCGTGGACCGGGCCGAGGAGTTGGCGGACGCCGACCTCGTGGTGCTGCCGGGCACGCGCGGCACCGTGCGGGCGCTGGAGTGGCTGCGTGAGCGCGGCCTGGCCGACGCCGTCGTACGGCGGGCCGCCGAGGGGCGTCCGGTGCTGGGTGTCTGCGGCGGTTTCCAGATGCTGGCCGACCGCATCGAGGACGACGTCGAGTCGCGGGCGGGCTCGGTCCCCGGCCTTGGCCTGCTGCCGGTCCGGGTGCGCTTCGCCGCCGCGAAGACGCTGGCCAGGCCGGTCGGGACGGCGTACGGGGAGCGCGTCGAGGGCTATGAGATCCACCACGGGGTGGCCGAGGTCCTGGGCGGTGACGAGGAGTTCCTCGACGGCTGCCGGGTCGGCGCGGTGTGGGGCACGCACTGGCACGGCTCGTTGGAGAGCGACGGTTTCCGCCGGGCGTTCCTGCGCCGGGTGGCCGCCGCCGCCGGACGGCGCTTCGTCCCGGCGCCCGACACGTCCTTCGGGGCGCTGCGCGAGGCGCAGTTGGACCGGCTGGGCGATCTGATCGAGGAGCACGCGGACACCGGCGCGCTGCTGCGGCTGATCGAGCAGGGGCCGCCGCCCGACCTGCCGTTCGTGCCGCCGGGCGCGCCGTGAACGGCAACCGGGACAACAGCCGGAACAACAGCCGGAACGACGGCAGGACCGACGGCCGGGACGGCACCCGTAAGGACTTCTCCGGGGCGGCCGACCGGCCGCAGACCCACCCGTTCCCCCGCCGGGGAACGGGACGTGACGATGACGATGGGGCACACGTGAGCACCGTTCTGCTGCTGTCCACCGCCGACACCGACCTGTTGGCGGCCCGCGCCGCCGACTCGTCCGCCGTCTCCTACCGGATCGGCAACCCCTCCCGCGTCGATCCGGCGGCCGAACTGCCCGCGCTGCTGGACGGCGTGGACATCGCGGTGGTCCGGCTGCTCGGCGGCCGACGGGTCTGGGAGGAGGGTCTGGCGGCGCTCGCGGCCTCCGGGGTGCCGACGGTGCTGCTGGGCGGCGAGTCGGTGCCGGACGCGGAGCTGATGGCGCTGTCGTCGGTCCCCGCGGGTGTCGTCGCGGAGGCGCTGCGCTATCTGGTCGAGGGCGGCCCGGAGAATCTGACGGAGCTGGCCCGCTTCCTGTCCGACACGGTGCTGATGAGCGGCGAGGGCTTCGAGGCGCCGCGCCGGATGCCCGAGTACGGCGTGCACGGCGCGTACGCGTACGACGAGGCGCTGCCGACCGTCGCCGTCCTCTTCTACCGGGCGCACGAACTGTCGGGGAACACCGCGTTCGTGGACACGCTGTGCGCGGCGGTCGAGGCGAAGGGCGCCAACGCCCTTCCGGTGTACTGCGGTTCGCTGCGCAGCGCCGACGAGGGGCTGTACGCGCTGCTCGGGCGGGCCGACGCGATCGTGGCGACCGTGCTGGCGGCGGGCGGCACCGTCGCGTCCGAGGCGACGGCGGGCGGGGACGACGAGGCGTGGGACATCGGCGCGTTGGCGGACCTGGACGTGCCGGTGCTCCAGGGCCTGTGCCTGACCTCGTCGCGCGAGGCGTGGCTGGGGTCGGACGCGGCGCTGACGCCGATGGACGCGGCGATGCAGGTGGCGATCCCCGAATTCGACGGGCGGCTGATCACCGTGCCGTTCTCGTTCAAGGAGACCGGCGAGGGCGATGTGCCGGTCTACGCGGCCGATCCGGAGCGGGCGGCGCGGGTCGCCGGTATCGCGGTCCGGCACGCGGCGCTGAAGTACAAGGCGAACGCCGACAAGCGGCTCGCGCTGGTCTTCACCGCCTACCCGACCAAGCACTCCCGGGTCGGCAACGCGGTCGGCCTCGACACCCCCGCCTCCGCCGTACGGCTGCTGGACGCGCTGCGCGACGCGGGATACGTGACCGGTGAATACCCTGCCGGGGGCGACGAGTTGATCCACCGGCTGATCGCGGCGGGCGGTCACGACGTGGAGTGGCTGACGGAGGATCAGCTCTCGGCGGCGCCCGCGCGCGTGCCGCTGGCCGACTACGAGAAGTGGTTCGCGACGCTCGACGCCGACCTGCGGGCCGGGATGCTGGAGCACTGGGGCGAGCCGCCGGGCTCCCTCTACCTCGACGGCGACGACATCGTGCTGGCGTCCCTGCGGTTCGGCAATGTCGTCATCATGATCCAGCCGCCGCGCGGCTTCGGCGAGAACCCGATCGCGATCTACCACGACCCCGACATGCCGCCGTCCCACCACTACATGGCCGCGTACCGCTGGCTGGAGACGGCGACCGCCGAGGGCGGTTTCGGCGCCGACGCGATCGTGCACCTGGGCAAGCACGGCACGATGGAGTGGCTGCCCGGCAAGGGCCTCGGGCTGTCGGCGGGCTGCGCGCCGGACGCCGTCCTCGGCGAACTCCCCCTGGTCTACCCCTTCATCGTCAACGACCCCGGCGAGGGCACCCAGGCCAAGCGGCGCGGCCACGCCACCGTCGTGGACCACCTCGTGCCGCCGATGGCCCGCGCCGACACGTACGGCGACCTCGCGAAGCTGGAGCAACTCCTCGACGAGTACGCCCTGGTGAACGATCTCGACCCGGCCAAGGCCCCGGCGGTCCGCAGCCAGATCTGGACCCTGGTGCGCGCCGCCGAACTCCACCACGACCTGCACGTGGACGAGCAGCCGGAGGAGGACGACTTCAACGACTTCGTGCTGCATGTCGACGGCTGGCTCTGCGAGATCAAGGACGTGCAGATCAGGGACGGTCTGCACATCCTGGGCGGCGGGCCGGTCGGCGAGGCCAGGACCAATCTGGTCCTCGCCGTGCTGCGCTCCGCGCAGGTGTGGGGCGGGGTCGGCGGCGCGCTGCCGGGGCTGCGGGCCGCGCTCGCGCTCTCCTTCGGCCTGGTGGAGAAGACGCTGCTCGCCGAGCCCGGCGCCCGCGTGGAGCTGCCGTCCGCGCTCACCTCGCTCGCGGCCGGCCCCGCGCGGACCGCCTCCGACGCCGTCGACCTGCTGGAGCAGCTCGCGCGGCGGCTCGCGGAGGCGATGGAGGCCGCCGACTGGCACCGTGACGCCGCCGCCGGGGTGGTCGCGCAGGTGCTGGGCGACCACGAAGTGCCGGACGCGGTGAGGGTGTTGGAATTCGCCGCCCGCGAGGTCGCGCCGCGCCTGGCCCGTACGACCGATGAGATCGACCACATTCTGCGGGCGCTGCGCGGCGGTTACGTACCGGCCGGGCCTTCCGGGTCGCCGACCCGCGGCCTGGTCAACGTCCTGCCGACCGGCCGCAATTTCTACTCCGTCGACCCCAAGGCCATTCCGTCCAGGCTCGCTTGGGACGTCGGCACGGCGCTCGCCGACTCGCTGCTGGCCCGGCACCTCGCCGACACCGGCGCGTATCCGCAGTCCGTGGGCCTCACCGTGTGGGGCACGTCGTGCATGCGCACCCAGGGCGACGACATCGCCGAGATCCTGGCACTGCTCGGCTGCCGTCCGCTGTGGGACGACGCGTCCCGGCGGGTCACCGGCTTCGAGGTCGTCGGCGCCGAGGAGTTGGGGCGGCCCCGGATCGACGTCACCGTCCGCATCTCCGGCTTCTTCCGCGACGCCTTTCCGCACGTCGTCGCCCTCGTGGACGACGCGGTGCGGGCCGTCGCGGAGTTGGACGAGCCCGCCGACGTCAACTACGTACGCGCCCACGCCGACGAGGACTTCGCCGAGCACGGGGACCGGCGGCGCGCCACCGCCCGCATCTTCGGCTCCAAGCCCGGTGCCTACGGGGCCGGGCTGCTGCCGCTGATCGACGCCCGCAACTGGCGCTCCGACGCCGACCTCGCCGAGGTCTACGCCGTCTGGGGCGGTTACGCCTACGGCCGCGGTCTCGACGGGCGGGCCGCCCGCGGCGACATGGAGGCCGCCTTCCGCCGTATCCAGGTCGCCGCCAAGAACGTCGACACCCGTGAGCACGACCTTGTCGACGCCGACGACTACTTCCAGTACCACGGGGGCATGGTCGCCATGGTTCGGCATCTGACCGGCGACTCCCCGCGGGCCTATGTCGGCGACTCCGCCCTCACGGACCAGGTCCGCACGCGGACCCTCGGTGAGGAGACGCACCGGGTGTTCCGGGCGCGGGTCGTCAATCCCCGCTGGATGGCCGCGATGCGGCGGCACGGGTACAAGGGGGCTTTCGAGATGGCGGCGACCGTCGATTATCTCTTCGGGTACGACGCCACGGCGGGGGTCGTGGACGACTGGATGTACGAGAAGCTCGCCACCGAGTACGTCTTCGACGCGGAGAACCAGGAATTCATGCGGAAGTCCAATCCCTGGGCTCTGCGGGGGATTTCGGAGCGGCTGCTCGAAGCGGCCGAGCGGGGGCTGTGGTCCGCCCCCGACCCCGAGACCCTGGAGCGCCTGCGCTCCACCTATCTCGACCTCGAGGGTGACCTGGAGGGCGACGCGTGACCCCCACCGCCACCGCTACGCCTGCGGCGGGCCTTCTCCCCCACCCCGCCCCTCCCCGGAACCGGCGGCAAGCCCCCGTCCCCCCTGTCCTCAATCGCCGGACGGGCTCGTCGTGCCGCACCCCTCTCAGCATTCCCCAGCCCGCCCGGCGACGGAAGGCAGAGGTCGTCGAGGCATGCGCAGCACCCACCGTCCGGCAGCCGCAGGCGGAAGCCGCCCGCGCGCACCCCACCCCGGCTCTCCAGCCCGCCCGGCGATTGAGGGCTTCGGGGAGGGGCGGGGTGGGGGGAGAGATGTCAGCGAACCGCATGTGCACGTACGAGGAGGCATCGTGAGTACGCCGTATCCGTTCACGGCCCTGGTGGGCCAGGAAGACCTGCGGTTGGCGCTGCTGTTGAACGCCGTGAGCCCGGCGGTGGGCGGGGTGCTGGTCAGGGGGGAGAAGGGCACCGCGAAGAGCACGGCGGTGCGGGCGCTGTCGACACTGCTGCCGGACGTACCGGTGGTGCCGGGGTGCAGGTTCTCCTGCGACCCGGCGGCCCCGGACGCGCAGTGCCCGGACGGCCCGCATGAGGCGGGCGGGGGAACGGCCCGCGCGGCGCGGGTGGTTGAGCTGCCGGTCGGCGCGAGCGAGGACCGCCTGGTGGGCGCGCTGGACATCGAGCGCGCCCTGTCGGAGGGCGTGAAGGCGTACGAGCCGGGCCTGTTGGCGGCGGCGCACCGCGGCGTGCTGTACGTGGACGAGGTGAATCTGCTCCACGACCACTTGGTGGACCTGCTGCTGGACGCGGCGGCGATGGGCGCGAGCTACGTGGAGCGCGAAGGCGTCTCCGTCCGGCACGCGGCCCGCTTCCTGCTGGTCGGCACGATGAACCCGGAAGAGGGCGAGCTGCGCCCGCAGTTGCTCGACCGGTTCGGCCTGACGGTCGAGGTCGCGGCCTCGCGGGAGACCGACGAGCGCGTCGAGGTGGTCAGGCGGCGGCTGGCGTACGACGCGGATCCGGCCGGTTTCGGGGCGCGTTGGGCGGCCGACGAGCAGGCGGTGCGTGAACGGATAGCCGCCGCACGGCGGTTGCTGCCGTCGGTGCGCCTGGGCGACGGCGCGCTGCGGCAGATCGCGGCGACGTGCGCGGCGTTCGAGGTGGACGGGATGCGCGCGGACATCGTCATGGCGCGTACGGCGACGGCGCTGGCCGCGTGGGCGGGCCGCACGGTCGTCCTCGCCGAGGACGTACGGCAGGCCGCGCTGTTGGCGCTGCCCCACCGGCGGCGTCGCAACCCCTTTGACGCGCCCGGTCTCGACGAGGACAAGCTGGACGAGACGCTGGAGCGGGAGCGCGGGGCCGGCGAGGGAGAGGGAGAGCAGGGCGAGGGGCGGGACGGCGAGGGGGACGACGACCCGGACACCGACCCGGACGGCCCCGGCGGCGGGCCGACCGGGCCTCGGGAGCCGGAGGGCGGCCCGCAGGGCGGCTCGCGGGAACAGCCCGGCAGCGAGCAGGACGCGCGCGCGGGCCAGGACTCCCCCGCCGCGAGCGCGGGTGCGGGCGACAGCGCGGGCGACGGCTCCGGGCCCAAGGGCGAGCGCTCGGCGGTCGGCGCCGGGGACCCGTACAGGACGCGGCACTTCGATGTGCCGGGCATCGGCGAGGGCGCGGCCGGACGCAGGTCCAGGGCCCGTACGGCGCACGGCAGGACGACCTCCGCCAGGCGCCCGCGCGGCTCGCTGGGCAAGCTGCATCTGGCGGCCACCGTGCAGGCGGCGGCCCCGTACCAGCGGGCGCGCGGCCGGTCGGGCGCGGGGCTCGTGATCCGCCGGGACGATCTGCGGCAGGCGGTCAGGGAGGGCCGCGAGGGCAATCTCGTGCTGTTCGTGGTGGACGCGTCCGGCTCGATGGCGGCGCGGGAGCGGATGACCGCGGTCAAGGGCGCGGTGCTGTCGCTGCTGCTGGACGCGTACCAGCGGCGCGACAAGGTCGGTCTGGTCACCTTCCGCGGCGCGGACGCCGACCTCGTGCTGCCGCCGACGTCGTCGGTCGAGGCGGGCGCGGCCCGGCTGGAGAAGCTGCCGACCGGTGGGCGTACGCCGCTGGCCGCCGGGCTGCTCAAGGCGCGTGAGGTGCTGCGCGTGGAGCGGTTGCGGGACGCCACGCGGCGCCCGCTGCTGATCGTGGTGACGGACGGCCGGGCGACCGGCAGCCGGGCGGCGGCGGGCAGCACGGTCAAGAGCGGTCTGGAACCGATGGCGCTCGCCGCGCGGGCGGCCCGGCTGCTGGCCGCAGAAGGCACCGCCTCGGTGGTCGTGGACTGCGAGTCGGGCCCGGTCAGGCTCGGCCTGGCGGGCGCGCTGGCACAGGAGTTGGGCGGCGTCGCGGTGACGCTGGAGGAACTGCGCGCCGACACGGTGTCCGCGCTCGTCAACGACGTACGGAGGGCCGCGTAATGCCGCAGGGGCAGCCGAGTGCCGTACCTGACGACGGTTTGACGACCCGTCAGCGCAGGAACCGGCCGCTGACGATCGTGCACACCGGCGTCGGCAAGGGGAAGTCGACCGCCGCCTTCGGTCTCGCGCTGCGCGCCTGGAACCAGGGCTGGCCGGTCGGGGTGTTCCAATTCGTCAAGTCCGCCAAGTGGAAGGTCGGCGAGGAGCGGGCGCTGCGCGTGCTCGGCGACTCCGGCGAGGGCGGGACCGTCGCCTGGCACAAGATGGGCGAGGGCTGGTCCTGGGTGCAGCGGTCCCTGGAGTCCAGCGAGGACGCGGCCCGCGAGGGGTGGGAGCAGGTCAAGCGGGACCTGGCCGCCGAGACGTACCGGCTCTACGTGCTGGACGAGTTCGCGTACCCCATGCACTGGGGGTGGGTCGACACCGACGAGGTCGTCGCCGTGCTCCGCGACCGGCCCGGCGCCCAGCACGTCGTCATCACCGGCCGCAACGCGCCGCCCGCGCTGGTCGACGCCGCCGACCTCGTCACCGACATGTCCAAGGTCAAGCACCCCATGGACGCCGGGCAGAAGGGGCAGAGGGGCATCGAGTGGTGAACGTCCCGCGCCTCGTGGTGGCCGCGCCCGCCTCCGGAAGCGGCAAGACCACCGTCGCCACCGGGCTGTTGGCCGCCTTCGCCGAGGCCGGGCTCGCTGTGTCCCCGCACAAGGTCGGGCCCGACTACATCGATCCCGGCTACCACTCGCTCGGCGCCGGGCGGCCCGGTCGCAACCTCGATCCCTTTCTGTGCGGGCCCGACCGTGTCGTCCCGCTCTTCGCGCACGGCGCCGCCGGATGCGAACTCGCCGTCGTCGAGGGCGTCATGGGGCTCTTCGACGGTGCCGCGGGGCGCGGTGAGCTGGGCTCCACCGCGCAGGTCGCCAAGATTCTCCGGGCGCCGGTGGTTCTCGTCGTGGACGCCGGCGCGCAGTCGCGGTCCGTCGCCGCGCTCGTCCATGGCTTCGCCTCCTGGGATCCCGAGGTGCGGATCGGCGGGGTCGTTCTCAATCAGGTCGCTTCCGATCGGCACGAGGCCCTTTTGCGGGCCGCGCTCGACGAGTCCGGGGTGCCCGTGCTCGGTGTGCTGCGGCGCGCGCCGCTGCTTCATGTGCCGTCCCGGCACCTCGGGCTCATTCCTGTCGCCGAGCGGCGGGGTGACGCCGTGGGGTGGGTCCGTGAGCTCGCCGCGCTCGTGCGCGGTGCCTGCGATCTGCCCGCGCTCCTCTCCCTGGCGCGCAGCGCCCCGGACCTGCCGGGCACCGCCTGGGACCCGCTGTCCGAGCTGGCGGCCTGCGGCGCCGCTTTCCCCCACCCCGCCCCTCCCCGAAACCGTGGCTCCGCCCCGGCCCCTCCCCCAACTGCCGCTGCGGGTGGGGCCGGGGGTTCGGGCTCGGATGCGGGGAGGGGCGCGGTGGTGGCTGTCGCGGGTGGGGCGGCGTTCACGTTCGGGTACGAGGAGCAGGCGGAGCTGCTGCGGGCGGCGGGGGCGGAGGTGGTGGGGTTCGACCCGCTGCGGGACGAGGAGCTGCCGGAGGGTACGTCCGGCGTGATCCTCGGCGGCGGCTTCCCCGAGATGCACGCCGCCGACCTGTCGGCGAATGAGCGGCTGCGCGAGGCGGTCGCCGCCTTCGAAGGCCCGATCGCGGCGGAGTGCGCCGGACTCCTTTATCTGACAAGGGAGTTGGACGGCGCCCCGATGTGCGGGGTGCTGAACGCCACGGCCACGATGACCGACCGCCTGACGCTGGGCTACCGCGAGGCCGTCGCGCTGAGCGACAGCGTGCTGGCGGCGGCCGGCACCCGCCTGCGGGGCCACGAGTTCCACAGGACCCGCGTGGAGCCGGGCGCGGGCGCCACCGCGGCCTGGGGTTTCACGGGAGAAGCCGCCCGCAGGGTCGACGGCTTCGTGGAGAAGAACGTGCATGCCTCGTATCTGCATGTGCACTGGGCCGCCGAGCCGTCACTGGCGCGGCGCTTCGTAGAGAGGTGTGCCGAATGACCGCGCTGCTGACCGGAGTCGGGGTGGGCCCCGGCGACCCGGAGCTGGTGACCGTCAAGGGAGTGAACGCGCTGCGGGCGGCGGCCGTGGTCGTCGTACCGGTACTCGACACGGGCGAGCGGGGACGGGCGGAGGCGACCGTACTGCACTACGTGGACGCGGCGCGGATCGTCCGGGTGGTGTTCGCGCTGAACGAGCGGACCGACCGGGCGCGGCGGGAGGCGGCGTGGGACGCGGCGGGCGCGCGGGTGGCCGAACTCCTGCGGGAGCACGGGACGGTGGCCTTCGCGACGATCGGCGACCCGAATGTGTACTCGACGTTCACGTATCTGGCGCAGACGGTCACGGAGTCGGTGGCCGGGGTACGGATCGAGACGGTGCCCGGCATCACGGCGATGCAGGATCTGGCGGCGCGCAGCGGGGCCGTACTCACCGAGGGGACCGAGCCGTTGACGCTGGTGCCGGTGACGGCGGGGGCCGCGGTGCTGCGGGCGGCGCTGGAGGGGCCCGGCACGGTGGTGGCGTACAAATTCGGGCGGCTGGCCGGGGAAGTGGCGACGGCGCTGCGGGAGACCGGCAGGACCGAGGGCGCGGTGTGGGGCAGTTCGCTGGGGCTGCCCGGTGAATCCATCAGGCCCGCCAAGGAGTTGGCGGAGGAGCTGCGGGACGGCGCGCTGCCGTACCTGTCGACGCTGATCGCGCCCGCGCGGCGCGACGGCGGCCGGGGAGGAAAGCTGTGAGCGGCGCGACGGAACCGAGGACGGGCGCCGCAAGCGGCGCGAAGGTGACGATCGTCGGCGCGGGCCCCGGCGCGGCGGATCTGCTGACCTTCCGGGCGGCGCGGGCCATCGCGGAGGCGGACGTCGTCATCTGGGCGGCGAGCCTGGTGCAGGCCGAGGTGCTGCGGCACGCCCGCGAGGGCGCGGAGATCCTGGACTCGGCGGCGATGTCGCTGGAGGACGTGGTCGCGGTGTACGAGCGGGCGCTGCGCGAGGGGCTGCGGGTGGCGCGGATCCACTCGGGCGATCCGGCGCTGTGGGGCGGCACGCAGGAGCAGGTGGACCGCTGCGCGGGGCTCGGCATCGAGGTGGAGATCGTGCCGGGGGTGTCGTCGTTCTCGGCCGTCGCGGCCCTGGCAGGGCGGGAGTTGACGATTCCCGAGGTCGCGCAGTCGGTGATCCTGACCCGGCTGGGCGGTGGCAAGACGCCGATGCCGCCGGGCGAGGAGGTCAGGGAATTCGCCCGGCACGGTACGACGATGGCGGTGTTCCTGTCCGCGGCGCGGTCCGGGCAGCTCGCCGCCGAGCTGCTGGAGGGCGGCTACGTCACCGGCACCCCGGTGCTGATCGCCCATCAGGTCACGTGGCCCGAGGAGCTGTTGCTGCGCTGCACGGTCGGCACGATGGAGGCCACCGTCAAGGAGCACAAGCTCTGGAAGCACACGCTCTTCCTGGTCGGACCCGCGCTCGCCGCCTCCGGGACGCGCTCGCACCTCTATCACCCCGGCCACTTCCACGGTTTCCGGCGGGCCGATCCGGTGGCGCGGCGCGCCCTGCGGGAGTCCCGTGCTCCGGGAGAGTCCCGTACGCCGGAGGAGTCCCGCGCTTCGGGGGACTCGCGTGAGTCCCATGGGTGACGGCGTGATCACCGTCCTCGGCGTGGGTACGGGCGGCCCGGTGCCCGACGTCGGCGCCGCCGATCTGGTCGTCGGCGCCGCCCGGCACCTCGACGCGGTCCAACTGCCCGCCGGGGCACGGCGCGTGGTGCTCGGGCCGCTCGCACCCGCGCTCGACACGATCGCGGAGTACGTGGCCGCGCCCGGTGCCCGCGTGGTCGTGCTCGCCTCGGGCGACCCCGGATTCTTCGGGATCGTACGGGCGTTGGGCGCGCGGTTCGGCGCGGCGGCGCTCGACGTACGGCCGTCGTCCCCGTCCGTCGCGGTGGCCTTCGCCCGGCTCGGGCTGCGCTGGGACGACGCGGTGGTGGTCAGCGCGCACGGACGCGATCTGCGCACCGCCGTCCATGTGTGCCGGGCGCATCCCAAGACCGCCGTACTGACCGGACCCGGCGCGGGACCGGCCGAGTTGGGCGCGGCGCTGGCCCGTACCGGCCTGGACCGTACCCTCGTTGTCGCCTCCGCGCTCGGTACGGACGCCGAGCGCGTCGAGCGGGTCTCGCCCGCGCGGGCCGCCGAACGGGACTGGTCGGGGGCCGGGGTCGCGGTGGTGCTGTGCCTGGCGGCGGACTCCTTCGGCGAACGGGCCGACGTCTCCCGTACGGTCGCGGGGCCGCCGCCCGCACCCGCCCAATGGGCGCTGCCTGAGGAGGAGTTCGCGCACCGCGACTCCATGGTCACCAAGTTCGAGGTACGGGCCCTGGCCCTGGCCCGGCTCGGGCCGCGCACCGGGGACCTGGTGTGGGACGTCGGGGCCGGGTCCGGGTCCGTGGCCGTGGAGTGCGCGCGGTTCGGCGCCGCCGTGGTCGCCGTGGAGAAGACGGCCGACGGCGTCGAGCGGATACGGGCGAACGCCGTCGCGCACGGCGTGGACGTGCAGGTCGTGCACGGGGACGCGCCCGCCGCGCTCGACGGACTGCCCGACCCCGACGCCGTCTTCGTCGGCGGCGGCGGGCCGGAGCTGGCCGCGATCGTCGCGGCGTGCGCCCGGCGGGCGCGGCGGACCGTCGTGGTGACGCTCGCCGCCGTGGACCGGGTGGCGGAGGTCCGCGGTGCCCTGCGGGCCGCCGGGCTGGTGCCCGACGGTGTCCTGCTCCAGTCGTCGCGGCTCGCGCCGCTGCCCGGGGAGGTGGCGCGGCTGGCCGCGACGAATCCCGTGTTCGTGCTGTGGGCCCGGCGCCCCGCACCCCATGAAGGAGAGCTCTCGTGATCGGCCTCATCCACGCCACCGCGGCGGGGCGCACCGGATGCGAGCGGCTCGCCGCCGCGTGGCCCGGCAGGACGGTGCTGTACGGGGACGGCGCGGACCGTCCGCTGCGGTCCGTCGTGGCGACGGCCTTCGCCGAGTGCGACCAGCTCGTCCTCTTCCTCGCGACCGGCGCCGCCGTGCGGCTCCTCGCCCCGCTGCTGCGCGGCAAGGCCGAGGATCCCGGTGTCGTCACCGTCGACGAGGCCCACCGCCACGCCGTCGCCCTCCTCGGCGGGCACGGCGGCGGCGCCAACGCTCTGGCCTCCGCCGTCTCCTCCGTCCTCGGGTCCGCTCCCGTCATCACCACCGCGACCGACTCCGTCGGCACCCCCGCGCTCGACGCCCTCCCCTACCCCACGGACGGGCCCCTGGCCCCCCTCACCCGCGCCCTCCTCGACGGCGCCCCCGTCCGCCTCCACACCGACCAGACCTGGCCCCTCCCCGCCTTTCCCCTGACGGTGGTCCCGGCAGAGTGGACCCCAGCGCATTCGGGGGAACCGTCATCCCCCGAAGACCCCCGGACGTCGGCCGGGCCCCGTACGGCTCCGCCGCCCCCCGCCATCCCGCGTCCGCCGGACGCGGCGAATACAGGGGAACCCTCGCCCCCCGAAGGCCCCCGGACTGTGGCCGGGCAGGACCAGCCGTTCACGCTCCGGCCCGGGCCCCCGGCCCAGCGCGAGCTGACCTCGGCACCGCCGAACACCGCCGTCCCCCGTCCGGCGGGCGCGGGTGGGTATGCGGTGTGGGTGACGGATCGGGTGGTGGGGGGAGATGAGGGGGGCGTCGCGGTGTATGTGAGGCCGCCGTCGTTGGTGGTGGGGGTGGGGGGAAGCCGGGGGGTCGGGCGGGAGGAAGTGGTCGGGCTGGTGCGCAGCACCCTGGCGGAGGCGGGGCTGGCGCAGAAGAGCGTGAGCGCCCTGGCGACGGTGGACGCGAAGGCCGGGGAGGAGGGGATCGTGGCCGCGGCGGCGGAGTTCGGGGTGCCGTTGCTGACGTACGCGGCGGCGGAACTGGCGAGGACGGCCGTGCCGAACCCCTCGGCGGCGCCGCTCGCCGCGGTCGGGACACCGTCCGTGGCGGAGGCGGCGGCAATCCTGGCCGCCGGGACCGGCGGCCAACTGATCGTGGAGAAGCGGAAGTCGGCGATGGCGACAGCCGCCGTCGCGCGGCGCCGACCGCGCGGACGGCTGGCCGTGGTGGGCCTGGGCCCCGGCGCCCGCGACCTGGTGACACCGCGCGCCGTGGCGGAACTGCGCCGCGCGTCCGTGATCGTCGGCCTCGACCAGTACGTCGACCAGATCCGCGACCTGCTGCTGCCCGGCACCCGCGTGCTGGAGTCGGGGCTCGGCGCGGAGGAGGAACGGGCCCGCACCGCCGTCGCCGAGGCCCGCGCCGGGCACGCCGTCGCGCTGATCGGGAGCGGTGACGCCGGGGTCTACGCGATGGCGTCCCCCGCGCTGGCGGAGGCGGCCGACGACATCGACGTGATCGGCGTCCCGGGCGTGACCGCCGCCCTGGCGGCAGCCGCCCTGCTGGGCGCGCCGCTCGGCCACGACCACGTCTCGATCAGCCTGTCCGACCTGCACACACCCTGGGACGTGATCGAACGGCGCGTGCGGGCCGCCGCCGAGTCCGACCTGGTCGTGACCTTCTACAACCCCCGCAGCCGCGGGCGCGCCTGGCAGTTGCCCAAGGCGCTGTCCGTCCTGGCCGAGCACCGCACCCCGCTGACTCCGGTCGGCGTCGTCCACGCGGCGTCCCGCCCGGACGAGCGGGTCGAGGTCACGACGCTCGCCGACCTCGACGTCGGCACGGTCGACATGGTGACGGTCGTGACCGTCGGCAACACCGCCAGCCGTATCGTCTCCGGCCGCATGGTGACCCCCCGCGGCTACCGCTGGCAGACATGACGGCGCCCCGTCACCCGTTCCCACAAGCCCCGACCGCCCCCACCCCCTCCGGAGGAGAAGCCGCGTGAACCGTACGGTCCACCCCATCGAGCAGGAGTCCTTCCGCATCCTGCGGTCCCGGCTCGACACCTCAGGGATGACGCCGCTGCGACGGGCCGTCGTGGAGCGCGTGATCCATTCGAGCGCGGACCTCGGGTACGCGGAGGACCTGGTGTGCGAGGAGTCGGAACTCCGTTACGCGCACGCCGCGTTGCACGCGGGCGCGCCGATCGTGGCGGACGTGGAGATGGTCGCGTCCGGGATCACGGCACGGTCCTCGGTGTGCCGGCTCACGGACGCGGCGTCCGGGCCGGGACTGACGCGCAGCGCGCACGCGATACGGCTGGCGTACGCGGAGGTCGGGCCGGGCGCGGTGTGGGTGGTCGGATGCGCGCCCACGGCGCTGGAGGAGTTGCTGAACCTGGACGCGGCACCCGCGTTGGTGATCGGGCTGCCGGTCGGCTTCGTCGGCGCGGCGGAGAGCAAGGCGCGGCTGCGGGCGTCGGGGCTGCCCGCGGTCAGCAACGTCTCGGAGAAGGGCGGCTCCGCGGTGGCCGCCGCGGCGCTCAACGCCCTGTTGTACACGGAATATCCCCTCGCGGAACATCACCTCACCGACCGTCCCCTCACCGACCATCACCTCACCGACCATCCCTTCAAGGAGAACGACCAGTGACCCACCCCCCTGCCCTTCTGCTCGTCGGCCACGGCACGCGTGACGCGGCCGGTGCGGCCGCCTTCCGCTCGTTCGTGGCGCAACTGGGCGCGGCCAGTCCGGAGTTGGCGGTCGGCGGCGGCTTCATCGAGCTGTCGCCGCCGCCGCTGGCGGACTCGGTGGCGGAGCTGGTCGGCGCGGGCGTACGCGACTTCGCCGCCGTTCCGCTGGTGCTGGTGTCGGCCGGGCACGCCAAGGGCGACATACCGGCGGCGCTGGCCCGTGAGGAGCGGCGCCATCCGGGGACGTCGTTCGCGTACGGGCGCCCGCTCGGGCCGCATCCGAATCTGCTGACGGTGCTGGAGCGGCGCGTGGACGAGGCGCTGGCGGGCGCCGACCGCGCGGGGACCACGGTGCTGCTGGTGGGCCGGGGTTCGACGGATCCGGACGCCAACGCCGAGGTGTTCAAGGTGGCGCGGCTGCTGTGGGAGGGCCGTGGTTACGCGGGGGTGGAGACGGCCTTCGTGTCGCTGGCCGAGCCGTCGGTGCGGGCCGGTCTCGACCGCTGCCGCAAGCTGGGCGCGCGCCGCGTCGTCGTCCTGCCGTACTTCCTGTTCACCGGTGTGCTGCCGGACCGGGTACGGGACCAGGCCCGCGAGTGGGCCGGGGAAGCGCCGGACGTGGAGCTGCGCTGCGCCGACGTGATCGGCCCCGAGCCGGAGTTGGCGGAGCTGGTGATGGAGCGCTACCGGGAGACGGTACGGGGCGACCTGCGGATGAACTGCGACTCGTGCGTGTACCGGGTCAAGCTCCCCGGCTTCGAGGACCGTGTCGGGCTGCCGCAGCAGCCGCACCACCACCCCGACGACCCGTCGCACAGCCACGGAAGCGGCCACCATGCGCACACCCACTGACCGCGACCGCGTGCCGGACCCGGCGGCGGGCGGCGGCCCGGACCCGTACGGCCGCGACACCCCCGACGGCCATGACGCCCGCCGCGCCGAAGTCGCCGCCGACGGCTACGACTTGCGGCATCACGGTGACGCCGAGGTCGGCGAGGGCCTGATCGACCTCGCGGTCAACGTCCGCGCGAACACTCCCCCGCCCTGGCTGCGCGAGCGCGTCGCGCGGTCGCTGACCGGCCTCGCCGGATATCCGGACGGCCGGGCGGCGCGGCACGCGGTGGCCCTACGCCACGGGCGGCCGGACGCCGAGGTGCTGGTGACGGCCGGAGCGGCGGAGGCGTTCGTGCTGCTCGCGCGGGCGTTGACGCCACGTCACACCGTTGTGGTGCACCCGCAGTTCACCGAACCCGAGGCGGCGCTGCGGGCGGCCGGGCACGAGGTGCGGCGGGTCCTGTTGTCCGCGTCCGACGGCTTCCGGCTCGACCCGGCAGCGGTCCCGCCGGAGGCGGATCTGGTGGTGGTCGGCAATCCGACCAACCCGACGTCCGTCCTCCATCCGGCCGCGCTGATACGGGAGTTGGCCCGTCCGGGGCGCACGCTGGTGGTGGACGAGGCGTTCATGGACGCGGTGCCGGGCGAGAGCGAGTCGCTGGCCGGGTGCCGGGACGTGCCGGGGCTCCTCGTCCTGCGCAGTCTGACCAAGACCTGGGGCCTGGCCGGACTGCGGATCGGCTACGTGCTCGGCGACGCGGACACGGTCGCGGCGCTGGAGAGCGCACAGCCGCTGTGGGCGGTGTCGACTCCCGCGCTGGTGGCGGCCGTTGCCTGCGTGGAGCCGGACGCGCTCGCGGAGGCGGCGGAGGCGGCCCGTACCGTGGTCGGCGACCGCGCCTACCTGCTGGACCGGCTGGCCGCACTCCCCGGAGTCGAGGTCGCGGGCGACGCGCCCGCCGGTCCCTTCGTCCTGCTGCGCATGCCCGGAGCGGCCGACGTCCGGCTACGCCTGCGAGAGATGGGCTACGCGGTCCGGCGCGCCGACACCTTCCCCGGCCTCGGACCCGACTGGCTGCGGATCGCCGTGCGCGACCGCCGTACGACGGACGGCTTCGCGAACGCCCTGGCCACGGCCATGGCCTGAGAGCAGGGCGCTCAACCGGCCGGTCCTGCCTACTGCTTGACGCCGAGGGCGGTGAGGTCGACACCGCCGAGGACCGGTTGCTCGTAGACGTTGGTGAGGCGGGGGGCGCGGTAGACGAGGTGCTGGGTGTAGATCAGCGGGACCATGGTCCCCTCGCCCATCACCTTGGCGTCGATGGCCTGCCACAGTGACGCGGCCTTGGCCGGATCGGTGACGCCGTCGGCCTGCGTGACCAGGCCGTTGATCTCGCTGTCGTCGAGCTGGGCGTAGTTGTTGATGCTGCCCGGCTGGATCAGCGAGCGCAGGAAGCCGCCGCCGGTGGGCCAGTCGGCGGCCCATCCGGTCATCACGATGCCCCACTTGGCGCTCTTGAGCTTGCTGGGCGACAGCAGCGTGTCGTAGAAGGTACTGGCGTCCTGCGTGACGATCTTGACGGTGATGCCGACTTCGGCGAGGGAACCGCGGATGGACTGCATGGCGTCCTCGACCCGCCCCGGCGCCTTGACCCCGGCCATGGTGACGGTGAAGCCGTTGGGCTTGCCGCACTTGCCCAGGTACTTGCGTGCCTCGTCGGGGAACGACACCCCCGCGTTGGTGCCGAAGGGCGTGGCCGAGGTGCTGTATCCGTCGGTGGTCGGCGGCAGCATCGTGGTGGCCACCTCGCCGCCGGCGTACTGCCCGCCGAGCACGGCGCGGACCTGCGCCTTGTCGATGGCGTACTGCACGGCCCAGCGGCACTCGTACCGGTCGAAGGGCGCCACCGTGGTCTGGAGGCTCAGGAAGCGGGTGGTGCCGTTGAAGACGAGGTCCGTATTGGCCTTCAGCGCCGGGTCGTTGAGGATCTTGGTCTCGGTCTGGTCGCTGACCGTCTGGCCGGCCAGGTCGAGGTCGGCGCTGCCGTCGAGCAGGTCGGTCTCGACCTCGTCCTGACTGCTGACGATCTTCAGGTCAATCGCGTCGGGCAGCGCCGAGTGCACGGTGTCGGTCCTGGGGTCCCAGTGGGTGTTGCGGACCAGGTGCAGCGAGGCGCCCGAGGTGTAGCTCGCGACGCGGTAGGGGCCGCTGCCGACGGGGTGCTTCCCGAAGTCCTTGCCGCCGCCGGTGTCGGCGGACTGCGGGACGGGCGCGCCGATCGACAGCGCGAGGACGTAGCGGAAGTCCGCGTAGGGCTTGGCGAGCCGGAAGACGATCGTGCGGTCGTCCGGTGTGGCCACCGAGCGCAGGCCGAGCTTGCCGGGGTCGCTGTCGGTGTACGGGCCCTGGTAGTTCTGCCCCTGGTCGAGGAGGTCCACGAGGTGGGTCGGGCCGCCGGGGAACTCGTCGCGGGCGAAGGTCCGCTCGATGCCGTACTTGACGTCCTTGGAGGTGATCGGCGCTCCGTTGTCGAAGGTGACGCCGTCCTTGAGGCGGAAGGTCCAGGTGCGGCCGTCGGAGCTGACCTGGCCGGTGTCGGTGGCGAGGTCGGGGACGACCTTGCGGCCCGCGCCGCCGGGCGCGGGCGCGTAGTCCACGAGCTTGCGCAGGTAGAGGCGCTGGAGATTCCACGACGGCTGGTCGTAGGTGGCGGCCGGGTCGAGGAGATTCTCCGAGGCGTAGGAGGAGATGAGCTTGAGCGTGCCGCCGGTGGCCGTCGAGGGTCTGACCACCCCGTTCAGCCCGCCGCTGTAGCCGGAACCCTCCTTCCCGCCGTGGAGTTGGAGCGCCGCGTTCTGCACGGTCGGCTTGTCGGTGGGCTTGTCGTCGCCGTGCTTCTTGCCGCCGAACGGCGCGAAGGTGAGCGTCACGGTCACGGCGACCGCGGTGACCGCCAGCCCGGCCGCGCCCGCCATCCACCGGCGGCGCCCGGCCCCGCCCCGCGGCGGCTCCGCGGGCCTGCCCACATTGAGCGGCGGCGGGGTGCTCGGCAGATACTGCGGCGGCACCGGGCGCTGCGGGGCGCGGTACGCGGGGTGCTCCGGCTGGTGGTAGCCGGCCGCGCGCGGCGGCGGGGTCGCGTCGCTCGAGGCGGCGGGCGGTATGGAGGAGCCCCGGCCCGCGGACGGGGAGGGAGTGCCGGAGGACGGGGAGGGAGTGCCGGACGAGGGTGCGGGGGTGCCGGAGGACGGGGAAGGGGTGCCGGACGAGGGTGAAGGCGTGCCGCCGGACGGGGAAGGCGTGCCCGGCGACCCGGCGGGGGTCCGCGGTGCCCGCGGCGGCGTGCCTGCTCCGGCCGGGTCCGCCTTGGGCGGCAGCGCGGGCAGCCCGGCGCCCGGCACTCCGAAGGTCGCCCGGGGGTCGGCCGCCGACGACCGCTTGCCCGAACCGTCGTCCGCGGGTTCCGCGGCGGGTCCGGTCAGCGCGGAGGAGCCGGTGGCCGCCAGCCAGCCGCGCAGTTGGTCGCGGAAGGCGGCGGCGCCCTCGGGCCGCTCGGCCGGGTCCTTGGCGAGCGCGGCCAGCACCAGCGCGTCGAGTTCCTCGGGCACCCGCGGATTGCGGGCGGACGGCGCCGGGGGCGGGGTGTGGACGTGCCAGTACATGAGGTTGATCGGGTTGCCGTCGGTGAACGGCGGTCTGCCGGTGAGCAGTTCGGTCAGGACGCAGCCGACCGCGTAGACGTCGCTGCGGGCGTCGACGTCGACGCCGTTGATCTGCTCGGGCGACATGTAGCTGGGCGTGCCGATCGCTGAGCCGGTGGCGGTCAGCCGGGCGTCGCTGTGCAGGACGTGCGCGATGCCGAAGTCGGCGACCTTGACGGCGCCTTCGGTGGTGATCATCACGTTGGCGGGCTTCACGTCGCGGTGGACGGTGCCGTGGCTGTGCGCGTGGGCGAGCGCGTCCAGCACGTCGGCGGCGATGCGCGCCGCGCGCTCGGGCGCGAACCAGACCTGCTCGCGGACGAGTTGGGCGAGCGTGCTGCCCCGTACGTACTCCATGACCAGGTACGGCACCACGGTGTCGTCGTCGGTGCGGACCTCGTCCTGGTCGTGGACGGTGACGATGCCGGGGTGGTTGAGCGCTCCCGCGGCCTGCGCCTCGCGGGCGAACCGGCGGCGCGCGTCGGGGTCGCTGGCCAGTTCGGGCAGGAGCGTCTTGACCGCGACGGCGCGGCCCATGCGGGTGTCGCGGGCGCGGTGCACCCGGGCCATTCCGCCGGAGCCGAGAAGCTCCGCCAGTTCGTAACGACCCGCGAAAAGCCCGTCG
Organism: Streptomyces sp. NPDC025721; assembly: GCF_055558595.1. Lineage (NCBI taxonomy): Bacteria > Bacillati > Actinomycetota > Actinomycetes > Kitasatosporales > Streptomycetaceae > Streptomyces > Streptomyces sp. NPDC025721. Next base: position 56,482 of record NZ_JBVHMF010000024.1, on the reverse strand, counting down.
ACCATTACTCGTTCGCCCCGTTCGCCCATCCCCAAGTCGAACGGCAGTCGAGCCGCCGTTCGTAGGGAACAGAGTAGAGGGCGGCTCCCGGAGCGGAGCCGCCCTCCCCTGTATTCCCCCGATCCCCCCGGTGGGCCGGACTACTCGCCGCGCGAAGCGGCGGCCTTGCGGCGGCGGTTGGTGAGCAGGAAGGCCCCGCCGCCCACCGCGATCAGGCCGATGGCGCCGTACGCCATGTACGGCGTGGAGGAACTGGCGCCGGTCTCGGCCAGGTTGCCGGTGTTCACCGAGGTGTCGGTGCCGGTCTGCGGGTGGGTGTTGCTGCCGCCGGAGGTGGAGCCCCCCGAGGTGCCCGCGGAGCCGGACGTACCGCTGGAACCGCCGTTGCCGGAACCGCCGTTGGACGAGCCGGAGGTGGAGCCGCCGGTGGAGTGACCGCCCGTGGAACCGCCGGTCGAGCCGCCGTTGGTGGACCCCCCGTTCGTGGAACCGCCGTTCGCGGCACCTCCGTTCGTGGAACCGCCGTTCGTGGAACCGCCGTTCGTGGAACCGCCGTTGGTCGAGCCTCCGTTCGTGGAACCGCCGTTCGTCGAGCCGCCGGAGTTGCCGCCCGACGTCGACCCCCCGGTCGAGCCGCCGGCCTGGGGCGTACGGCAGGTGGCCTGCGCCAGCGTGACGTCACCGGTGACCTCGGCGACCCCGAGGTTCAACGGGTTGATGTGGACCTTCAGTTGGAGGGCGGTGGCGGCGGCCGTTCGGGAGGTGGTCACGGTGTTGGTGAGCTGGAGACTGACCTCGCCGACCCCGCCGACGCGGACGTCGGTGGTGCCGACCGCGTTGAGCGAGATGGTCCTGCCGAGGATCGTCACCCCGACCAGCTTCGAGCTGGCGGTGGGCTTGTGGCCCACCTGGCAGGTCGCCTTGGACGTGACGGCGTCCAGCTTGATCAGCGAGAGCAGCGGAAGTCCGGGGACATGGACCTCGGCCTTGGCCACGTTGGCGTAGCCCTCCGCCTTGTAACGGTCGGCGGTCGCGTTCGCCGTCGCGACGTCGGCCCGCAGGATGCTGATCTCGCGACCCTGCTCGACACCGCTGCCGACCTTCACGGTCAGCGCGGTCTCCTTCGCGTCGGCGGGCGCCTTCACATCGTTGAGCGAGACATTCACCGGGACGTCCACGGTCTTGTTCAGCAGCGATACGTCGAGGCCCGCTCGCAGCACGGTCGCGGTGGACGTGCCGCCGCCCGACGGCGCGGGGGTCGCCTGCGCGCCCGGCGCTACGGCGAGGGTGCCCGCGGCGAGGGCGACGGCGGCGCCGATGGCGGCGGCCGAACGGCGTGCGGGCAGGCTGATGTTGATGGTGCGGTACACGGTGGAAAACCCCCACAAGTGGCATGGAGTCCCCGGCGCACGACTGTTGGGGACAGCCGCCGGGGACCTCGACCCGGCAATGTTTACGCACGGAGGGTGAACTGGCGGGCACACGGCGTCAGTTCACCCATAAGGGTGGTTTCCGTGAACTTCTTCGAATCTCGCCGCACGACCGTTCCCCCGCGTCACCCGGACCACGGGATGACACCCCTCACCTCGGTTGACGCCCCGGGCGTGCGCGAAGATGCCTAACTCGTCCCGGCTCCCGTACGTCACGGTCGGTCAACTCACGTCCTCGCACGTCGAACGGCCGTGGTGTACACGGGAGGCGTCCGCGAGCGGCGCGGCGCGACCGTCTGCGCGCGGCGAACGGGACGGTGTGACCGCGAAAGGTCCCGAGGTAGCTTGACGGTCCGTCAGGCGACGACCGTGCCGCGCAGCACGATCCGCCGCGGCGCCGCCAGCACCCGTACGTCCGCGCGCGGATCGCTCTCGTAGACCACCAGGTCGGCGGGCGCGCCCTCGGTGAGCCCTTCGCGGCCCAGCCATTGGCGGGCACCCCACGTGGTTGCGGAGAGCGCGGCGTTGACGGGCAGCCCGGCGGCGACCAGCTCCGCGACCTCCTCGGCGATCAGGCCGTGGGCGAGGCTGCCGCCCGCGTCCGTACCGGCGTAGACGGCGATACCGGCGTCGTACGCGGCGCGCACGGTGTCGTGGCGGCGGGCGTGCAGCCGTCGCAAGTGGTCGGCCCAGCGCGGGAATTTGGCCTCGCCGCCCGCGGCCAGGGCGGGGAAGGTGGCGATGTTGACCAGGGTGGGGACGATGGCGACGCCGTGTTCCGCGAAGAGCGGGATGGTGTCCTCGGTGAGTCCGGTGGCGTGCTCGACGCAGTCGATGCCCGCGGCGACGAGGTCGGCGAGCGAGTCCTCGGCGAAGCAGTGCGCGGTGACGCGGGCGCCTTCCTCGTGCGCGGCGGCGATGGCCTCGGTGAGCGCGTCCTTCGGCCAGCACGCCGCGAGGTCGCCCGCCTCCCGGTCGATCCAGTCGCCGACCAGCTTCACCCAGCCGTCGCCGCGACGCGCCTCGCGGCGTACGTACGCCGTCAGGTCGCCGGGCTCGATCTCGTGGGCGTAGTTGCGGATGTACCGGCGGGTGCGGGCGATGTGGCGGCCCGCCCTGATGATCTTGGGCAGGTCGGCGCGGTCGTCGGTCCAGCGGGTGTCGCTCGGCGAGCCCGCGTCGCGCAGCAGCAGCGCGCCGGCCTCCCGGTCGGTGAGCGCCTGCTTCTCCGCGGTGTCGCGGTCGACGGCGCCGTGCGCGTCGAGTCCCACGTGGCAGTGCGCGTCGACCAGTCCCGGCAGGGTCCAGCCGGTGACGGTCGCGGCCGGAGCCGCGGCCGGGCGGTCGTAGCTGATCCGCCCGCCGACCACCCACAGCTCGTCCCTGACCTCGTCGGGCCCGACCAGCACCCGTCCCTTGATGTGCAGCACGTCGCGTTCACCCATGCACCGCACTGTACGAGGCACCCGGCGGTCACGGGTCGTACGGCCGCCGGTCGTACGGTCGTACGGCCCGGACCGGCGAAGGGCGCCGCCGCCGGAAGGCCCGGACCGGCGAGAAGCACCGCCACCCACCGGCCAGAGGTCAGGCCGTCGTCAGGCGGGTGAACGTCGCGCGGTAGTCGCTCGGCGTCAGCCCGGCCCTGCGCAGCAGGTGCTGCCGCAGCGAGTCGGCGGTGCCGAGACCGCTGGCGCGGGCGACCTGGTCGACGGGCAGGGTCGTGGTCTCCAGCAACTCCTTGGCCCGCTCGACGCGTTGGTGCAGCAGCCACTGGAGGGGGCTGAGTCCGGTCTCGGCGTGGAAGCGGCGGCTGAGGGTGCGGACGCTGACGGCCGCGTGCCGGGCGAGGTCGGTGAGGGTGAGCGGCGCGTCGAGCCGGGTCATCGCCCAGGCGCGGGTCGCGGCGAGCGACGTGCCGGTCTCCGCGGGCAGCGGTGTGTCGGTGAACTGCGCCTGCCCGCCGTGCCGTACGGGCGCGACCAGCGCCAGCCGGGCCACCGTGTTGGCGACGGCCGCGCCGTAGTCGGTGCGGATGATGTGCAGGCACAGGTCGATGCCCGCCGCGTATCCGGAGGACGTCAGCATCTGGCCGTCCTGGACGAAGAGCACGTCGGGCTCCATGACCACCGCCGGGTAACGCGCGGCGAGTTGGCCGGTGTACTCCCAGTACGTGGTGGCCTGGCGGCCGTCGAGCAGTCCGGCCTCGGCGAGCAGGAAGGCGCCCGTGCAGATGGACGCCACCCGCTTGCCCGCCCGCGCGGCCTGCCGCAGGACGGCCACGACACGCGGGTCCGGGTCCTCCCGCGACCCGGTCCCGGCCACGACCACCGTGTCGGCGCGCTCCACCGCGTCCAGACCCTGCCCGATCACCAGCTCGGCCCCGCCGCCGGTCCCGACGCTGCCGGGGTCAGACGTGCACAACTCCACCTCGTAGCCGGGCCCGCCGTCCACCCGGACCTTGCCGAACAGCATCTCCGGCACGGCGAGGTTGAACATCGACACCGGCCGCGCGGCGATCACCGCGACCCGGTGCGGGCGGGGACACGTGAAGGGCATGGCCAGAACCTCCGGGACCGTGGCATTCAGGCCACTACTGTACGGCGACGGCCGCGGCCACGCTGATCGCATGTCTCCGCGTCTCTCCGGTCCGGACTGTGCGGCCCCGGCCGCCGCCCGGAAACCCGTCGCCGCACCCGCACCCGCGCCCGTACCCTCGTCCGCGCCCGTACCCTCGCCCGGCCGCACCCTGGCCGCCGCCCTGCTCGGCTTCTTCGTGATCACCCTGGACGCCTCGGTCGTGACGGTCGCCCTGCCGTCCATCGGCACCGATCTGCACGGCGGCCTCGCCGCGCTCCAGTGGGTCGTGGACGGCTACACGCTGGTCTTCGCCGCCTTCATGCTCTCCACCGGGGCGCTGTCGGACCGGATCGGCGCCGGGCGCGCCTTCGGCGCGGGCATGGCGGTCTTCACCGCCGCGTCGGCCGCGTGCGGTCTCGCGCCCGGCCTCGGCGTACTGATCGGCACCCGCGTGGTGCAGGGCACGGCCGCCTCGGTGATGCTGCCCGCCTCGCTCGCCCTGGTGCGGCAGGCGTATCCGGACGCCGGGTCCACCCCGCATCCGTCCGGCGCGGCGTCCGGCAGGATCGGCAGGGCCCGCGCCATCGCCCTGTGGGCGGCGGGCGGCGCCTCGGCCGTGGCGCTCGGACCCGTCGCGGGCGGCGCCCTCACCTCGGCGTGGTCCTGGCGCGCCATCTTCTTCATCAACCTGCCGGTCGGCCTGCTCGCCGCCGTGCTGCTGGCGCGGACGCCCCGCTCGCCGCGAAGGCCCGCGCCGCTGGACGTGCCGGGGCAGCTCACGGCGGTGCTGGGGCTGGCCGCGCTGACCTTCGCGGTCATCGAGGGCGGCGGGCTCGGGCTGGTGGCGGCGGCCGTCGCGGTGGCCGTCCTCGCCGGTTTCTTCCTGATCGAGGCGCGCAGCGCGCATCCGGTGGTGCCGCTCGGCCTGTTCAGGGACCGTACGGTCGCGGTCTGTGTGGCGGTGGGCGCCGCGCTGAGCTTCGCCTTCTACGGGATGATCTTCGTGCTCAGCCTCTTCTTCCAGCAGGTGCGCGACCAGTCACCGCTCGGCGCCGGGCTCATGTTCCTGCCCATGACGGCGCTGATCCCCGCCGTCAACATCGTCTCGGGCAGGCTGTCCGCCCTCTCACCGCCTTCGGCGGGAGGTGGCACCGTCGGCGCCCGGCTGCCCATGCTCGCCGGTCAACTCCTCATGGTCGCCGGGCTGTTGGTGCTGCTGCCGGTCACCGCTCGCACCCCGGCCGCGCTGCTCGCGGTCGTCATGGTGCCGCTCGGCCTCGGCGGCGCGCTCGCCGTACCGCCGCTGACCGCCGCGCTGCTGGACGCGACCCCCGCCGACCGCGCCGGGCTGGCGGCCGGGGTGCTCAACGCGGGCCGCCAGATCGCGGGCGCCCTGAGCGTGGCCGCCTTCGGCGCGCTGGTCGCGGACCGGGACCGCTTCCTGTCCGGCATGCGCGTCTGCCTCCTGCTGGCCGCCGCCCTGCTGACCGTCACCGCCGTCGCCACGGCGGCGGCCCTGCGTCCCGGCCGCCCGGCCGACTCCTGACCCGGTGGCCCGCGACCGACCGGGTGGCCAGGTCCCGACAAGGCCGCCCGGTCCCGACAAGGCGGCCAGGTCCCGACGCGGTGGCGGATCGGCGGCCGGAGGCGTGGACTGGAAGGAGTGAGACGGAGCGGAGAGGCGGACGGGATGGCGAAGGACGCGGGCGCGGCGACGGGTTTCCGGGTGCGGCGGATCTACGACGACGTGGACGCCGGGGACGGCCTGCGCGTGCTGGTCGACCGGCTGTGGCCGCGCGGGGTGTCCAAGGACCGGGCGGCGGTGGACGACTGGTGCAAGGTGCTCACGCCGTCGGCCGAGCTGCGCACCTGGTACCACGCCCACCCGGACCGCCACGCGGACTTCGCGCGGCGCTACCGGGCCGAGTTGGCGGGTCCCGAGCAGGTCCCCGCCACCCAGCGGCTGCGCGAGCAGGCGCGCGCCGGGAGTGTCACCTTGCTGACGGCGGTGAAGGACCCGGAGCACAGCCACGTCCCCGTGCTCCTGGCCCATCTCACGGACGCGCCCTAGGACATGCCCCGAGGTCCCGTCCGGCGGCACCGGACGGGACCTCGGGGTCAGTCCGGCCCGGGGCACGTACCGACGTGCCCCCGGGGATCACCTGACCAGGACGCCGTCGACCCGGCGCGGGACGCCCAGCGGGTTGGCGTCGGCCAGCTCGGGCGGCAGCAGCGCGGGCGGGGTGTCCTGGTACGCCACCGGGCGCAGCCAGCGCTCGATGGCGGTGCCGCCGACGGAGGTGGAGGTCGAGGTGGTGGCCGGGTAGGGGCCGCCGTGGTGCTGGGCGGGGGCCACCGCGACACCGGTCGGCCAGCCGTTGACCAGGACGCGCCCGGCCAGGCCGGTGAGCCGGGCCAGCAGCGCCGCCGCCTCGCCGCCGGGCTGCCCGGCCTCCTCCGTACCGAGGTGCGCGGTCGCCGTGAGACTGCCCGGCAGCCGGTCGAGCACGGCGGCCAGTTCGGCGGCGGACCCGTACCGTACGACGACGGTCAGCGGCCCGAAGCACTCCTCGAGGAGCAGGTCGTACGCGCCCTGCTCGGTGAGGTCGGCCGCGGCGACGGTGACGAAGCCGGGCCGCACCGCGTGCTCGCCGCCGTCGCCCGCGGTGACGGGGGCCTCGACGCCGGGCAGGGCGGCGCGGGCGGCGACGCCCTTGAGGAAGTTGTCGCGCATGCGGGCGTCGAGGAGCACACCGGGGCCCGCGTCCGAGGCGGCGCCGGTGAGCGCGGCCACCAGCCGGTCGCCGTGCTCGCCGCCGGGGGCCAGGACGAGGCCCGGCTTGGTGCAGAACTGGCCGACGCCCAGGGTGAAGGAACCGGCGAGCCCGGTGCCGATCTGCTCGGCGCGCTCGGCCGCCGCGGCATCGGTGACGACGACCGGGTTGAGGCTGCCCAGTTCGCCGTGGAAGGGGATCGGGCGCGGCCGTGCGGCGGCGGCGTCGTAGAGGGCGCGTCCGCCGGGGACCGAGCCGGTGAAGCCGGCCGCGGCCACCAGCGGGTGCTTGACCAGCTCGACACCGGCCTCGAAGCCGTGCAGCAGGACGACGGTGTCGGCGGGCAGGCCCGCGGCGACGGCGGCGCGGCGCAGGATGTCGGCGCAGAGCGCGGAGGTGGCGGGATGGTCGGGGTGCGCCTTGACCACGACCGGGCACCCGGCCGCGAGCGCGCTGGCGGTGTCGCCGCCGGGTACGGAGAAGGCGAGCGGGAAGTTGCTGGCCGCGTAGACGGCGACGACGCCGAGCGGGATCTTGTAGCGGCGCAGATCGGGGCGCGGGACGGGCTGGGCCGCCGGATCGGCGTGGTCGATGATCACGTCCAGATAGCCGCCCTCGTCGACCACATCCGCGAACGCGCGCAACTGATAGGCGGTGCGGGCGAGTTCACCGGTGAGGCGGGGCAGCCCGAGCGCGGTCTCGGCGTCGGCCGCCGCGATGACCGCCGCGCCCTCGTCCTCCAGCAGCCCGGCGGCGCCGCGCAGCAGGCGGGAGCGTACGCTGCGGTCGGCGAGCGCGGGAACGGCGGTCGCCGCCGCGCGCACGGCGGCGTCGACCTCGTCGGCCGTGGCCTCCACCGCGACCTGCTCCCGCTGCTTCCCGGTTCGGGGGTCGACGCTCCAGACTGGTACTGCCACCGGAAGAACCTCCACATTTCCGTACTGCATGACGGCATCGTTCTCTATACTGAACAACGTCTTCAGATATGAATCACCGATCGTCCGGAGCCTACGTCCACGGGCCCGGCCGGACAAGGCGGGCGCCGGGCACGGCGCGCGCACGGACACGCACGACGAACGGTCACGACAACCGAGCACGACAGACAGAGCACGACGAACACGCACCACACACGAGCACGACTGAACGAGCACCACGAACGTCTTAGAGGGGTCGTACGCGATGGCTGTTGCCGAGGGAGCCGGTTCCCAGGTCAAGTCCGCGGTCCGCACGGTGGAACTGCTGGAGTTCTTCGCGGGCCGCCCCGGCATGCACAGCCTGGCCGCCGTGCAGGAGTCGGTGGGGTACCCGAAGTCCAGCCTGTACATGCTGCTGCGCACCCTGGTCGACCTCGGCTGGATCGAGACGGACGCCACCGGTACGCGGTACGGCATCGGCGTGCGCGCGCTGCTGGTCGGCACCTCGTACATCGACGGTGACGAGGTGGTGGCCGCCGCGCGGCCCACGCTCGACCGGCTGTCCGACGACACCAGCGAGACCATCCACCTCGCGCGCCTCGACGGCACCAACGTGGTCTACCTGGCCACCCGGCAGTCGCAGCACTACCTGCGGCCGTTCACCCGGGTCGGGCGCAGGCTGCCCGCGCACTCCACCTCGCTCGGCAAGGCGCTGCTGGCCACGTACACCGACGAGCAGGTGCGCAAGCTGCTGCCGGAGACGCTGGAGCCGCTGACCGAGCACACCCACACCGACCGCGAGAAGCTGATCGAGGAGCTGGCCCAGATCCGCGAACAGGGCTACTCCGTCGACCGCGAGGAGAACACCCTCGGGCTGCGCTGCTTCGGGATCGCGATCCCGTACCGCACGCCCGCGCGGGACGCGGTGAGCTGCTCGGTGCCGGTGGCCCGGCTGACCCCTGGGCACGAGCAGATGATCAAGGACACGCTCTTCGACGCGCGGGACCGGCTGCTGCTCGCCACGCGCCGCCTCTGACGGTCGTACGGCCGGCGTCGTAGGGTCGGCGTCGTAGGGTCGGCGGCATGCGCGAATCCGATACCCAGATGTTCGCCCGCCGGGCCTCCTCCTTCGGCGCCGAGGCCGCCGCCTATGCCGCGCACCGGCCCGACTACCCGGTGGCGGGCGTGCGGTGGGCGCTGCACGCGACCGACGACGAGCGCGGCACGCTCGACGTGCTGGACCTCGGCGCGGGCACCGGCAAGCTGAGCCAGTCGCTGGTGGCGCTCGGCCACCGGGTCACCGCCGTGGAGCCGGACCCCGGCATGCGCGCGGAGTTGGAGCGGCTGCTGCCGTCGGTGACGGCGCTGGCGGGCGGCGCGGAGGCGATCCCGCTGGCGGACGCCTCGGTGGACGCGGTCGTGGTGGGGCAGGCGTTCCACTGGTTCGACCAGGAGCGGGCGATGCCGGAGATCGCGCGGGTGCTGCGGCCCGGCGGCACGCTGGGCGCGCTGTGGAACACCGACGACGACCGGGTGGAGTGGATCGCCGGGCTCAACACGGTGACGGCGAGCCGGGTGTCGTACATCGACTGGCGGCCGGGCAAGGGCATCGACCGGCACACCGGCTTCACGCCCGTCGAACACGGCGAGTTCCCGCACCGGCAGCCGCAGACGGTCGACTCGCTGCTGGCCACCGTCGCCACCCACTCCCACGTCCTGGTGCTCGAACCCGCCGAGCGCGAGGCGCTGGTGGGGCGGATCAGGGACTATCTGACGTCCCGTCCCGAGACCTCCGGCGCCCCCTTCGACCTGGAGATCGTCACCCGGGTACAGCGCTGCGCCCTGACATGACGAGCCGTCAGTCGGCCTGCTGATCCGGGGTTCGCCGCCCGTCGCCGAAGTGCTGTTTCCCGACCTCTGCCCATGGCCTTCCACCGCTGCTACGCTCACGCCGCGCCGTGGCGGGGAGGTCCGGGCAGGAAGAGGTGACCGTGGGCACAGCCATCGGCGACGACGCCGACGCCGCCGCTGATTTCCACGCGTTCTTCGAGCAGCACTACGCGGAACTGGCGCGTCTGGCACACCTGTTGACCGGTGAGGCGGACGCGGCCGACGATCTCGCGGCCGACGCCCTGGTCGCCATGTGGCGGCACTGGGACCGGGTGCGGGCGGCCGACCACCCGGTCGCGTACGCCCGCGGTGTGGTGACCAATCTGGCCCGCTCGCGCATTCGCAGCGCGGTACGGGAGCGGCGGCGTATCGCGCTGTTCTGGTCGCAGCCGCAGGACCGGACCGACGGTCCCGACGTGCCGGCGGTGCTCGACGTGCGTGAGGCGTTGCAGCGGCTGCCGTTCCGCAAGCGGGCGTGCGTGGTGCTGCGGCACGCGTTCGACCTGTCGGAGCGGGACACGGCGGCGGTGCTCGGCATCTCGGTGGGTACGGTGAAGAGCCAGACGTCGCGCGGCGTCGCGGAGTTGGAGCGGCTGCTGGCGCCGCGGACGGGCGGCGCCGAGCCGGACCCGGCCGCGGGCGACGGGGTGCGGGCGGTGCCAAGTGCCGGTGCGGTGCCAAGTGCCGGTGCGGCGCCGGGTGCCGCTACGGTGCCGGGCGCGGGTACGGTGCCGGGCGCGGGCGCCCCCGGCGGTGCGGGCCCTGTTCCCGGCCCCGCCGTCCCCGGCGCCGCGGGCCCGGTCGTCACCGGCCCCGGCGCGGCGCGCATCATGGGTGCGGCGGGTCCTGCGGCTCGTACTCGTACGGGACGGGGAGTGTGATGGCCGACAGGACCGACAGGGCCGAGCTGCCGGAACGGCTGCGGGACGCGGCCGGGTCCCACCGGCCGGACCGGGAGCGGATGCTGGCGCGGGTCGAACAGGGCATGGCGGAACGCGACATGGCCGGGCACGGGATGGCGGAGCCGCCGCGCACCGGCGGGCGGTCCGACGGGCACGGCGGCGGGACCGGGGCGCCGTGGATGCGGATCGCCGCGGTGACGGCGGCCGTCGCGGGCGCGATCGGCCTCGGCGGCCTCGCGGTCGGCGCTGTGACCGGCAACGGCGAGCCGACGCAGTCCGTGGTGACCTCCGGCGGGCCCGGCGTCACGCACTCCGCGACCTCCAGCCCGGTCGGCACCGACTCCCCCGCCGCGCAGCCGCGTTCACCGGCCGCGTCGTCGCACCCGTCCGGCCGCCACGGGGGCACCGGCGGTACGCGTCCCACGGGCACGCCGTCCGGCGGCGCGTCCTCCCCCACCGGCACTCCCCCGTCGTCGGCGGCCACCACCTCGGGCATCGACGGCGGCGCGCCGGGCTCGGTCGAGACCGCGCGGAACGGCACGCTGACCGCGCGGGGTTCGGTGGACAGCGCGAGCAACGACTACTGGACGCAGAGCGATGTGGTGCTGACCACCGGCAAGCCGCTCACGACGCTCAGCGTCGAACTGCGCGTGGCCCGTACCGAAGGCGTCAGCAGCACCGGTTCGTGGACCTCCGTCTCGGGCGGCACGAACCCCACGGTGACCGTGGAGGGCGCGGAGCTGGTCTACCGCTGGACGCTCGACGCGGACAACACGCTGGCGCCCGGCACGTACACGTTCTCGGGCCAGTTCAACCACGCGGCGGGCGCCCGCGCCACCGGCGGCGACACGTATACCGCCCGCTGGACCGGGCCCGACGGCACGTCGTCGGTCGACGGCGGATTCTGACCGGACGGCTCCCGTAGCCCGCCGGAAATATTCGCGTCATACGCGGCAACCTCCGGTGCCCCGGTGGCGACTTGAGTACGCACAGCCCTCCCGCCTCACCTGAGGGTGACGCTCCGGGGCGCGGCGGTACCCCCATGATCGCCGCGCCCCGGCACGTCTCGTGCTCCCGCCCGCCCACGGCGTGCCCGCGCCGCGCGGGCCCGTCGTCGGCGCGTGCCGTCGGTGCGTGCCGTCGGCGCGCACCCGTGAAGGCTCCGCGCCTCAGGCCAGCGCCGACCGTACGGCCCTCAGGTCGGCATCCGAGGCCAGGCCCGCGTGGTACAGGCGCAGTTCGGTGGCTCCGAGCGCGGCGGCGTGCGCGGCGTCCTCGGCGAGCGTGCCGGGGCTGCCGCCCATGCCGGAGACGACGGTGAGGTTCGCCGCCAGTACGGTGCCTTCGCGGCGGTGCGGCGCGAGCGGGGTCAGCATCGCCTCGCGGGCGGCCGGACCGCCGGCGCAGGGCAGGACGAGCCCGTCGGCGTGGGCCAGGACGCGGGCCGGTTCCACGCCCGCGTTGGCGCCGCAGCGGTACGGCGCCGGGTCGGCGTGCATCAGCACCTGGAAGCCGGGCGCGGCGGCGGCCCGTACGGCGGCCACGGCCCGCTCCTGGAGCGAACCGGCCGTCTGCGTACGCCAGGTGAGGGTGAGCGCCGTCAACTCCGCGCCGAGCAGCCTCTCGATCGCCGGGAGCCCGGCGGCGTCGCCCGGGGCGTCCCCCTCGAAGACGGGTGCCAGCGCGCGGCGGACGGCGGCGGCCACGTCGGCGGGATCGGCGCCGAGCCCGGCGTAGCCGTCCCGGCAGTGCGCGCAGAAGCACAGCGACATCAGGTACTGGGCGGCGTCGCCGAGCGGCACCCCGGCGATCTTGTCGTGGGCGTGCAGGTGGGCGAGGCCGTACCAGCCCAGGGACTCCAGTTCGGTGCCGCCAGCGCCGGGGCGTACGGCGGCCTCCGCCGCGAGGTCCACCAGGTAGGTACGGACGGCCGGTTGGGCGATGCAGGGCGCCCACGGGTAGCGGTCGCCGTAGGCGTTGACCACCGAGGTGTCCGGATGCTCGGCGCCGAGGCGGGAGTTGTGGGCGAGCACGACCCAGGTGTGGACGTCGAGCCCGGCGGCGGCCAGCGCGCGGGCCGCCGTACCGAAGGCGTCCCCGCCGCCGTCCCCGTCGAAATCCCCGGCCCCGACTCCGAACCCGCCCCTCGCCCCGAACCCGGCCCCGCCCCTCGCCCAGCTCCCGGCCGGGTAGGGCCGCAACTCCCTTCCCTCCCAGCGCTGTTCGTCGGGCGGGTAGAGCACGGCGGAGTGTTCCGCGGTGACGATCCGGTGCCGGGGGTGACGGGGGGTCAGCGCGCGGGTGGAGTGGTAGGCGGAGGCGAGGGTGACCTGCTGGACGCCGAGGGCGGCGATCCGTTCGGCCGCCTCGGGGTCGCCCACGACGTCCCAGGGGTAGACGAAGGCGGAAGTCCTCATGGTCGGCATGTCCGGGGCCCGTTCAGCGGTCGCCGAGCAGCGCGAGGCCCTGCTCGATCAGGTCGGCCAGTTCCTTGACGTGCGCGGCGGACGGCTCCGACAGCGGCGGGCGGACCTCGCCGACGTCCAGGCCGCGCATCCGGACCCCCGCCTTGACCAGCGAGACGGCGTAACCCCGGCCCTGGTTGCGGAGGTTGACCAGCGGGCGGTAGAAGCCGTCGATCAGCGTGTTGACGGTGGCGTCGTCGCCGGTGGTGAGCGCCTTGTGGAAGGCGAGGGCGATCTCGGGCGAGAAGGCGAAGACCGCGGAGGAGTAGAGGAGTACGCCGATGCCGCGGTAGGCGAGGCCGGTGAGTTCCGCGGTGGGCAGGCCGTTGAAGTAGAGGAAGTCCTGGCCGGGGAGTTCGGTGCGGACCGCGCTGATGATCCGCTGCATCAGGTCGAGGTCGCCGAGGCCGTCCTTGAGGCCGATGATGTTGGGCACCTTGGCGAGTTCGACGACCGTCTCGGGGGTGAAGACAGCGTTGTCGCGCTGGTACACGATGACATCGAGGCCGGTGCCCGCGGCGAGCGCCGCGTAGTGCCGCAGCATGCCCTCCTGGCCGGGGACGACGAGGTAGGGCGGCATGGCGAGCAGGCCGTCGGCGCCCGCCTCCTCGGCGAGCCGGGCGTACTGCACGGCGAGCGCGGTCCCGTATCCGGCCCCGGCCACCACCGGCACCCGCCCCGCGACCTCCTCCACCGCCGCCGCGACGCACGCGCGGAACTCCTCGGGGGACAGCGCGTGGAACTCGCCCGTGCCGCAGCACGCGAAGACGGCGGCGGCGCCCGCCTCCACCCCGGCGCGCACATGCGCGCGGAACACGTCGAGGTCGAGAGCGCCGTCCGGGCCGAAGGCCGTCACGGGGAAGAACAGCAGGCCGTCGAGGCGCTCGGCGAGGGCGGGTGAGGTCATCGGGTTCCCCCTGAAGTCTGTGCGCTCATCTGATCCATGTCTATATTCATGAACGCTGCCACGCTAGGCGAGGTGACCTGGGCAGGTCAAGCCGACGGGCACCTCCAAGAGCCCCCGCGCCGCCCGCGCCCACCGCCAGGAAATGTCCATATACCTGAACGTCGTCCATGGACATACCCACAGCGGACGTCAGCCGTCTACAGTGACCCCTGAGGTCAGCGAAGCCCCCGCCAGACACGGAGACCCCGTATGCCCGCTCCCCGCACCGTCCTGCTCACCGGCGCCGCAGGCGGCCTCGGCACCCTCATGCGCGGCCTGCTGCCGTCGTACGGATACGACCTGCGGCTGTTCGACGTCCGCCCGGTCGAGGGGGCGCCCGACGGCACGCGGGTGATCACCGCGGACCTGTCCGACCGGGACGCGCTGCGCGAGGCGGTGCGCGGCGTCGACGCGATCATCCACCTGGCCGGGATCTCGCTGGAGTCCTCCTTCGACAAGATCCTGCGCGGCAACATCGAGGGCACCTACCACCTCTACGAGGCCGCCCGCGAGGAGAACGTCCGCCGGATCGTCTTCGCCTCCAGCAACCACGCCGTCGGCTTCACCCCGCGGCCGCAGGGCTCCCCGGTGCCGGACGAGGCGCTGATCCCGATCACCACTGCGCGCCGCCCCGACACCTACTACGGGCTCTCCAAGTGCTTCGGCGAGGACCTGGCGCAGCTCTACGCGGACCTGCACGGCATCGACACCGTCTCCGTACGCATCGGCTCCTGCTTCCCCGAACCCACGTCGGTGCGGATGCTGTCGGTCTGGATGAGCCCGGCCGACGGCGCCCGGCTCTTCCACGCCGCGCTCAGCGCCGGGACCACGGGGCACACCGTCGTCTACGGCAGCTCCGCCAACACCCGCCTGTGGTGGGACCTTTCGGGCGCCCGCGCGCTCGGGTACGAACCGCGGGACGACTCGGAGCCGTTCGCCGCGAAGCTCATCGCCGAGCAGGGCGAGCTGGACCCGGACAATCCCGCGCACGCCAACCTCGGCGGCCCGTTCTGCACGGACCCCCCGATCTGGCCGTACTGACGGACGAGACGCGTGGCGAGACGCACAGGTGGACGCGCGGAGCCGTACGGACCGTGCGCGGACGCGCCGCCCGCGGGCCGCTCAGCGGCCGGGCAGCCGTACCACCGACAGGAAGAAGTCGTCGATCTGCCGCACCGCGCTGATGAACTGCTCCACGTCGACGGGCTTGGTGACATACGCGTTCGCGTGCAGCTTGTAGCTGCGGAGGATGTCCTCCTCGGTGGCGGACGTGGTGAGCACCACCACCGGGATCATGGCCAGGTCCCGGTCGCTCTTGATCATCTCGAGCACCTGACGCCCGTCGTACTTCGGCAGGTTGAGGTCGAGCAGGATCAAGTCGGGCCGCACCGCGTCCTGGTGGGCGCCGCGCCGGTAGAGGAAGTCCAGCGCCTCCTCGCCGTCGCGGACCACGTGCAGGGTGTTGCCGATCCTGTTGTCGGCGAACGCCTCCCGGGTCATCAGCTCGTCGCCCGCGTCGTCCTCGACCAGCAGGACCTCGATCGGCTGTACGGGTTGACTCATACGCGCGGTGCTCCCTCTGCTCCCTCGATGCCAGGCGCCGCCGCCTGGTCAGGTGACTCTTCTGCCCCGGCGGGCAGCGTGAAACGGATGCGGGTGCCGCCGGTGTACTCGTTGTCCACCGAGATGCGCCCGCCGTGGTGCTCGATGATCTTCCGGCACATGGCGAGGCCGATGCCGGTGCCCTCGTAGGTGTTGCGGCTGTGCAGCCGCTGGAAGAGCACGAAGACCTTCTCGCTGAACTCCTCCTGGATGCCGATGCCGTTGTCGGTGACGCTGAAGACGAGCGTGCCGTCGGGGGCGGTTCCCGACTCCACCGTGATCACCGGCGGCCGGTCGGGGGAACGGAATTTGATCGCGTTCCCGATCAGGTTCTGCCAGACCAGGGCCAGCAGCGTCGCGTCGCCGACGGTGTCCGGCAGCACGGCGGGCCGCTCGACGCGCGCCCCGGACTCCTCCAGCCGGTCCGCGAGGTTGTACAGCGCCTGGTCGAGCGTGTTCTCCAACTGGACAGGCCGGTGGTCGTCCTGCGCCCGGCCCACCCGCGAGAAGGCCAGCAGGTCGTTGATGAGGATCTGCATGCGCTTGGCGCCGTCGACCGCGAAGTCGATGTACTGCACGCCGCGTTCGTCCAGCGCGTGCCGGTAGCGCTTCTCCAGGAGCTGGCAGAAGGACGCGACCTTGCGCAGCGGCTCCTGGAGGTCGTGCGAGGCGACATAGGCGAACTGCTCCAACTCGGCGTTGGAGCGGCGCAGTTCCTCGGCCTGCTCGGTCAGCTCCGCCGCCTGGGCGGCCAGCAGTCCGCGCTGGCCGTGCGCCTCGGCCAGCGCGCCCGCGATACCGCTGCGCATCGCCTCCACGGCCTCGGCCAGCACCCGCAGATCGGCCGGGCCGCTGGGCTCGATCCCGGTGTCGAAGTCGCCGCCCGCGACCCGCAGCGCGTCGTCGCGCAGCCGCCCCAGCGGCAGGCCGACGATCCGGCGCAGGAGCAGCGCCAGGAAGACCATGGCCACCAGGAAGCAGGCCAGCATCGCCAGGAACACCGCGTCGCGTTCGTTGCGCACGCGCCGCAACTGATCCTGACTGTGCTGCCGGTCCTCCTTCAGATGTGTGTCCTGGATCGTGAACTGGGTGCGTACGGTGTCGAAGCCCCGCTTGCTGCTGTCCAGCAGCGAGGTGTCGGCGGAGGCGGGCAGGCCCTCGCGGGCGTGCTCGATGAGCGGCAGCGCGTACGTGGTGCGCCAGCGGTCGGCCGCCTCCTCCAGCGCCAGCAGGTCGGCGGAGGCGCGCTTGTTGCCGCTGATCAGCGGGCGCAGCCTGGCGGTGATCGTCTTCTGGTCCGCGAGGCCCTCGGTGTAGGGCTGGAGGAATTCCGCCGAATGGGTGAGCACATAGCCGCGCACGCCGGTCTCCTGGTCCAGCAGCGCGGTCTGCAACCGCACCCCCTCCACCCGCGCGGGCTGCACCCGGTTGGCAAGGTGGTCGGAGATCGACGTGGTGTGCGCGAGCAGTTGCGCGCCGATCACCGCGAAGACGAGGACGAGCAGCGTCATCCCGCCGAGCACGAGGTTGAACGCGCCCTGAACCGTGATCCGGCCCTTCTCGCGCGGCCGGAAGCCGGACCTCGTCCGGGCGGCGGCCTTCTGCCCGCGAGCGGGTACGGGGGCGGGCACGACGTCGGGCGCGGGATCGGAATCCTGCGCGGGTTCGACGTCCGGAGCGGGTTCGACGTCCGGAGCGGGTTCGATGTCGGGACCGGACTCGGACCGCGGCCCGGGTACGGGCGCGCTCTCGGACACGGGCCCGGCTTCGGATACGGACTCGGATACGGCCTCAGGCTCGGATACGGGCTCGGGCTCGGATACGGGCGGCGGGTCGGTCGGGGGATGCGGCACGGACGCGGACTCCGGAACTGGCGTGGGATCGGGCGTGGACTGGGCGACGGGCGCGGTCTCGGGACCGGGCGCGGCCCCTGAAGCGGGCGCGGTCCCTGAAGCGGGCGCGGCCCCGGCAGCGGCTTGAGGCGTCGGCTCCGGCGCGGGCGCCGTGGGTTGCGTCGGCTCCGAACCGGGCCCCGGGACGGGCGGGCGTTCCGTCATGACCTTGCCCGCCATCCCGCGTGCATCACGGCCGCGTCGTCCTCGAGACCGCCGCGCCCCGCCGTCGCCGTCTCGGCCGCGTTGATCAAGGCGTCGACGAACGCCTCCGCGGGCAGTGCGCCGTTCTTCCGGGCCAGCTCCAACAGCCCGTCCTCGCCGAGCCGTTCCGGCCCGTCGCCGTACCGCCACTCGAAGAGGCCGTCGGTGAACAGGACCACGGACGCGCCGTCCAGCGTCTCGGTCGTCACCGGCCAGACGCCCTGCCCCGGCAGCAGCCCGAGCGCGGGCCCGTACGCCGGCTCCCACCACTGGACGTCGGCGCCGCGGCGCAGCAGCACCCCCGGATGCCCGGCTCTGACGATCTTGACGGTGGTGCGGTCGGGGGCGAACTCCAGCGAGCTGAGGGTGGCGAAGACGTGTTCGCCCGCGCGCTCGGCGACCAGCATCTGCTCCAGCATGCCGGGCAGTTCGGCGCCGCGGGTGCCCGCGAGGACGAAGGACCGCCAGGCGACCCGCAGGCACACGCCCAGGGCCGCCTCGGCCGCGCCGTGCCCCGACACGTCGCCGATGACGACGTGCACCGTGCCGTCCTCGGTCTGCACGACGTCGTAGAAGTCGCCGCCGAGCAGCGCGTGGTCGCGGCCCGGCCGGTAGCGGGTGGTCACCTGCCAGTCGTCGCCGCGCAGCAACGGGGTGGGCAGCAGCCCGCGCTCCAGCCGGGCGTTCTCCTCGGCCCGCATCGAGCTCTCGCGCAGCGCCACGTGCGCGCGCTCGATCTGCTTGCGCTGGACGGCGTAGCGGATGGCGCGGCTGAGCGACTGGGGTTCGAGGGCGCTCTTGGACAGGTACTCCTGGGCGCCGGAGGCGACCGCGGCGAGCCCGGCGTCCTCCTCCGACAGACCGGTCAGCACCACGACGGCCGCGCCGGGCGCGTCCTTCAGCAGCCGGGACACCGCGTCCACGCCGAAGGCGTCGGGCAGGTGCAGGTCGAGCAGGACGCACTCGGGCGCGGCGCGGCGGGCCAGCAGCTCCAGCGCCTCGGCGAGATTGCTCGCCCTGACCACCTGGGTCGCGGCGTCGCTCAGCGCGAGGTACTCCTCGACGAGCAGGGCGTCGCCGTCGTCGTCCTCGACCAGCAGGACCGTCGCGGGGCCCGACTGCCCGAAGGAGGCGGGCGGCGCCGTGCGCGGACTCTGACTGTCGCGAATGTCACGAACATCACGGCTGTCACGCCCGTCGCGGGTGTGCGGGATGCCCACCGGAAGTCCGGCCGGAACTCCGACCGGGCCGCTCTGCACCACGTTTCTTCCTCCGCCTTCGGCTGCCCGACCATTGAGATTGCGCTGAGCGTACTTGCCCAGGGCAGGAGCGTATATGCGGGAGCCTCCGGACCCCTGTTCGATCCGGCAACCTGTGCGTCGGGTCCGCCGCGCGACCCATCCGGAACCGTCGTCGCTACGAATGACGGAGGATTGACGGGGTACGGCGGAACGGGGATTCCGGAACGTCCGTTCGTACCTGTCACGGCACGTCGGCGGAGGGAACGGACACGGGTGGAGGCACGGGTGGCAGAGGACCGCGACGGCGACAGCGCACGCGCGGGGTATCGGGGCCTGGTGGTGCGGCGTTCCGCGGCGGCCCCCGAGGCGGCGGTGCTGGTGCTGCACGGCGGCCGGGAGCGCGGTATGGGCCGGCCGTCCCGGCTGAACGCGCCGGGGCTGCGGATGCGCCCCTTCGTCCGGGCGCTGGCCCGCGCGACGCGGGGCCGCCGGGTGGTGCTCGCCGAGGCCCGCTACCGGCACCGCGGCTGGAACGGGGAGCGGGCGGACGCCGCGCGGGACGCGGCCGACGCGCTGGCGGAGCTGTCCAGGCGGACCGGCGGGGCGCCGGTCGTGATGGTCGGGCACTCCATGGGCGGCAGGGCGGCGCTGCGGGTGGCCGGTACGGACGGGGTGGTCGGCACGGTGGCGCTGGCCCCCTGGTGCCTGCCGGGGGAGCCGGTGGAGCAGCTCTCGGCGGCCCGGCTGGTGTTCCTGCACGCGGAGGCCGACCGGATCACCTCGCCCGTGGAGTCGCTGCGGATGGCGGAGCGGGCCAGGGCCGAGGGCGCCGAGGTGTGCCGCTTCGTGCTGCCGGGCGGCGACCACGCGATGCTGCGCCAGGCGGCCGTCTGGCACGCGCTCACCACCCGGGCGGTCTGCGGCCTGCTCGGCCTGTCCGCGCTCCCGCCCGAGGTCGCCTCCGCCTTCGCCCTGCCGCCCGGCTCCCCGGACGGCCTCGACGTGCCCGCGACCGCCGGTGACGGGCGGGGCGTGCGGGTGTGAGGGTACGGGGCTGCCGATACGGGTCCGACCGTACGCAACCGCGGGCGCGACGCTGCCGGTACGAGCCGGCGCGGGCGCCGGAATGGGCGCCGGGACCGGGTGCCCATAACGGGCCGGAAGCTGATCTCCGGGTCATGGAACCGCAAACAACAGTCGGTCGTTACGGGGGCATGACCGCTATGACGCCTGGCTCGAATGTGCCGCTCTCCGTGCCCCGAGTGGCCGTGGACGTCGCCGCCTCCTCCGCGCGGCTCGATGTCTCGGGCCTGCTCCTGACCGGTGACGGGAAGGTGCGCTCCGACGACGACTTCGTCTTCTACAACCAGCCCCAGGGGCCCGGCGTCAGCCACCGCTCCGGGGGCGGTTCCGGGCCCGACTCGATCACCGTGGACACCGCGGCCGTCCCGGCCGGGATCGAGAAGGTCGTGGTGACCGCGAGCCTGGACGGCGGCGGTCCCTTCGCGGGTACGACGCCGACGGCCACGGTCCGCAGCGCGGACGACGGCTCGGTGATCGCCACCTTCACGCCCACCGGGCTCGGCCCGGAGACCGCGCTCGTCGTGGTCGAGGTGTACCGGCGCGGCGGCGCCTGGAAGGTCCGCGCGGTCGGCCAGGGGTACGCCAACGGGCTGGGCGGCATCGCCAGCGACTTCGGGGTGAACGTGGAGGAGCCCGCGGCCCCCGCGGCCCCCGCCGCCGCGTTCACCCCGCCGCCGCCCGCGCCGGGACTGCCCAGCGCGCCGCCGCCCTCCGGCGCGCCCGCCGCGTATCTGCCGCCGCCGCCCTCCGCTCCCCCGGCCGCGCCGCCCGCTCCCGCGCCGGGCGCGGGCAAGGTCAATCTGGACAAGGGCCGGGTCAATCTCCGCAAGAACGAGACGGTGTCGCTGGTCAAGGCGGGCAAGCCGTTCCTGTCCTCGGTGCGGATGGGCCTGGGCTGGGAGCCCGCCTTCGGCGGCCGGGACATCGACCTGGACGCGTCGGTGATCGCCTACGGTCCGCAGCGCAACCACATCGCGACCTGCTACTTCGGCAAGCTGTCCATCCTCAACGGCGCGGTCCAGCACTCCGGTGACAATCTGACCGGCGCGGGCTCGGGCGACGACGAGACGATCACCGTGCACCTGGGCGGGCTGCCGCCGGAGGTCACCGGTCTGGTCTTCACGGTGAACTCGTACTCGGGGCAGAAGTTCAACAAGGTCGCCAAGGCGTACTGCCGGCTGCTCGACGCGGGCACCGGCGAGGAGCTGGTCCGCTTCGACCTGACCGGCAGCGAGCCGCGCACGGGTGTGCTGATGGCCAAGCTGATCAAGCAGTTCTCCGGCGAGTGGGAGATGACCGCCATGGGCGACTTCATCGACTCGCGTACCGCCAAGGGGATGGTGCGGCCCGCCTCCGCGGCGCTCTGAGGCACCGCGGACCGGACGTGTGCCCTGCGGGGCCGCCGCCGGTCCGCGCAGGCTGGCATGAGTCCGCGCGGACGGGCGGCGGCCCGAGAGACCGGTCCCAGGCGGCGCGGGACCGGCCTCAGGCGGCGCGGACCGGTTCACATCGCAGGCCGGTCTCACACCGCGCGGCGGCCTCAGACCACGGGCCGCGCTCGGACCGCGCGTCGGGCTCAGACCGCGCGGATCGCCGTCGCCAGGGCGCCCGCCTCGGCCGGGCCGAGGTGCCGGGCGATGTCGGCCTCGCTGATGATGCCGACCAGGCGGCTGCCCTCGACCACCGGCACCCGGCGGATCCGCCGGGAGGACATGGTCGCGACGACGCTCCCCGCGTCGTCGTCGGCCGCGGCCGTCACCGGGCTGCCGTCCATCAGGTCGGCGGCCCGGACCGCGCCCGGGTCGTGGCCGGTCGCCACACAGCGCAGCACGATGTCCCGGTCGGTGAGCACCCCTTGGAGCCCGCCGTCGTCACCGGTGACCGCCAGGGCCCCGATGTCCGCGTCCCGCATCCGCTTGGCGGCCACGTCCAGGGTCTCGTGGGCGGAGATCGTCTCGACGCCCTGATGCATGATGTCGCGCGCAGTGGTCACAGCAGCTCCATTCGTCCCGGGCCCCCGCGCCGACCATAAAGTCCCGCGCGCCGCCCCGCACGGCGACGGGAGCCGGGACCAGGACCGGGAGCGGGCGGGCGCGGGGGCGCCGTGCGCACGGCGCTCGGAGGCCGTGCGGCCCCGGCACGCACCGGCTCGTGCGCCGCGCGGGCCTCGTACGGGCCGGACCGCCACCGGACGTTCGCACATCAACATGTCATGGTCACATAAAATTTACCGCTGACGGTCTACCCGCATAGACCCGTGGCCGGGACCCTGGTCGGGAACCACCCGTACCGCTCGACCCCCTAGCCACGGGAGCGCTCAGTCATGCCCAAAAACCGTCTCGTGCACGGAATCTGTGCCGCCGTCAGCGCGGCACTGCTCGCGCTGACCGTCCTGTTCGTCAGCGGCGGCCCCGCACAGGCCGCTCTGCCGACCCCCATCGCCGCCTCCACCGCCCGCAGTTACCTGTCCGGCATGACGGCCACCGCGGAGACGCACGCCTCGACGTACGACCGGAATCTGTTCCCGACCTGGATCACCATCTCGGGCACCTGCGACACCCGCGAGTACGTGATCAAGCGCGACGGCACGAGCGTGGTGACCGACAGCTCGTGCAAGGCGACCTCGGGGAACTGGACCAGCCCGTACGACGGCGTGACCACCACCGACCCGTCGACCTTCGACATCGACCACCTGGTGCCGCTCGCCGAGGCGTGGGCCTCGGGCGCCTGGGCCTGGACCACCGCGCAGCGCCAGGCGCTGGCCAACGACGTGACCCGCCCGCAGCTCGTGGCCGTCTCCGCGCACTCCAACCGCTCCAAGGGCGACGGCGACCCGGCCGAGTGGCTGCCGCAGGCGTCGTACCAGTGCACGTACGCCCGCGCGTGGGTGCAGGTGAAGCACTACTACGGTCTGACCGTGGACAGTGCGGAGAAGTCGAAGCTCACGTCGGTCCTCAGCGGCTGCTGAAACGTTCCGGCCGCACCCGGCCTCGCTCGTCACGGCGGTGACGAGCGCGGCCGGGCGGCGGTCCGCCCCTCAGCCCGCAAGCCCGGAAGGCCAGAATCCCGTCAGTCCGTCAGCCCGGCGTCTTCAGGGTCAGCGTGCGGCGGCCGGGCGCGTAGAACCAGACGGCCCCCTCGCGCACGAGGTACACCCCGTCGTCCGCCCACCACAGGCCCGTCAGCCCGTGCGCCCGCGTGACCTCGCCCGCCGCGAACGGCGTCTCCACCCAGTCCACGCCGTACACGGTGCCGGGCCCGGTCGCCCGTGACAGGTCGTCCACGTAGCGGCCCCCGGAGTCGATGCACCGGAACGCCTGGAGCACGCCACCGTTCTGCGCCGACGGCGGCGTCCGCCGGCACAACGACGTTCCCGCGGTCAGATACGCGTGACCTCGCTTCGGGTCGGCCACCACGGCCTCCCGCGTACGGCTGACCGGCACCGGGGCTCCTCACGTCGCGCTGACCACCCACGGTGCCGCCCCCCGGCCAACCCCGGATGAACGGCGTCCTTCCGCGAGGCGGCCACCCGGTTGCCCCCGGCGCGGGGGCGCGCCCCGAGCGGTGGACCGCCGCGCGTCAGCCCGGAAGGCCCTGGCGGGAGCGGGCCTTGAAGGCCGCCTTGCGGGCGTCCTTGGCGGATTTGCGGTCCGGGTGGAGACGCCCCATGGCTTCGAGGACGTCGGCGGTGGCGGGGTGGTCGACGCGCCAGGCCGCGTCGAAGAAGCCGTCGTGCCGGGCGACGAGGTCACGGACGAGGTCGGCCAGGATCTCGGGGGCGTCGTCGGCGGCGAGCTGCGCGGCGAGGGTGTCGATGGTGAGCCAGAAGACCATGTCCGCGTCGGGCGCGGGGATGTCGGCGGCGCCGCTCTCGGTGAGCCAGACGCGGGCGAGGCCGCCGAGCGCGCGGTCGTCGAGGACTTCGCGCAGCGCGGGCTCGGCCTCGGCGCCGAGCAGGGTGAGCGTCTGCTGGCAGATGAGACGACGGCCCGGCGCACCGGCGTCGTCGCCGCGCGCGGCGGCGAGCAGTTCGCGTGCGGCGTCGGCCGGCTTGCGGTCCTCCAGCCACAGCTCGGCCTCCAAGCGCGCCGCCTGGTCGGGGTAGCCGGTCAGCGCTTCGAGGAGGTCGACGCCCGACCCGCCCGCGAGGTCGCCGATGGCGGGGGCCTGCGCGCCCGCGTCCACGAGCCGTTCGCGCATGCCGTGCACGCCGAGCGGCGTGAGCAGGACCATGCCGTAGCGGGAGACCTCCTCGGGGTCGAGGTCGTCCCCGACGGCCCCCTCGGGGAACTCGGGGAAGGAGCCGGTTTCCCCGTCGCCCTCCGCCTCCTCGATCAGCGCCTCGTCGACCGGCTGGTAGTCCAGCAGTCCGGTCGTGGCGAGCAGCCGGAAGTGGTCGTCCAGCCGCATCATCACCTCGGTGACCTCTTCGAGGACGGCGTCGCTGGGCTGGTCCATCTCGTCGGGCACGACGAGGGACGCGGCGAGCACCGGCAGCGGTACGGCATCGGGCCCGTCCTCGGCGACCGCCGAGTCCTCCACGGCCATCAGCGCGTAGAGGTTGACCAGCGCGCTGTCGAGGAATTCGGCCTCCTTCTCCGGGTCCCAGTCCAGCTCGTCCAGGAGCACCTGGTCGCCGTCGTCCATGACCTCGCGCAGACTCTCGAAGTCCGGTGCGGCGGCGTCGGCGAGGGCCGACTCGGCGGCGGCCAGCCAGATGTCGAGCACGTCCTGCGGGAGGCCGGCGGTGATCCGCTCGTACGCCTCGCCGGGCAGCGCGCGACCGGCGACCTCGCCGACCGGCGTGGACTCCTCGGCCTCCTCGTCGATCTCCAGGACCAGCAGGCCGGTGTCGACGGCGACGCCCCATGCCTGGGCGGTCTCGGCGAGCCCTTCCTCGTCCTCGTCCACCGGGAGGCCGAGTTCCGCGGCGGCGGCCACCAGGTCGTCGTCCAGCAGCTCGCCCATCGCGTCGACCGGCCGTTCCGGTGTCGCCCACCGGGTCAGCCGCAGCGCTCGGTCCAGCAGCGGCACGGCCAGTGCCAGCCGCGCGAGGTCGTCCGCGGGGAGCAGCCGTACGGGCGGCAGGACGAGGGGACCTTCGGACATGGGGTGACTCCTAGAGGGCTCTACGGCTGTACGGCGTGAGGGGTGGGCCGGTCCGGCTCACCCCTGGCGGGTGGATCGGACCGGCACACGCGAACCGGTACGCGCGCCGGACGCGCGCACTCAGCGTAGGCCCTGCGACCCCCCGACCGTCGGCCTCCCGGCCCCGTCGCACCCGTCACCCCGCCGGTTCACCCGCCCGTAGCGACACGTTCCGGCCACCGCCGCCCGCCGCCGGGTGCGTACCGGCCACGCGTCCCTCAGGCGTACGGGAGTTCGGCGCGCGGGAGGGGCCGGCGCGAAGGGCTCAGCGCACCCCGTCCCACAGCGCGCGCTCGTCCGGGCGGGGGTCGCGTACCGGACCGCAGTGCGCGGGGTCGTCCGCCGTGCCGAAGACCATGGTCGTACGGTCCCGGGTGTCGTACGCGGGCCAGCCGGGATCGCCGGTGACGGCGAAGGAGACCCAGGCGGCGTGCATGGTGTCGGCGAGCGGCTGCGGCGGGGCCTCGCCGAGCAGCATGGTCTCGCCGGGCGCGTCCAGGTTGTCGAAGGCGAAGGCGATCTCGGAGGCGTGGCAGGCGCCGAGGCGGCCGTCGAAGGCGGTGGAGCGGCGGCCGAATTCGTAGACGTGGGCGCGCGGCACGGACTCGGCCAGGCGGACCGCGGGTATCCGGAAGAACCAGTCGGTGAGGACGGCGGAGAACAGGTCACCGGTGGTGGCGCCGGGGCGGTTGGCCGCGTAGAGCGGCAGCGCGGTGTCGGGGTCGAGGCCGTGCCGGGCGATCGCGGCCCGCAGGTGCCTGTCGTCGATGTAGTCGATGACGCCGCTGGGCACGGTGAAGAGCCGGTACTCCTCGGCGGTGGTGCCGATCAGCAGGTCGACGGCGCAGTCGGCGCCGGGTCCCGGCACCGGGTGGGCGCGGGCGGCGGTGCTCGCGGTGTCCGCGATCGGCTCGAAGGGCATGGCGTTCAGCGCGACCTCGCCCCACAGCGCGGGGTCGGGGTTGGCGGTGACCTCGTTGCGCAGGGCGGTCTGCGCGGGCAGCAGGACGTCCAGCGGGAGTGCGGCGAAGGCGGCGGCGGTGGGTTCGACGCCGAGTTTCGCGGCGAAGTGCGCGGCGACCTTGCGGGCGGTGTCCCGGCCGATCGTGTGGTGCGCGGCGCCGCTCTGGAGGATCGCCCGGTGGAAGAGTCCTCGGGCGCCGGGGGCGGTGAGCAGCACCCCGATGCTCATCGCGCCGGCCGATTCGCCGAAGACGGTCACGCGGCCGGGGTCGCCGCCGAAGGCGGCGATGTTGTCGCGGACCCATTCGAGGGCGGCGATCTGGTCGAGCACTCCGCGGTTGTCGGGGGCCCCGTCGAGGGACAGGTAACCGTCCGTCCCCAGGCGGTAGTTGACGGTCACGCAGACGACGCCGTCGCGGGCGAACGCGGCGCCGTCGTAGATCGGCAGCGAGCCCGAGCCGTTCATGAAGGCGCCGCCGTGCAGCCACACCATGACCGGTGCGCCGCCCGCGGTGTCGGGTGTCCACACATTGAGGTTGAGGCAGTCCTCGCCCGCGATGTCCGGGTCGGGCAGCAGCACGTCGAACGGCTTGACGTAGGAGCCCTTGGGCACGGTCGGGCCGAACGCGGTCGCGTCGCGTATGCCCTCCCAGGCGGCGGGCGGTTGCGGCGCCATGAACCGGTGCGGTCCGAACGGCGGTGCGGCGTAAGGGATGGCGCGGAAGACGGTGACGCCGTCCTGGCCGGCCGCTCCGCGTACGTCGCCCTGCCGGGTGGTGCAGACCGGTCCGTCCATGCGTCAGACTCCTTCGTCCTGTGCCCGCTCCCGGGGCTCGCGTACGCTACCGGCGGCCCGCCCCTGCGGGAGGCGCCGCGACACCTTCAACGTACCAAGCGGTCGGTCAGGGGGCACGATGAGCGACGGCGGTCTCCGCGTCGAGGCGTACGGCGTGGGGCAGCGGGTCGCCTCGGGGCGGCAGACGCTGCGGGGGGTGAGCGTACGGATCGCGCCCGGCGAGCTGCTGGCCGTGGCGGGCGGCAGCGGGTCGGGCAAGACGACGCTGCTGGAGATCCTGGCCGGAATCCGTACCCCCTCGGCCGGTCGCGTCCTGCACGACGGTACGGAACCGGCCGTCCTGCGACCGGCGTTGGGGTATCTGCCGCACGGCAACGTGATGCACGACGACCTGCGGCTGGACCGGGCCCTCGGCTACGCGGCCCGCCTGCGGATGCCCGCCAGGACCGCCGCCGCTCTCCTGGACGCGGCCGTACGCGACGCGCTGGCCGCCGTCGGCCTCGCCGACCGCGCCCGCCAGCCCGTACGCACCCTCAGCGAGGGCGAGCGCCGCCGCGCCTGCATCGCGGTCGAACTCCTCACCCGCCCCCGCGTGCTGTTCCTGGACGAGCCGACGACCGGACTCGACCCGGCGACCGGCGCGGAACTCCTGCGCACCCTGCGGGACTTGACCGCCGACGGCGTCACCGTCGTGCTCACCACGCACGCGCCCGCCGATCTGACCCGCTGCGACCGCGTCCTGTTCCTCACCCCTGAAGGACGCCCGGCCCACCTGGGCACGGCGGCCACCCTCACGGCGGCGTACGGCGTCCCGACGCTGGAGGAGGTGTACGGGGCGGTGGCCCGCGGGGCGCGGGCGGCGGACGAGGCTGCCGCGGAGGAGACCGCCGCGGAGGAGTCCGGCCCCGCGCCCGAGGCGGCGCCCGTGGCCGACGGCGCCGCCGCCACGCGTCCGGCGCCGCTCGGGGCGGTCGGGCAGTGGTGGCTGCTCACCCGGCGGGCCGGGGAGTTGATGGCGCGCAATCGGCTGACGGCGGCGGTCGTCGTGGGGTCGCCGCTGGTGATCGTGGCGATGTTCGCGCTGCTGTTCCGGCCGGGGGCCTTCGATCCGGCGGCGCCGAGCCCGGGTTCCGCGGCGATGATCCTGTTCTGGATCGCCTTCGGCGGCTTCTTCTTCGGGCTGACCTACGGCCTGTTGCAGATCTGCGCGGAGATGGCGGTGGTGCGCAGGGAGCGGCTGACCGTGCTGCGGCTCGGGCCGTATCTGCTGTCGAAGGCGGCGCTGCTGCTGCCCGTACTGGCCCTGGCGGACGCGGCGTTGCTCGCGGTGCTGCGCGGTCTGAACCGGCTGCCCGCCGCCGGGTGGGGCACGTACGGGTCGCTGTTCCTGACCGTGCTGCTCGCGTCGGCCGCCGCGCTCGCGCTGGGGCTGCTGGCGTCGGCGGCGGTGGGCGATCCGGGGCAGGCCACGCTGATGCTGCCGATGCTCTGCTTCCCGCAGGTGCTGTTCTCGGGGGCCTTTGTGCCGGTGCCCCAAATGGCGTGGGCGGGACGGGTGTTGAGCGCGGCGATGACCAACCGGTGGGCGTTCGAGGCGCTGGGCGGCGGGATCGGTCTGCGGGAGCTGTGGGCGCACGGCGCGTCGCCGCTGGGGCCGCCGCTGCTGGCCTCGTACGGCGGCTCGTTCGACCGGGCGGTGTGGGCGGGCTGGCTGCTGCTGGCCGGTTTCACGGCGCTGTTCCTGGCCGCCGCGTGGGCGGTGCTGGCGCGCAAGTGCCGCACGGTCAGCAGACCAGCCGTGGGCTGAGCCCCGCCGGGTCGGGCGAGCGGTCGCGGTAGGTCTGCGCGGCGAAGGCGAGGAAGGCGGACACGTCGGCCGCGTTGGAGGACAGGCCGAGCGAGACGCGGACGGCGCCGCCGGAGGGGAGGCCGAGGCGGCCGAGGTAGTCGTCGATGGTGCCGGTGGCGGTACGGACGGCGCCGCCGAGTACGTCGCGGTCGATGGCGAAGGCGACCTCGCCCGTGCCGGGGTTGCAGAAGCAGCCGGTGCGCAGCGATATGCCGTGCGCGGCGCTGTCGCGGCCGACGATCCGCTCGTCGATCACCCGTCCGTCGGAGCCGAGCAGATTCAGCGCGACCGTGCCGCCGCGGCCGGTGGTGTCCTGCGGACCGTAGATCCGTACCAGCGGGCTGCCGTCGGCGTGCCGCAGACCGCGCAGCCCGGCCAGTAACTCGGCGGTGAGCGAGGTGACATGACGGTGTATCGACTGCACGCCGACGCCGGTGATCCAGTCGAGGCCGAATTCGATGTCGGGAATGCTCAGGTAGTTGACCGTGCCGTCCTCGAAGGCCGCCTCGCCGTCGGCCATGTGGTGCCACAGGCCCTGGGCGCTCACCACGTGGATGGTGCCGCCGGAGAACCACGGCCGCCGCAGCCGCGTCAGCGCCTCCCTGCGGGCCAGCAGACAGCCGATGCCGGTCGGGTAGCCGAAGACCTTGTACCAGCTCACGGCCACGAAGTCGGGGCTGAACCGGCCGAGGTCGAGCACGTTCGCGGGCACGTAGGCCGCCGCGTCCAGCAGGACGTCCCAGCCCGCCGCCCGCGCCCTGGTCACCCAGTCCAGCGAGTGCTGGACCCCGCTGAAATTGCTCTGCGCGGGGTACGCGAGCAGTCCGGGCCCCCGGGCCCCGGACTCCGTGCCCGCCCGCGGCCTCGCGCCCGTCAGGACGGCGTCCATCGCCGTCGCGTCGATGCCGAGGCCCGGCGCCTCCAGCGGTACGTACACCGTCCCCGCGCCCCGGCCGCGGGCGTACTCCCGCAGGCCGTTGACGGAGTTGTGGTTGTCGAGGGTGAGCACCAGCCGGTTGTCCGGCCCGAACGGGTAGGCCTCGCCGACCAGTCGGCACGCCCCGGTGGCGTTGGCCGTGAACACCACGGCGTACTCGGCCGGATCGGCCCTGAAGTGCGCGAGCACCCGTGCGCGGGCCCGCTCCACCAGTTCGCCCGACGCCTGCGAGGCCGGGCTGACCGAGTGCGGATTGCCGTAGCAGCCCGCCGCGATCCGGTCGGCGTGCGCCCGCACTTGGGCGCGGGCGGGAAGTCCCGCGCCGGTGTGGTCGAGGTACACCTGCCGTCGCTCGTCGAGATACCCGTATTCGACCGCGCGCAGCGCGCCAAGGCTGTCCATGAGCGACCCCCGGTCTTCCGGTCTCCGGTCCTCCGCGACGCGATCCCGCGCGACCCCGAACGGCCGCCCGTACGATCGCCGTTGCGCCAGTCGTCGCGCCGGCCGTACGACGCCCGCGCGACATCCGCGCGACATCCGTGCGACGTCCGTACTCAGGATCGCACCGCGAGCCGTCCGCCGTGCGGCGTTGCGTACGGTCGCCGGCCGCGGCCGACGGGAGCGCGGTCAGGTCCGGGCGACCGCGCCGCGGATCAGGGCCAGCAGCGCCTTCGTACTGTCCCTGCGGGCCCAGGCGATCAGGGCCAGCGGCAGGATGAGGATGATCGGCGTCGCCGCGTTGTCGCCGTCGAAGACGGTGATCTGGGTGACGGTGGCGCCGATCATCAGGCCGATCATCGCGACCGCGGCGACCTGATAGAGCACCGGAATCAACAGGGCGACGGCGCCCGCGAGTTCGAGCGCGCCGGTGAGGTACATGAACCAGTCGCCGAAGCCGATGCGGTCGAAGGAGTCGGCCGCGGCGTCGATGCCGAGGAGCTTGGGGGCGGCGCTGGCCACGCCGTAGAAGAGGGCCAGCACGATCTGGAGGGCGAGCAGCGCGGTGCGCGCCCGGCTACGGGCGGGGCGGGCGGTGACGGCTGTCGCGGTACCGGTCGGGGCGGCGCTGGTGGGGGTGGAGACGACGGACACGAGGGGCTCCTCTGGTCGGGTCGATGCGGTGCTGTCGTATGCGCCGTGGCGCTGTCGAAGAGGTAGACCGGGGACCGCCGCGGAACTCATCGCAGGCGCGGGAAAGACAGGGGAAGGCCAGGGGAAGGCCAGGGGAAAGGCGCGAGGAAAGCCCGGAAAAGCCACCCTGTACAGTGAGAGTTCCCAGAAGGTACTCACTCACCGGGGGTGTACGGCACATGCAGGAGATCACCGACGAGGCCGAACTGCGGGAACTGCTCGGCGAACCCACCGCGGTCGTCCGCGACAAGGCGCGCGACCGGCTGCACGAACTGGACGTGGCCTGGCTGAAGGCGGCGCCCTTCTGCCTGATGGCCACCTCGGCGGCCGACGGCACCTGTGACGTGTCGCCCAAGGGCGACCCCGCCGGTTTCACCGTCGTCCTGGACGACCGGACCATCGCGGTCCCCGAGCGGCCGGGCAACCGCCGCGCGGACGGCTTCCGCAACATTCTGTCCAACCCGCACATCGGCCTGCTCTACTTCGTCCCCGGGCGCGGCGACACCCTCAGGATCAACGGCAGGGCGCGGCTCCTGCGCGACGCCGACTTCTTCGACCGCATGGTCGTCAAGGGCCACCGCCCGCAGGTCGCGGTCCTGGTCGACATCGAGGAAGTCTTCTTCCACTGCTCCAAGGCGTTCCTGCGCAGCGCGCTGTGGAAGCCGGAGACGTGGCAGCCCGACGCGCTGGCCTCGCGGGCGCGGATCTCCAAGACGCTGGAGCGGACCGAGGACTCGCTGGCGGAGCTGGAGACGTACTACGGGGCCGCGTACGCGGAGAAGATCTACCACTAGGGCCTGCCCGGCGGATCACGACCGCGATATCCGGGTGACGGCCGTCGGGACCGACAGTAGAGTCGCCCCTTATGCGCATTCTCGTTCTGGGCGGTACCGCCTTCGTCGGCCGCGCCATCGTGGAGGACGCACTCCACCGCGGGCACGACGTCACCCTCTTCGGCCGCGGCAGGACCGGCGCCGGACTCTTCCCGGGCCTCCCCCGGCTGACCGGCGACCGCGACACCGGCGACTACGCGGCGCTCGCGGGCGACACCCGGTGGGACGCCGTCGTGGACGTCAGCGGCTACGTCCCGCGGCACGTCGCGCAGGCCATGGACGCGCTGGGCGACCGGATCGGCCGGTATCTGTTCATCTCCAGCCACGCGGTGTACCAGCGCGAGGGTGTGGCGCCCGGCTCCGACGAGGACACCCCGCGCCGCCCGCCGGTCCGCGACACCGAGGTGCTGAGCGAGGCCACGTACGGGCCGTGCAAGGTCGCCTGCGAGGACGACGTGACCGCGCGCCACGGGCAGCGCGCCACGATCGTGCGGGCGGGGAAGGTCGCCGGTCCGCACGACCCCTCCGACATGTTCACCTACTGGGTGCGCGCCGCCGCGCGCGGCGGCCGGGTCGCCCTGCCCGCCGACCCCGCCCAGCCGGTGCAGATCATCGACTCCCGCGACCTGGCCCGGCTGGTGATCCGGCTGCTGGAGGACGACCGGCCCGGCGCCTTCCACGCCGTGGGCCCCGAACAGCCGGTAACCCTCGGCGAGTTGATCGAGACGTGCGCGCGGGCCGCGGGCACCGAGGTGGAGATCGTACGGGTCACGCCGGACGTCGTACCGCCGATGTTCCCGCTGGTCCGGGAGGACACCGCCACACAGCAGCGCAGCGCCGCGCGCGCCCGGGCCGCCGGGATGCCCGCGACCCCGCTGGCGGTCACCGCCGCCGACGTCCTGGCCTGGGACCGGGAACGCGGCGAGCCGCCGCTGGAGGCCGGCTGGTCCCCCGAGGAGGAGCGCGCGGTGCTCGCGGCGGCGGCTCGTACGGCGTGAACCGGTCACGCGTGACGCGTCGTCAGTTGTGGCTGTGCAGCGCGTCGTTGAGGCCGCCCCACGAACCCGTGCGCTGAAGGACCTCGACCTTGCCGGTGGTCGAGTTGCGGCGGAAGAGGATGTTGTTGGCGCCGGAGAGCTCCAGCGCCTTGACGATCTTGCCGTCCGGGAGCGTCACGCGGGTGCCCGCGGTGACGTACAGGCCCGCCTCCACGACGCAGTCGTCACCGAGGGCGATGCCCAGGCCCGACTCGGCGCCGAGCAGGCAGCGTTCGCCGACCGAGACGACCTGGGTGCCGCCGCCGGACAGGGTGCCCATGATGGACGCGCCGCCGCCGATGTCCGAGCCGTCGCCGATGACGACGCCCTGCGAGATGCGGCCCTCGACCATGGAGGCGCCCAGCGTGCCCGCGTTGAAGTTGCAGAAGCCCTCGTGCATGACGGTCGTGCCGGACGCCAGGTGCGCGCCGAGGCGTACGCGGTCGGCGTCGGCGATCCGCACGCCGGACGGGGCGACGTAGTCCGTCATCCGCGGGAATTTGTCCACGCCGTACACCGCCAGGTGCAGGCCCTCCGCGCGGGCCGCCAGCCGCGCCCCTTCGACCGCCGCCACCGGCACCGGGCCGATCGACGTCCACGCGACGTTCGCCAGCAGGCCGAACAGCCCTTCCAGATTGGGCTCGTTGGGGCGGACCAGGCGGTGGCTCAGCAGGTGCAGCCGCAGATACGCGTCGTGCGCGTCCAGCGGCTTGTCGTCCGTCGAGGCGATGACGGTCCGCACCGCCACGACCTCCACCCCGCGCCTCGGGTCCTTCCCGAGCGCCTTGGGCGCCGCCGCTCCCAGCAGCTCCGCCGCGCGCTCGGCGCTCAGCCGCTCGGTGCCCGCGGGGCCCGCCTCCGCGGCGAGTTCCGGTGCGGGGTACCAGGTGTCCAGGACGGTGCCGTCGTCGGCGACGGTGGCAAGGCCGACGCCGAGGGCGCCGGGGGCACGATGCTCATTCATACCCAGACGCTAACCCGTCCTCCCCCCGGCCAGCCACCCGCCCCGCCCCCCGCCCCCGTACGGCTCCCGATCCGCTACGGGCGCGCCCGTGGCGCGCCGCGGCGGCCTCAGTGCCGCGCCCTCGGCGGTGCCTCCTCCCACGCCGCCGCCCCCGCGGCCCCGGCGCCGAGCACCGCGCAGCGCAACCAGTGCTCGCCGGGCGGGAGTTGACCCACCAGCACGGGCAGTGACGTGCGCCGCGCCAGCACATTGGTGCCCGGCAGCGGGTCGAGCACCCGGCCGCTACGGCCGCCGTCCAGATCGCGCAGCCCGCTGAGGTCCCCGGCCCCGGTGACCGTCACGGCGCTGCCCTCGTTCTCCTCGCGCCGGGTGAGCCCCGCGTCCCGGTCGACCGCGAAGCCGCCCTCCGCCGTGTACAGCGCGCGGCCCGTACGGACGCGGTGGGTGCGCAGGTGCCAGGGCGCGGCGGCGGTGAGCCAGGTGGTGATCTCCACGTCGGGCCACGGCCGCCAGGTGCTGCGTACGGTGTCGCCGTCCTCGACCGCCGGATCGTGCTGCTCCTCGCGCACCCGGAAGTGCCGCGGCGCCGTCCCCTCCTCAATGTCGGCCTCGTCGCTGACCGCGAGCACCGAGTCGTACGCCCCCGGCTCCGGGCCGAGACCGTCGACCGGCGCGCTGAAGCCGAAGCGGGAGGAGTACGCGAATTTGGCGTACTTCGCGGCGCCTCCCCGCGCCCAGAGATTGTGCTGCGACCCGCTGAGCAGCGTCGCGTCCCCGCCCGAACGCATCAGCACCGCCCCGGCGTCCGGCTGCGCCAAGGTCTCCGGCAGTTCGGCGGCGGGCTCCTCGTCCGCCGTCCAGAAGGCGTGGTCCGCGGGCAGGGCCAGCGGCAGGAACGCCTTCATCGCCCAGTACGGCGAGCCCGGCCCGTTGTACTGCTCAGCGACCGCCGGCTGCGGATAGCCGTACCCGATGGTCAGCACCCCGTCCGGCGACGTCAGCGCCGACCGCTCCCGCCACCAGCGCAAGTGCCGCGACAGCAGCCCCTTGGCCTCCCCCGGCGGCACGGCGTCCACCCCCGCGTACGGCAGCGCCCCCCAGAACGAGCCCTGCGCGAACCGGTACGTGAGACTGCGGCCGAACGGCACGGCGGCGCCGTCCGCCGCGAACCAGTGCCGGAAGCCCGGCGCGAAGTCGGCCGCCCGCTGCCGGAAGCGCGCCGCCCGCGCCGGGTCGCCCTCGCCCGCGAGCGCCGCGTAGATCAGGCCGTAGAAGTGCATGGCCCACGGGATGTAGTAGTCGCGCTGCGCGGTGTTCCCGTCCGCGTACCAGCCGTCCTGGCGCGCGTACGTCTCCAGCCGGTCCAGCCGGGCGTGCCGCGCGTCCCGGTCGTGCGCGTACCCCACCCGGTCCAGACCGAGGCTGACCAGCACCGGGAAGAAGTTCCAGTTGTTCTCGGGCGTGTCGGCTCCCAGGAAGCTCGCCAGCCAGGCACCCGCCCGGTCCCGTTCCTTGCCGCTGAGCGGGTCCCACAGCTTCTCCGGCGCCAGCGCCAACGCGAATCCGACGGCCGCCGTCTCGACGGTCCGCTGGTCGATGCCGGTGGCCGTCCCCCAGTACTCGGGATGCCCCGGGTCCGTCCCCGCCGCCAGCCCCCGCGCCCACAGCTCCCAGTGCGCGAACTCCCCGCCCCCCGCCGCCAACGGCGCCAGCCCCCACAACGGCCGCGCGTACCCCTCCAGGTCGGCCGCAGTGTCGTCATGGTGCGCCGTGTTCACCCCCAGCCGTATCCGAGCGCCCCCCTCGCTCGCGTACCGCACCAGCGGATCGACCAACTCCCGCACATACGCCTGCATCTCCCCACGCGCGCCACTGCCGCTCGCCATCCCAACCGCCTCCCTCACGAAGTTGCGATAATTTTCGCAACACCCCCAAGAGACCGTCAACGGCCCGGACACGGCATCGGGGGGGGGGGGGGGGGGGGGGGGGGGGGGGGGGGGGGGGGGGGGGGGGGGGGGGGGGGGGGGGGGGGGGGGGAGGGGGTACG